>NZ_VHTA01000001.1:0-559044 GCF_030851525.1 Vibrio sp. 2017_1457_13
AGCCAACCAAAATTAGTGTGCCAATGAAGCAGAAGCGTTGCATGATGAACCCCGGCTTCTTGGAGCAAGTCTTGTTAGCTGGATTTAAGTTGGCGGCTAAATTCTAACCATTCATGCGGACGCCCTGTACCTATACTCTATCTTAACCTATCTTTACCTCTTTGCTGACATTGCTCAGTACACTCCTCGTTAGACTGCCGTTATTTCCTTTGATTTTATTTTACACTTGGTTGGATTCTTCATGTCATGTTTATTCTTTCTTCTGGCGGAGCCGACTTTGCTGCAATTGGACATCATTGGGGAGTTTATTTCTCAATCTTAGAAATTTGAGTAAATACCAGACGATATAGGATAAGTGACTTATGAAAAAAATAGCTGCAGTGGCGATGTTATTCAGCGTACCAGTAAGTGTTTATGCACAACAAGAGCCGAGTTTAAAAGTGGGTATGGCCGTAGATAAGCAGTTGAGTGCAGTCATTGAGGTTGATGAGCAATATCGTTTTATTCTTGGTAATGAAGGCGCCGCTTTTGATTATTTGATGCGCCGTGGCAATTTTGAACGAGCTGACGTTCCTTTGGATTGGTACGTTGGGATTGGTGCTTGGGGAGAATGGGATGGTGATTTTGGTCCGCGCGTACCATTAGGGGTTAACTGGCCAATTAACAGTAATATTGATGTCTATGGTCAAGTTCATCCAGAGTTAAACCTCCATTCAGGCATCAATTTGCAACTGGGCGCGGCGCTAGGGGTTACTTATCGCTTCTAAAATCAATAAGGCCACGGCAGATTAGCTGCTCGTGGCCTTAATTAAGAGGAGATTACTCTTCTTGTTTCGCCATGGCTTTTTTAATGCAGATGGCTGCACCGCCCCAAGTGAGTCCGAGGCCGATAATCATCATGATAATTGCACCTGTAGTCATTAGTTTGCTTCCTTGCGATTAGTTAGATTAACGATGGCACCTAGCGCCAGTAACGCGATAATAATGGTCCAGCCTAGGGTCAGATCATAGCCGCCATACCCTTCAGTGAGCAGTGCACGTAATTTAGTTACGACAATGATCGCCAAAACGACTGGGGAGACAAAGCGCAAACAAATATCAAACCATACTCCAATCGTAAAATCAGAAATGGAGTTAACATATTTACGCACGTCGGAAATTTTCAGCAACCAAGTCATGAGAATGAGTTCAACTAGGCAACTCGCCATAATGCCGACATTGTTCGCAAAGTGGTCGACTAAATCGAGCAACAGTAAACCGCCATTGGTCGCAAATGCCATAGAAATAATAAAGCCTGAGCCGATAACGATATTAGCTGCTTTTTTACGACTCCAACCCAGTTTGTCAATCACCGCGGAGGTGACGGCTTCTAAGATCGAGATGTGTGAGCTTAGTCCAGCGACCACTAACGCTAAGAAAAATAGCGGGCCTAGAATGTAAGGGATCGGAAGTAGGTTAATAGCTGCAGGGATAGTGACAAAAGCTAAACCAACGCCAGCAGAAACAACTTCAGTCAGCGGTTTGCCTTGTTCTTGAGCCATGTAACCAAGAACTGAGAAAATCATGATACCAGCGAGAATTGAAAAACCGCAGTTGATCAAGACGGTCATAAAAGCATTATTGGTGATGTCAGATTTCTGTGGTAGGTAGCTTGAATAGGCCAGCATAATCGCAAAGCCAATACTGAGCGTAAAGAAGATTTGCCCATAAGCGGCTGCCCAGACTTTAACATCCCAAATCTTACTAAAATCAGGCTCAAACATATAGTTGACGCCATCTAATGCACCTGGTAAGAAAATCATGCGTGCAATCAGCAGCAGTACCATGATAAACAACACCGGCATCATGACTTTAGAAGCACGTTCAATACCAGATTTAACTCCGCCAACGATAGCCGCATAAGTTATTGCCCAAGCAATCGCCATCGTAAAAGCAATTTTCCACTGAATTGATCCAAGGTTAGTCGGCGAGTTATCACCCAGACCTAAGTACTCGCTAAAGAAAAAGCTATTGGTATCCGTTCCCCAACTTTGGGTAAATGACATGCCGAAGTAGGAGATTGCCCAGCCAATCACGGCTACATAGTACACCCCAATGGTTGCCGCGATACCCACTTGAAACCAACCAAGCCATTCAAATTTTGTGTTAATTTTGGCAAGAGTCGTTGGTGCAGAGCCGCGATGTTTTTGACCCATACTGAATTCAAGGATCATAAAAGGAATGCCGGCTGTTAGCATGGCAAATAGATAAGGGATGAAAAAAGCGCCCCCTCCATTCTCATAAGCCATGTAGGGAAAACGCCAAATGTTACCTAGGCCAATCGCAGAACCTACTGCGGCTAAAATGAATCCGGTACGGGATCCCCATTGTTCTCGCTTCATTTATTTCTCCTTAATCATTCCCTGAGGTATGAAGCCTCATTAGACCTTGTTTACTCATTCATTGAGATGTGGAAGCAAGCCTTCCCGTTACCGCTCACTTTTGCCAGAGTAGACTGCCGAAAAGATCATCGTATGAGTATAGGTCTAATTGTTAAAATATTGTTCCATCATCCATGAGTGTGTAAAAACGTAGATTTACCTGTGGTCTATGTGGTTATTTATTGGAATTTTATGCTGTTATTGTCGATGTGTGTTTGCGTAATCTGAAATAATCAGCTGCGCATTAATTGAGAGACTACAGAGAACTTTTAAAAATGGCAATACAATGTAAACGGTTTGTTGTTAGTGATAGATAGCGGCATTCAAGTTATTAAAGCACAAATCTAGGGATATATTTGTGCTTTTGGTCGTTAACTGAATCAATTCGCTCTATTGAACGTCATTATCCATTGATAAAACTGTATTTAACAACAGAGTGCTTGACTAAAAAATCATCAGTTAGTGGTCGGTACTTCTAGTAACGATTGATCTTGTAAGGTTAAATTTGGTTGGAGATAAATGGCTTCATAGCTATGATTCGCAATCAGGGAGACGACAAAGCGTTTTCCATACTAACCAGCGATGAATAGCTTAAAAACGTAAGCTGAGCCCTAGATTAAAAGCAAATTGATTCATCCAATTGGAGCGAAAGCCAATCACACAGCCATTATTTTGCTCAAGTTGACAAATAGCACTGGTATCGTTGTCAACCATAGTGCCAAGCCATCGGAAATGCGATGTAATGATGAGGTTCGAGGCAATCTTGTAGTCTATACCTGCAAACACGCTGGACGAGAAGCCATATTTATTATTAACCCAGTCAACATCAGCGTATGAGCCACCCAGTCCTACACCAATAAACGCAGAACTTTTGGATTCTAGAGGGTAATAAATACTACTTTGGAAGTGCAGATAATGCATGGTGGCTTGATTATCGATTTGTTCAACTTGTGATGATTGATGGCTATAGAAAAAACCGATGCGTCCGGTTTGAAAGGGGGTTTCGATGGCTAATGCGATATTTTCCGATGGTTTAATGTCGTAGTGACGTTGCTGCTGATCTTCCACTTTGCCACCTAAGGTATAGCCAAAGTAAGGCGTCACATACAGTTCACTTTTTACTGGGAAGGCGAGTAAGCTCAATAGTAGGGGTAGCATAAACTGGGGGTAGAATAGCAATCCATGATGTCGCATTGTGATACTCCTTAAGTACAATTATCTATCCTACTACAGGATAGGATAGTGAGTGAAGACTCTCACTGCTCCGATAACTAAGAGTAAAAGCTTTGTTTGCTGCTCGTTCTGCGAGGATAAATGTGATAATCACTTGATATTTGTGTGGAAAAAAACGACAGTATAAAGGATTAGTGTATGCTTATGTTGTCATTCAGTGATTCTCAAGGAGAGGTGTATGGAACGCGATCTTAAACACGCATTAATGATTACCGCGGCAATATTTGCTGTTCTTATCGGATATGGTTTAATTACTATCGCCAATTAAAAGCTAGAGGTTCTGCTTATGGTGAACAGTGGAACAGTCTCAGGGCTAGAATCGAGAGTCGACACTGTTCGGCTCTCGAAGTTTCTGACTGGTAAAAATAGCTTAGTCGCCCAAGGTGGAGGGCAGCGGGGGATTTTTACTGCAGGTGTATTAGATGCTTTTATGCTGTCTAATTTTGACCCGTTTGATGAATTTTATGGTACGTCAGCGGGCGCGTTAAATCTTTGTTCCTATCTATGTCGTCAGCATGGTTTAGGTAAAGCTTTCATTCTTGAGCTAACCACCGATCCGCAATTTTTTCATTTATTCAGTTATATTCGACGTAAACAATACATGAATTTAGACTGGGCGCTCGATAAAATCAGCGATTATCCTTATCGTTTAGATTTGGACATGGGGCGACATGTCTTGGGCCAGCGCCAAGCTTTTGCTGCGGTGACGGAGGCTCAGTCATTAACCGATGCTTATTTTCCGATGTTGGGTGACGATTGGCGAGAAGTGCTTATCGCTACCTGCGCGATTCCAGGCTTATATACTCAAGAGGTCTCATTAGGTCAACATTGCTATATTGATGGTGGAGTGTCAGCATCCATCCCCGTTCAACAGGCTTGGCGTCAAGAAGCACGTTTTATCACGGTCATTCGGACTGAAACGTTAGAGGAAGAAGACCAACAAAATGCATTAGCAGAGCAAGAGTCTGATTCTCAGGTTAAATGGTTACGTGAATCGGTGAATCATATCCAGCAACATTGGCAAAATAAAATGTTGCAGTGGAAGCAAGATTGGAGTGGTTTTCTTCAACAACAAATCGCCAAGGCGCAACAGCTCAAGAAAGAGCAAAAACATCTCGATGTGTTAAATGGTGGACGTTGGTTGTTTGGTGCCGACAATATTTATCGGTTAAGCCATCTGTTAGGGAATAAATTTGATGCGGGGCTCGCAGATATGTTGATGGTCCATTATCAAACCTATTCATTGACCAGTGACTTTCTTCATATACCACCAGATGATGCATTTATTTTACAAATTGTGCCAAGTGAGCCACTGAAATCAAGTTCCTTACTCAGTAGTCAGGAAGCGTTGCTTTATGACTACGAGTTAGGTCTACAAGCTGGCTACCGATTTATTGAAACCTTTGAACAGGCTAAGCGACTCGTGACTCAGCGTGCTAATCCTCCTGTCATTGATCCTTTTTATGGCGATCAATAGGAGGAGAGTGATTTATTGGTATTCTTTTTCCCATATAAAACTCAATGTCATTCGGGTAGGTACGTTCCCTGTACCTACCGCTCAGATTAAAATACCGGCAAGATCCGCATACAGTTGGTGGTTCCTTCTACATCCATAATATCACCTTGAGTAATGATCACCAGATCGCCAAACTCGAGGAGCTTTTTGTCTTTTAGGGCTTGTAGGGCGGCTTGAGCCACCTCCGCTCCCTGACCATGGTTGCTATCAAAATAGAATGGCGTTACCCCTCGATAGAGCGCGCAACGGTTCAGAGCATGCTCATTACGAGACATGGCGAAGATAGGTAATATCGAGTTAAGGCGTGAGGTCATTAGCGCAGTTCGCCCTGACTCCGTTAACGTGACCATCGCTGTTACTCCTTCAAGATGATTGGCGGCATAAATGGTCGACATCGCTATTGTTTCTTCTTCGGTTTGGAAAGCGCGATCGATACGATAATTTTGTTGGCTGGCTTCAATCATTTTTTCTGCGCCGACACAGACTTCGGCCATAGCTTTGACGGTCTCTACTGGGTATTTACCAGCGGCGGTCTCTCCTGAAAGCATGACTGCGTCAGTGCCATCAAGTACGGCATTGGCGACATCCATCACTTCTGCTCGGGTTGGCATTGGATTGGTGATCATCGACTCCATCATTTGAGTTGCGGTTATCACGATGCGATTGAGCTCTTTAGAACGACGAATCAGTTTCTTTTGCACCGCGATTAACTCAGGATCACCAATTTCGACACCAAGGTCGCCTCGCGCAACCATAATGACATCAGAGGCGCGAATAATATCATCGATATTTTCATCACAAGATACCGTCTCTGCACGCTCAACTTTGGCCACTAATCTTGCATTCAGTCCTGCTTCGCGAGCCAAACGCCGAGCATAATCCATATCTTTCCCATTGCGTGGAAAAGAGATCGCTAAATAATCGACGCCAATGTCAGCTGCCAGCACAATATCTCGCTTATCTTTTTCTGTTAAGGCTTCAGCAGAAAGGCCACCGCCTTTTTTATTAATGCCTTTATTATTGGATAATGCTCCGCCGATAAGAACGGTAGTGTGGATTTTACTTCCTTCTACAGCGGTGACTTGCAACTGAACTCTGCCATCGTCGAGTAATAAAATGTCTTCTGCCACAACGTCATTTGGCAAAGCTTTGTAATCAATCCCCACAGCGTGCTGTGTGCCTTCACCGAGTCCGAGCTCGGCATCTAAAATGAAACTGTCGCCTTCATTGAGAAAAACCTTGTCTTCTTTGAAGGTCGATACTCGAATTTTAGGACCTTGCAGGTCACCTAATATCGCTACGTGTCGACCTAATCGTTGAGCAATTTCGCGAACTTTTTCCGCTCGTAAACGGTGATCATCTGCCGAGCCATGGGAAAAATTCATTCTGACTACATTCACCCCACAGCGAATAATCGTTTCTAACACACTACCTTGATCCGTCGATGGACCTAGTGTAGCGACAATTTTTGTTCTTCTTAACGCTGCGGTCATATTTTTCTCCTTGAAAGTCCGGCCAATAAGCGCAACCTATTGGATCTCAGTATAGACCTAAGTCTCTAAAAATAGAGGGTTTAGAAAAAAAATGACGATTTCTCGATCCAACACCCATCTTGGGTCTTTTGGTGGTGAAATCTGTGGTTTTGGGGTTAAAAACACAAACTCAAATTTATATGCGTGATGGCTGTCACGGCTATACATCAAGTTGCTTCACAATTAGTTCGCAAAGTAAAAAAATTGGCAGGTTATTGAAATCTGGAGTGCACCATGTATATGGCTCAACCAGGCCATATTGATCATATTAAACAGGTCAATGCTGGTCGTGTATATAAATTGATAGATCAAAAAGGCCCTATATCGCGCATTGACCTTTCTAAAGAGAGTGAATTAGCTCCGGCAAGTATTACTAAAATTACTCGCGAATTAATTGATGCCCACTTGATCCATGAAACGACGGTTCAAGAAGCGATCAGTCGTGGCAGACCTGCCGTTGGTCTGCAAACCAATAATCAAGGCTGGCAATTTCTTTCCATGCGCTTGGGACGAGGCTATCTGACGATTGCGTTGCATGAGTTGGGTGGTGAGGTATTGATTGACACCAAAATTGATATTCATGAAATCGATCAAGATGATGTTTTGGCGCGATTATTATTTGAAATAGAAGAGTTTTTTCAAACCTACGCCGCCCAATTAGATCGGGTGACAAGCATTGCGATTACTCTGCCGGGCTTAGTTAATTCACAGCAGGGCATGGTATTACAAATGCCCCATTATAATGTGAAAAACTTGGCGTTAGGTCCTGAGATTTATAAAGCTACTGGGTTGCCGGTATTTGTTGCGAATGATACTCGAGCTTGGGCCTTGGCAGAAAAATTATTCGGTCACTCTCAAGATGTCGATAATTCGATATTGATTTCTATTCACCACGGATTAGGGGCCGGGATTATCGTTGATGGGCGAGTATTACAAGGTCGTTATGGCAATATTGGTGAGCTTGGGCACATTCAAATTGATCCTCAAGGTAAACGCTGTCATTGCGGTAATATTGGCTGTCTTGAAACGGTGGCGAGCTCGCAGGCGATTCGCGATCAGGTGTCGTTACGAATTGCTCAAGGAGAACCGTCGTCATTAGCCGGACAAGAGACGATTTCGATTGAGGACGTTTGCTTGGCGGCTGCCAATGGTGATCCGCTCGCCGTAGACGTGATTGAGCAACTCGGACGTTATTTAGGCGCTGCGATTGCGATAGTGATCAATTTGTTTAACCCTGACAAAGTGTTAATTGGTGGGGTGATGAATCAAGCAAAAACGGTGTTGTATCCTGCGATTCAGCGCTGTATTGAAGAGCAAAGCCTTCCTGCCTATCACCAACATCTGCAGTTGGTTGAATCCCGTTTTTATAAACAAGCCACAATGCCAGGAGCGGCGTTAATCAAGCAAGCGCTCTACGATGGTTTATTATTAATGAAAGTGGTTGAAGGATAATTTTTCTTCGTTTTTTTTGCACGACAGTTTACATTGTTCGCCTAAATTAATGATCTACCCAAGTGCCTCACAGAAATTTAGGTATATACTGTAAACGATGGTGCTTTTCTATTAGCGGGATTTTCTATGTCGAGTATCTTAAATACGGTCGATCAGCGTACCAATTTGGTGGGAGAGAACCGCCTAGAACTGTTGCTGTTTAGTTTAAATAGTCGACAGATTTTTGCGATCAACGTATTTAAGGTACGTGAAGTAATCAAGGTACCGCCAACGACTAAAATGCCCGGTTCTCATCCGAACATTATGGGGGTTGCTTCTCTACGAGGTGTTGCGGTTCCGATCATTGATCTTCGTCGAGCGATTGGTTTTCCTGAAACCAAGCTGGACAATCAAGAGCACAACTTAATCATTACCGAATACAACCGTACCGTGCAGGGTTTTTTGGTTGGTCAGGTACGCAATATCATTAATACCGCATGGACCGAGATTCAGCCACCACCAAAGTCGGTTGGGCGTTCAAACTACCTGACCGCGATTACGCACATTAAAGAGCAAAATCAAAACCATATTGTTGAAGTGATTGACGTAGAAAAAGTGCTCGCTGAAATCATCGACTATGATGTATCGATTTCTGAACATGTGTTAGATCATGACATATTAGGTGAAATGGTTGGGCGTAACATTTTGATTGTTGACGACTCTTCCACCGCCCGTAAGCAAATTAAAGATACTTTATCTCAACTTGGCTTAAATATTATCGAGTGTTGGGATGGTTTAGAAGCCTTGAAGTTACTAAAATCATGGTGTGATGAAGGTAAAGATATCAATCAAGAGCTGTTGATGATGATCACCGATGCCGAAATGCCAGAAATGGATGGTTATAAGCTTACTTATGAAGTGCGTAACGACCCGCGCATGGCGAGTTTGTACATTACGCTGAATACCTCACTCAGTGGTAGCTTTAATGAGGCGATGGTACAAAAGGTCGGTTGTGATAAATTCATCTCCAAATTCCAGCCTGATTTACTGGTGCAAGCGGTACAAGACCGATTACGTGATACCTTATGATCAGCGCATAATGAATGACTAAAAACCCCGTCGTTGATATCGAATTAGCGACGGGGTTTCTATTTTCCGAATGAATGTGTTTGAAGTGGATTATTTCGGTTGTGCGTCAATACATTGGCCATGCACGTGTTGGCTCTCTCTGGCCATTAAATAGAGATAAAGCGGCATGATCTCTTGCGGCGTTTTCAAGCGGTTAGCATCTTCTTGTGGATACGCCTTGGCGCGCATTGCGGTGCGTGTTCCACCAGGATTAATCGCGTTGACTCGTAATGGGGTATCACGTAGCTCATCGGCGAGGATCTGCATCATCCCTTCAGTAGCAAATTTTGAAATAGAATAGCTGGCCCAACCTGAACGGCCACTGTGACCGACCGTCGAGCTGGTAAATACGATTCGACCTTGTGGCGAGCGCTTAATCAAAGGTAAAGCGGCTTGAGTAAGCAATAATTGAGCTTTGACATTGACTTGCATCACCTGATCATAAGTGTGTTCTGTAATCGCTTCAAAGGGGCTGATTTCGCCTAATAACCCAGCGCTATGCAATAACCCATCCAGTTGACCACATTGCTGCTCTATATCGTGGATCAAGGTTTGGTAATCGTATCTGCTGGCCTTTTGCATATCTAAGGCGATCACTAGGGCTTCAGGGTATCCAGCACTAACAATTTCAGCGTAGGTTTGTTGCAGTTTTTCTGTGCTGCGGCCTAGCAAAATGACCGTTGCGCCATGAGCTGCATAAGTGAGAGCCGCTTGTTTGCCGATACCATCACTGGCACCGGTGACTAAAATAACCTTATCTTGTAAAGCATCAACAGCAACAGAGTAATTCACGTCAGATTCCTTTTGGTTATAATCTCGAATCTAATCCAACTTTGGCAGTTCAACCGTCCGAGATGAGGTTTTACTTTAAGTCTTTGTGACAAGGTGGTTACAATACACCAATTCGTATTAAAGAGGATGAGCACTTTGGAATTTTTATTAGATTACGGGCTGTTTCTAGCCAAGATTGTGACGGTGTTGGTGGCGTTAGTCGTGATCTTGGTGATGATAAAATCGGGTGGTGGTAAATCAGGCGCCAATAAAGGCGAGCTAGAAATCACCGACTTAACCGAGCAACATAAAGCAACCGTAGAGCGTTTAGAATCTTATCTGCATGATGAAGCGTTTTTGAAAGCACGCGATAAAGCAGAGAAGAAAACGGAAAAAGAGCAGAAAAAAGCCAAGCAAAAAGCACTCAAACAGGCAGAGAAAGAGGGTGAGCTAGACTCTAAACGCGAGCCGCATCTATTCGTGCTCGATTTTCATGGCAGTATTGACGCCAAAGAAGTCAGTTCATTACGTGAAGAAGTGACCGCAATTTTGGCCGTGGCTCAACCAGGCGATGAAGTGCTGGTTCGGTTAGAAACCGGTGGTGGCATGGTACATGGTTATGGACTGGCCTCATCACAGCTTGATCGTCTCAAAGCCGCTCAGCTTCCTTTGACGATTGCCGTCGATAAAGTGGCTGCCAGTGGCGGTTATATGATGGCTTGTATCGCCGATAAAATTGTTGCCGCGCCGTTCGCAATTGTCGGGTCAATTGGGGTTATTGCTCAAATCCCTAATTTTCATAAATTACTTAAACGCAATGATATTGAATTTGAACAGCTTACTGCTGGCGAATACAAACGAACCTTGACGATGTTTGGTGAAAACACCGATAAAGCTCGTGAGAAATTTAAGCAAGAGCTGGAAGAAACCCATGGTTTGTTTAAAGACTTTATCCGTGACCACCGCCCAGCACTTGATCTAGACAAAGTTGCCACTGGTGAGCATTGGTTTGGCAGTCAAGCCAAAGCATTAGGCTTAGTGGATGAGATTGCCACTTCAGATGATTTGATCGTCAACGCATGCAAGGAAAAAACGGTTCTTGCGGTGCGTTATGTGCGTAAGAAAAAGCTTGCCGATAAGCTCGCCGGAACGGCCAGTCAAGCAGCGGATGCGGTACTGCTGAAATTGCTCAGCCGTGGGCAGCGTCCTTTGATGTAATATAAAGAGAACTTGGTTTTCTAATCCGCGCCGCGACTTAAGTTGCGGCGTTTTTTTATCAGCAGAAACTGAATCAAACCTAACGTCAGTCCACCTAGGGTGCCTGCTAAATGGGCTTCGGTGGCGACTCGGGCTTGAATCAATTCAGCGGTCATCATGGACGCTCCGAACCACTGCTCCCAAGCGACTTTAGCGATGACGCCAAGCACTAGCCATAAGCTACTGCGGCGGCCGTTTAGCCACTCTAGTAGAGCAAAGTAAGCAAACAAACCGTGCAATACGCCAGACAAGCCGACATACAGCGTCATCTCGGTAAAAAAAATACTTATCCCGACCGATAAACTCAGCATAATTAAGGCGAAGAATAGTGACTTGATGCTAGGCATAAATAAAAGGACGATGACCCAGAGACCCGCAAGGTTCATACCTAAATGAGCAAAGTTGGTATGAGTGAAATTTCCTGTTAGGATCCGCCACCACTGTCCCTGCTCAATCGACGTTAGTTGCCAAGCGCTGAGCTCGGAAAAAGGCGGGAATTGCAAGCCGAAACAGGCTAAGCTCAGCAAAATTAACCCTAGGTAGATATTCACGCTATGTCTCGATATTGTTCTCAATGTGGTAAAGCTCATAAAGTTTGTTTTTGTTCGGCTATCGTGCGTTTAGATTCAGCCATTGAGCTTATCATACTCCAGCATCCTACCGAGCAGAATCGCCCATTAGGCACCGCGCGCATTTTAGCCTTATCGCTCCCTAATAGCCGTTTATTGATCGGCGAGGATTTCACGACACACCCCGAGCTTAATTGTCTATTGGCTGAGGAAAAGGTACAGCATATGGTGTTGTATCCTAGCCAGCAATCAATCTGCGCTTCAAGCAAACCATGGGTTGGTCGGTCTCATAAACTACGGGTCATTTTACTCGATGGTACTTGGAAGAAAGCGTATAAAATGTGGCAGCTATCGACCAATTTGCACGCGTTACCGTGTTTGCATTTGCCCACGGATCTCGAAGGTAATTACCGGATTCGTAAAGCGCCCAGTGAAAATAGCTTATCGACCGTTGAAGCGGGTTACCACCTATTGCAGTTGGCGCAACCAGAGCAGGATTATTCACCACTACTGACGGTGTTTTCACAGATGATCGATACCCAGATTCAGCACATGCCGCCAGAGATTTTTGCTAAGCACTATCTTCAAGATCAATAAAAACGCCGAACTCACAAGCTATGGGCGGAAAACAGCTCTTGATGCATCCGTTGTGCATAGCCGTCGGTCATGGCGGCAATATAGTCACAAATCACCCGCATCCCACCACCGAGGTGCTGCTCTGCGCTTTGCCATTTTTCTTGTGTTCCATGAGGCAATAAACGTTCAGGGTCGGCGGCCAGCGCTTCAAACAAATCCATAATAATTTGTTGGCCTTTATATTCAAAACGCTGAACTTGTGGCACTTGAATGACATATTGGCTGACAAATGACTTTAAGACTTCCAACGCATCGGCCATCGCTGGCTGTAGATAAGCATTAAACGCCAGCAATGGGCTTGCAAATGGATGATCGACCGGATGAATGCTGATACTGGTTAATAGCGCGTTGACCATGCCGCCTATCGCATCTTTACGAATATGATGCTGGCCGGAAAATAGCATGTCAGTGAGCGTATGAGCATGCTCTGCAAACCAAGCGTCGCCACTGTTAAGCAGTGGGATTTCCGCTGCTTGCTGCCACTGCGCTTTGGTGACTAAACCAAGCACAATTGCATCTTCTAAATCATGCACTCCGTAAGCAATGTCATCGGCAAGCTCCATAATCGAGCAATCTATCGATTTAAAACGGGTTTTCTTATGCTGATAAGGGGCGCTGACTTGATCGCGCATTTCACTCAGTTGTTGCCTATCTTGTTCACTCAGCGGTGAGATAACCCACTCAAACCCTATCTGATCACCGTCATAAATGCCCTTAGCCGGAGACCAAGCTTTGGCTTTTAGTTGTCGCTGGTGGGGCACGGCTTCAGGAATTTTCTCAGCGCGAGTCTGACTTAATAGTGCGGGATATTTTAATAGCCCCAGCAGAGTACGACGTGACAGATTCATCCCATGATGCTCTGTATAAGGCTCTAAACTGGTGACAATCCGAAACGTCTGCGCATTGCCTTCAAACCCGCCATGCTCACGCATCATATAATTGAGCGCCACCTCACCGCCATGCCCATAAGGCGGATGGCCAATATCGTGAGCAAGGCATAACGCATCAATCAAACTGTCAGAAGGTAACAGACTACGAAATTCTGGCTGTTTAAGTTTCAGCTGAGCCACAATGCCAGTACCAATTTGCGCGGCTTCTAAAGAATGGGTTAAACGCGTGCGGTGAAAATCATTTAAGTAGGTGCCATGAACTTGAGTTTTGGCTTGTAAACGCCGAAAAGCCGCCGAGTGGAGGATCCGCGCTCGGTCGCGCTGAAAAGGGCTGCGATGATCGTCACGGCGAATCTTATGTTCATCATCATTACGCGCGTGCCATTCTGCTGGAAGGGTGATCTGCATACTGAGCGACTCCTAAAGGATTTTTATAAAACTGATACCCTTTCTACCTGCAACTCCAAGTTGTTTGGGTACATAAGTTGTTTAGCTACAGGTAGATTAGCTTATTTCGTCGAGTGTTAATTCAAAACTTGGAGCAAAAGTTTGCAGAAAGTAGACCATTTCTGGGGTCTGACGCTCTTTTAGCGTAACATCCAAGCGCTTTTTAGCCAGAGCGTATTCATGGTTGCCAGCACTCAGCTCTTCCAAACATTTCAGATAGGCGCACAAACTGTCGGCTTGTTTGACGATGGTGGCATCTTCACTGTGAGCCGCTTCAGTGAGTAGAAAAGGTTTAAAATCGTCTTGAAACTCTTCCGGCAACATGGCCAGTAGGCGCTGTTCAGCGGCGGCTTCAATTTTTTTATATTCTTTAGCAATATCAGGGTTAAAGTATTTAACGGGTGTGGGCAAATCGCCAGTTAACACTTCACTACTGTCGTGATACATGGCCAATAACGCGATACGCTCAGGGTTGAGTTGCCCGGCAAACTTCTTGTTTTTTATCACTGCCAGCGCATGAGCAACAAACGCGACTTGCAGGCTGTGTTCAGAAACGTTTTCTTTGGAGATAGAGCGCATCAGCGGCCAGCGTTGAATTAATTTCATCCGTGCGAGGTGAGCAAAAAAGTGGCTCTCTTTCATAGCAATAGACATCCTTGCTTAATGGGATTGATGGATCTCGTCAACTGAGTATAACGTTATCTCTCTATGACTTGAAGTTACCACTTTGCCGCGACAAACTTGCAGCGGCAGTGAGTAGAGTGACATTCGTTCACCAGGGTAACGTGTTATGAATTTTAGAGAATGGGTCAAAGCCTAGAGTGGCAACTTATACAGTAAATAAGGCGATATATACCCAAACAACTTGGAGTTGCAGGTAGGCGGCAAGTGAGCAAATCCCCATGAGCATAGACAGGCGATATGATTGGGGTGAACGAACGTAGCCAACACCCCTTCAGCTTCAAGTTGGAAGGATATAATAGAGACAATTGCACCAAGTTGATTTGTCTCGTATGCCGGTGAAATAGTTATGTTTATCAATAAGTCATTGTGTATTGTGGTACGAAAAAAATCACTAGTGAAGGTGTGTTTATTTTAGTTCTATTTTTTAATAGAAGAAGTAATAGATAACACTGCCCCTGTAGGTTGTAATGCGAAAAAATGCTGTTTCTTTAGTTAATAGTCAAATTACCGGACTGCCTTATGGTCCTTTATCAAAGGTAGAAGTGACCCATGAATTAGGACAATTTTTAGAGATAATGGCTAAATGTGATAAACGCAGGGAGCTAAATCTAGCTTCTTTCCTCCATTGGATAAAACCAGCGGTAATTCACAGACAATATAAATTTTTAAAGTTATCTAGCGATGTTGGATTCACAGGATACGTTATATGGGCTTGGGTTGATGATTTAACACTGTCTAATTATATGACTCAGCCTAGATTCTCACTTAAGCCAATGAATTGGAATGAGGGAAGTAATCTAATTGTTGTAGATTGGTTTGTAGAAAAAAACAGAGCAAGTCAGTTGAAGGGTCTATATAAGCATGTCATGTTCTCTACAAACATAAGTAGACGTGAGATCAATATATGTATTCGAGATTCTCAAGGCAATATCATCAAAACAAATAAACGGAATGTTTATGGATGCTGAATTACTTCAAACATATAAGTGCGCTGGAAAAGATAATACTCCTATTGTTGATAATTACTTGCCCAAAGAATCCTTTGTTTTGTTCGATGCCTACAAGCTAAAAGGCACTGAGGTTGTTTGGATAAATAAAGAGCTTATACAAGAGTATGAAATCGAACTTGATGAAGAATCCATTAAAAGTGAGCTGATAGAGAATTTTAGTTACGTATCAAAAGGATATACTAAGAAAACACGAATTATTACTAATGACAAAAAACAGTTCATGGCAGACCAGTACGGGTCTCGACATGAAATATGCAATGGTGGTAGCGCAAGGTGTGGAATAAATGGCCATTTTCAAATCAAAGGAATTGGGCGTAACCCGTTAGTCGCTGCAAATATGTCTGAAAGTCATTCACACGGTAAGCTGTTTATTGATGAAGCGATCAGTGAAGCGATTTGGGGCGAAATCTGCCACAAGCATCTGCCTTACGGAGCCATACGCACACTAGCCATAATCAAGACCAACGTAAAGCATAAGTTTGGATACTTAGATGGCGCTCCTGATAAACATTGTGCCCTAGCAATAAGGGAAACATCTGTGCGCCCTGCTCATTTTGAGCGTTGTACCTTCTTTTGGCCAGAGGAAAGCTACCGTTACCTTCGTGATAATGATGCCAATCGCGTAAGAAAGGCTATGCCCTACCTCTCTAATTTGTTGTTAGGTAAAAATCAAAATACCTCCCTAGGTGATACCCTCAATATAGTGATCGATCGACTTGCTTGCCAGATTGCAGCATCAAGAGTGAAAGGCATCCCGCATGGCTCCTTAACGAGCTCAAACATATCGGTTGATGGTCGTTTTTTGGATTTTGGCACTATAACAGCTGTACCCGATTTCGGTAACTATGTATTGGCAAATGGTGTCGGAGCCGTATGGGATGATCATGAACTCATAGAGGCCTGGCTGGTTAACTTTATTGATACTGTTAATCATTACTCGGAAGGCGACTTTACTCCAAGTAAAATAAGGGAGTATTCATCAAACTTTTCGAAATTACTTGATGAATATGAGAATAGGTTCCTGCTAATAGAGTTAGGAATAGAGGACCATTCAGAATCGAATTTGCAACAAGCGAGTCTTTTAAAAGAGCGGCTTAAAAGCGAAGAGCGCAGGTTTCTTACTCGCTTTAATGATCATGAATTTCGTCAACGTGTTCTTATAGAAGCGGAGGCCTGCGGGTTCGATATCAGTACTGTTGAATTTCCTTTACGAAAGGCCAAATATTCATCGTTTACCATGCTTCAAGGGCACTTGAATACAAAGTACGACTATCAATCTGTTAGTCAACTTATTAATAGCTATTTATCATAAGTGAGACGATTATGATTGATGTTATAGAAATAATCTTAATTACTACGTCTTTATTATCATTTATTACAACTCTTGTTTTGTTTGGCTGTTATAAACTTAGAAAGTCGAACTGTAAGAATGACGAAGATCCAACAGTTTCTGTATTTTTGCCTTTTTATAATGAAAATGAAGAACATTTAATCTGTGCATTGAGTAAGCTAAATGAACAACGTTATTCAAGTCGAATTCAGATTATTGTTATTGATGATGGTTCAACAAATAATGCAATTACTAAAGTTAAAGAGTGGATAGTCAAAACCGACGTAAATCATGACTTCCAGATTGTAGAAAGGGCCGTCAATGGTGGTAGGAAAGGCTTTGCCTTAGATCATGTATTAAAACTTGGTGTTGCCACTGGTGATGTGTACGTCGTTGTAGACAGTGATACCTATATTGAGCCCAATGGTATCTATGAACTGGTCACTAAGCTTTGGTCTGATGAAAAATATGCTGCGGTTTGTGGTTATATTACACCAGAAAATCATAAAGACAGTTTTCTCGGTAAACTGCAACACTATGAACATATTAGTTTTTATGGCGCGATAAGAGCCGCGCAAGATAAACTCGGCTGTGTTCCCGTATTAGCAGGCGCATTTGTAGCTCACCGAGCTTCTGTAGTGAAAAAGTTAGGGGGGTGGAGCAAGTGGTTAGTCGAAGACATTGCTTGGTGTTGGAAGGCAATATCAAATGGCTATCGAACAGGCTATGCACCTAAGGCAAAAGCGACAACGCAGTGCCCTACGGATGCTAAGGGGTTGTTTAATCAACGACGGCGTTGGGCTCGAGGACGAGTAGAAGCTTATACAGAAGCTTGGAATACACATTGGCTCGCTGGCTTGTGTGCCTCTCCTTGGTTTTTATTGACTGCCGCACAGTATATATTTCCATCGAGCATTATTTTATTAGGATTTATGGTAGCAATGGGTATTTGGATTCCAATAGTCATTGGTGCAGCTAATATATTTATTTACTTTTTACTGGTGCAGTCCTATATAAAAGATTTTGATTTATCTTCTGATTTTTCAAATCGACAGGTTTTCAAAGCACCAATTTATTCCGCTTTGTTAGAGTCCATTACATGGCTACCCAATTTGCTCGGATATGTGGATGAGTTTTTGGGTAAGAAGAAAGACTGGCTGACAAGATAATCTCTATGAGCGCAGTACTCTTTTACTGTAATTTAATATAAGGAAATAACTTATGTATAACTTAAGTGTTGAAGAAATTTCTATGGTCGATGGTGGTGGTGACGGTGCTGTGCAGATAGCCATTAATATAGCAAAATGGGTTGGTGGTAATTTAGCTTGGCAAGAATTAACAAGAAGTCATTCATATACTAATAATCCAGCCCGAACTGGCTCAAATCAATCATATGGAAGCCAGGGGAGAGATACTGGCGGATGTACGATGCAAAGTGGTGGAGCAATGGCACACGGCAGGTGTTAATAAGCTCAGATAGGCAAGCTCGCTTGCCTATCATCACTATGTAGGATGTAGGATGTAGGATGATGTTCTTTTTATATAATAACAATCAAAGTATAGTTCAATATATTTTGAAATCATATCTAGTCTGTGTTTCAGTTTCAGTAATAATTTCATTTGGATTATTTTGCTTTGAGCTTATCCCTGAAGAATCTCCATCTGACAATCTTGGAATAATCGATGTCATTGGTGGTAGTCTTATCTCTCCTGCAATTGAGACGATTGGTATATATTTAATTATCAAGCCTCTTGGTTTGTTTTTAAATAGTTATAAAGTTAAGTCTATAATTGTTGCGTCTATTTTTTCTTATCTTCACTTTTTGGTCTCGCCAATTTGGGGGGTGACTACCTTTTTCTCATTTTTTGTTTTTGCTGTTTCTTTCAGTGTTTGGACAATGAGGTCAGACAGACTAGGGATGTTAGTACCATTTATGATTCACTTCCTATTGAATTTTTCTTCTTTGATATTTGTGTATATTAGTCAATTTTATTATCAATAGCATGGATGGGATAATGATAGAGCTAAATAGTAATGCTAATTATTTAAGTGTTAACTGGGCGCTTATGAATCGATGTAACTATACATGTCTATATTGCCACCCAGACTTATATAATGGTTCAGGGAGAGCACCTTCATTTGAAGTTACAAAAAATTTTATAGATAGAATATTCGAACGTTCAATTACTCATACAAAAAAGGTAAGTTTTGAGTTCGGAGGTGGTGAAGTAACTATGGTTTCGTGGTTTCCAGATGCCTTAAAAGTTATTTCGGATAACGGTGGTTTTGCTACTATTGTTTCAAATGGTTCTAAGAAGTTGTCTTGGTGGGAAGAAAATTCTAAGTACTTATCAGGCGTTAGTTTGAGTTATCATATTAACAATATCAAAAGTGAATCTCATTTTATTGAGGTATCTAAAGTCCTTGAGGCTTCTCAAAACACCCGTTTTCACGTCAATATCATGATGGTTCCCGAGCGCTTTGATGACTGTGTAGAATTCGCAAATAGGTTGAAACAGGAAGTTCGGTGTTCGATTGCTCTTCAACCACTTTTTGAAGGCTTTGGCCATGGTGGAATTACTAAAAAGTATTCGTATACACCGGAACAAGAACAGATAATGAAAGATTTTCGTGGTCGACCGGAGCTTAAAGATTTGCCACCTTCAATGGCTGAATTAGAAGTAAATTATATCGATGGCACAACCGAGAGTCTGTCGACTTTCGACCTTATTGCCAATGATCAAACCAATTTTGTTGGCTGGGATTGTTATGCGGGTATTGATAGCTTAGTCATCACGTTTAGTGGTGATATTTATCGCTCTTGGTGTATGCAGGATGGCCCGATTGGTTCCATTTATGATGAAAATATTGAGTTACCCACTCATCCTACAAAGTGCAGAACTAAAATTTGTCAGTGTGGTGTCGACTTGTCGGCCAAAAAAGTGAACACAAAGTTGGCTTTAAGCAATCAACAAAAAATAGCAGTGACTCAGCTTTAGCCTCATTTTTAGGGAAAGGATCACCTGTGGTAACAAGAGCCAAGCATTTATACCGACCAGAGTATTTTGAAGCCCAGAAGTCAAACGATCAAGGTTCAATTTTAATTGATGCTTCATTGAATCAACATGTTTTTGTAGCCGCGTCTCTGTTTGTTCTAATAACTATTATTTTCTTCGTTGTTTTTGCCGAGTATACCCGTAGAGACACACTAAATGGTGTAGTTAGTCCAACTGGCGGTATTATCAAGGTACAAGCTAATGATGAAGGCTATGCCGGAAAAGTATTTGTCACTGAAGGTCAGAAAGTGCTTGCTGGAGAACCGTTATATGAGATCCAAACTGAGCGATATGATGAGTTTGGCCTGGGCGTAAAAAGACGAATTCTCACTTCTATTGAAAATCAAATCGTTTTGTTAAATGAACGCCGACAGAAAGAAGTTGAAAAATTTCAACATCAGCTAGAGGTCATCGATGTTGACCTAATACGATTGTCAGAAGAGGCTGGCATACTGAAAGTGGTCGTTGATTTATCTGAACAAGAGTTAAGCCTTGCTCAAAGTTTGGTTGATAAACAACAAGTGTTAGTCAATAAGCAGTTCATCTCCTCTATTGAACTTCAAAGGCAAAGGCTTGAGATAATAACACTAGAAGCTAAGGTACAAACCCAGCGCCTTAGCTTACAGCGTTTAGTTAGAGAAAAAGCTAAGCTGGAAGAAACGAAAGTAACACTCGAGTTGGAGCTAGACATTGCCTTACAGGAAATAGATCGGCAGCTTCAACAAATTGCTCAAAACAAAATAGAATACTTTTATCAAACAGATACCCAAGTAGTCTCACCGATTAACGGTGTGGTTGCATCAATTTTCGTTAAGGAAGGCCACTCTGTCAATAAAGGCCAACCTCTACTTGTAGTTATTCCAGAGGGAGAAGATCCAGTCGTTGTAGAGCTATACGCACCGAGTCGCAGCATAGGTTTTATTCAAGAAGGTCAAGATGTTCGTTTACGGTTTGATGCGTTTCCCTATCAAAAATTTGGTGTCCAGCAAGGCGTTATCACGTCTATATCAAAATCTGCAGTCTCTGCCGAGATGTTACCAAATAGCTCATTGATACAAAGCCAACTTTCGCGCACTTATGGCGGTGTTGGTTTGTACCAAGTAAGAGTCAGATTAGATAAACCCACTATTACGATTTATGGGGAAGAGCAAATGTTTGTGCCAGGAATGACATTGACCGCAGATATTGAATTGGATACGCGTAAGGTCTATGAGTGGTTGTTAGAGCCTTTGTATACTATTAAAGGGCGAATGTAACTATGCATACAGAAGGACTAATAGATTGGGGGTGGGGGAAGAAACTCCTTTTAATTCGACAAACAGAAAAGGCGGAATGTGGTATTGCTTGTCTTGCTATGGTTGCCGATTGGCATGGTTATAAAACCGATCTACGTTTACTAAGGGAAAAATTCGGGATTACCCAACACGGGATGTCATTTGCACGGCTCATTGAATGTGGCGAACTTCTTAAGCTTTCAGGTCGCGCAGTGCGCTTAGATCTACACGAATTGGGACAATTAGCCATCCCTTGTATTTTGCACTGGAATCTAAATCATTTCGTTGTGCTAAAAAAAGTGAGTGGAAAGAAAATTGAAATTCACGATCCTGCCAATGGCGCATTGACACTGAGTCATGATGAGGTCAACAAACATTTCACAGGGATAGCGCTAGAGCTAACTCCAACTCACGACTTTGAAGAGAAAGTTGAAAATAAAGCCGTTCGGCTATCAACCCTGATTGGTAAAACCGTTGGCCTTAAAGGTGCGTTAGGCCGTATTTTTGTGTTTGCATTAGTATTAGAAATATTAGCCCTTACTCTACCTATCTTTAATCAAATTGTAATTGATGAGGTGTTGGTTGGTTATGACAAAAATCTGCTTGTACTCGTGATTGGAGCCATACTGATGGTAACAGCCACACAAACTCTTATCGGTCTTGCTCAGCAATGGGCGACAATCAAGCTTTCTGTGAATTTTAACATGCAGTGGGCTGCTAATGTTTTTCATCATTTGTTTCGCTTACCGATAGATTGGTTTGAAAAAAGGGATATAGGGAGCATTAGTGCTAAATTCTCCGCAGTGGATGTTATTCAACAAACGTTAACAACGAGCGCAATTCAGGCTCTACTCGATTTAGTTTTAGTTATCGGTACGCTGTCAGTTATGTTGGTTTACAACCCTCAACTCTCGTTTATTGCCATCGCTGCTGCGTTAGGCTATGTCGCTCTCAGGTTTGCGTGGTTTGGTACTTTTAAACGCGCGGAAGAAAATACTTGGGAGGCCAGTACTCAAGAAGAAAGTTATTTTATCGAGACAGTCCGCGGTGTATTGAGTTTGCGAGTTAATGGGACGTTACCTTGGCGTGAATCATCTTGGCGAAACCTCAATATTAATCGAAGAAATGCGCAGCTACACGAGCAAAAGCTTGGGATGATCTACAACACAATGAATGTCACGATTGTTAGCCTTGTTTCAGCAACGGTCCTCTGGTTTGGCGCAAATTTGGTGCTGGATGGACTTTTTACAATCGGCATGCTCATGGCATTCCTTTCATATCAGGGGCGGTTCTCAGCCAGTATTAGCTCTCTGATCGATAAGTACTTCGAGTTTAAGATGTTATCTGTGTACAACGAGCGTTTAGCGGATATTGTCTTAACTGAAAAAGAAACGGATAGCGTCCCTGATGCTGTGGGTCTGCCTATTATAACTAACTACCAGGGTGATAATGTTATCGAGTTTGACAACGTTTACTTCTCTTATGGAAAAGATCAGCTCCCTATTCTGAATGGTGCAAGCTTTAGTGTTAGAAGTAATGAGATTGTTGCTTTAGTCGGGGCATCAGGTTGCGGTAAATCAACAATTTCTAAACTTCTATTGGGTATCTATTCAGTTACATCGGGTAGCATTCATTATTTTGGTAGTAAATCAATAGCCTCTAAATCACTTAGAACTCAAGTTGGAGCAGTATTGCAAGAGGACCAACTATTTAGTGGTTCTATTATCGAGAATATTACTTTTTTCTCGGGTGACCTAGATGAAGAATGGCTTATAGAATGCGCCCGAAGAGCTGGTGTCCATGATGATATTGAGCGCTTAAATATGGGGTATCACACTCTGATTGGTGAAATGGGGTCGAGTCTCTCAGGAGGCCAAAAACAAAGAATTCTCATTGCGCGAGCTTTATATAAAAAACCTAAGTTTCTGGTGTTAGATGAAGCGACGAGCAGTTTAGATATCTATACAGAGTCGTTTGTTTGCCAAATGTTTAAAGAAATCAATATACCTATTTTGATGATTGCGCATCGCCCAGAAACCATAGCGTCAGCTGATCGAGTTTTATTAATGGACAGTGGCGTAGTACAGGAAATTCCAAATAATTTTAAGCAGGAGTCTAAAGATGTACCACTCTAAAAGAATACTCTTCCCAGATACCCACTCTGAATTATCTGAAGTTGAATTAATGGAACAATATGGCAAATACTTTGGTTCGGAAAATTGGGTAACATTTTCTGGGTGTCCTTCGATTACTTTGACCAAATTTGGCTCAAATGGCTTCGAAGGTTTACCAAGCGGGAATGACGTGATCGCAATTGATTCAGGGTGTTACATCGAGTCATCCCATTATCCTGCCTTTCCTTCTGGTATTACTAAGCTGACTAGTGTTTCAGTTAATGACAGGCCTTTCGGCAAAATTGTCATTGGCAAAGGGTGTGTGCTCCAAGGAACTTCCATTTGTGCTTACGACAAAGTTTCAATAGGGAACAATGTGATTTTTGGCCCCAATACAGTGATTATGGATTGCAGCGGCCATACCCTTGCAAATCGAGGTCATCCGGATGAACTTGATAAACTAAAATCTGAGCCAGTCACAATTGGCAACGATGTTTGGATCGGTTATGGGTGTATTATTCTTCCTGGAGTGAGTATCGGTGATGGAGCAGTAATTGGCGCTGGTAGCGTAGTTACAAAGGATGTTCCTGCAAATTATATGGCTGCAGGTAATCCGTGCATCGTAAAAATGAAATTAAACTAATCGAAAATAGGTAATTGTTCACCCGAGAGATATTGATAGTTAATTAGAACTGTGCATTGACGGGCACTTTAGCATTAAGTCCTACCTAGGTAGCGCTGTAGCCACCAATTTCAACGTTATTCACTAAACTGTGTAGCTCGTGTAATAATGCAAGGTGCTCTCGGTGAACGGTTCCTTTTCAGGATAAAAAATAACGCGAGTTGAGTCGTAAATATTAACCTTGATTATTTTCTAATTCATAACATATGGAAAATAATATTTCTAACACATCACTACGTAGACAATTTTTAATATGGGAAATACTTACAAACACGAATACGATAGGGTAATAAGTTTAGGTATGGATTGTCGGCCCAAGGTCATTATGGACATCACAGGATTAAGTGGAAAAAGGACGGCATTGGATGTCATAGGCACGCAGAAACTCGAATGCTTAATACATGTATTGAGCACCCGATTTTCTGACATTTTCCTTGAAGAAAACCTTCGCGAACAAACCAATTCCGATGAAGTGTTCAAACGTATTCGAGATACACATACGGACTATATTTCGATTCATGACTTCCCACCGAATGCTGAAAGCATTTCCTCAGAATACCCAGCATTCAAAACACGCTTTGACAAGCACGTGGATACGTTTTTCCATGACATACAGCATTACCGCCGTGTACTTTTTATCCTCAACCTCGAAATGGCTCCAACAGAGCGTGACTACACGGACGATCTAAATACCCTCGAAAGCAAACTCCCCGTCTTGCGCAAGATTCTCGACACACTCTGTAACAATGAAAATAACCAGCTATTAGTCGCCACCTACCACAAGACATTATTATCGCTGAAAATTCCCCGCACACATATTGTGCTGAAACACAGTGAATGGAAAGAATTTATGCGTGGTGCCGAATTGGAGGCATGGCAAGGATGGCTTGACGGTATCACTATCGCTGAAGCATCGCGTACGTATCGACCCGTATGATCTCAATTTTAGGTGAGTTTTCAGCCACTACATGCATTTACTAAGGACGTACCGATGAAAGCAACACAGGATAGAATAGACATCGTTAACATTGAGAACGGCCAACCAATGCTTTGCCGGATCCCTTTCAACCAGATCCTCGTAGACCCGAAAGGTGATGCTTATTTATGCTGCGCATCACACATCAAAAACATATCCGCTGTGGCAGGAAACCTTATTGAGAAAGATGGCTTGGAGATCTGGAACAATGAGATATACAAAGCATTTCGCATGTCCTTTGTTGATGGGAGTTTTCGTTACTGTAAATCAGAATCGTGCTCAGCCGCTGCCAACAGACACGAACCAGAAAAACGGTTGATGGTCCATACCGTTGAAGAGATAAACGCCGACCCTGAACTCGCCGCTAGTAACTTTGCCGAATTTTGCCAATCGCCGGATACTTTCGATGGATCGTTGATGCGCCCTCCTACCCGTTTGTATCTTGGCATGGACCTTAGCTGTAATTTGAAATGCCCATCCTGCCGCAATAAACTTATCTCTGAAGACAGCCAAAACGGCCGGTTAGACAAGCTGTATGCCAACCTCAGGAGCTTGACACCTGGCATCGAAGACTTGGAGTTAGATGGCGCTGGTGATGTATTTGCCAGCAGTTGGTACCAGAAGTTTCTAAAGCATTTTCCGAAAGACGACTTCCCCAATTTAAAGCAAATAACAGTGCGTTCTAATGGGCTGCTGTGGAATGAAAAAAACTGGTATCGCATCCACCCTTACTTTCGGTCAAAACTGATTTATGCTTGCATCACCGTTGATGCCACCACCCCCGAAACATACAAAAAAGTGCGGGGCGGGTGCTTCCATACGCTCATGGAAAATCTAGAGTTTGTTAAGAGCCTACATAATCGCGGTGAAGTCGGCGCTATCACCTTGGTGATGGTGTATCGAAAAAGCAACTATCAGGAGATCCCTGATTTCATTGAAATGGGGCGGGCGATGAATGCTGACTACCTCGTTATCCATCCCTTGCAACCGTGGGCAGAGTCTTCCTATGTTCTTAACGGGCAGTATAACGACGAAGCCATACATTTGGGCAGCCACAAAGAAAATAGCACCTTTAAATCATTTATTGAACAGCGTGGCGTTAAGGCAGGGAACATAGGCCGGATGTTTGTCGATTTTGCCTAGTTGACACCAGTCGCTGAAGTAGTAATTAAATAATGAGCGAAAAAGTAAGGGAGCTAACTCTGTACTTGAAGCTCTAAAACCGTGACCAATTTTAGTTGACCACTTCATTTTATGCTTCCCCCCGGGCTTTAGCGAAAAAATTCCGATCTTCATTGAACATCTAAAATATCACGCCAGTCTCGTGGCTTGAGAGGCGAACAAACCTGCGATATCCATTTGCATATATACCCTTCCGACTTGAAGCTGCAGGTGTGTTGGCTACGTTCGTTCGCCCCAATCACATAGCCTATCTATGCTCATGGGAACTTACTCACTTGCCGCCTACCTGCAACTCCAAGTTGTTTGGGTATAGCGGTTTATTAAAAAAATGAGCGCAGGATGATTCACTGCGCTCAAGACGGTTTGCGGTATTATAGGTGAAAATCTACTGACTATAAGTACTTAAAAAACGTTCGAAGCGGCCGATGGCGACTTCCAAATCCTCAACGTGCGGTAAGGTTACGATGCGGAAATGATCCGGCTTTGGCCAGTTAAAGCCAGTGCCTTGCACCAGTAGTACTTTTTCTTGGATCAAGAAGTCTAAAATCATTTTTTGATCGTCTTTGATACTGTATTTTTTGGTATCAATTTTCGGGAATAAGTACATCGCCCCTTTGGGTTTCACACACGAGACACCAGGGATTTGGTTGATCAGTTCCCAAGCGCGATCGCGCTGTTCCAACAAACGGCCTCCAGGTAAGATAAGCTCATTAATGCTTTGGTAACCACCTAACGCAGTTTGAATCGCATGCTGCATCGGCACGTTAGCGCACAAACGCATCGAGGCGAGCATATCAAGGCCGGCGATATAGCCTTCGGCTTGATGTTTAGGGCCGGTTAAGAACATCCAGCCGCCACGAAAGCCACATACACGATAAGCTTTTGATAAGCCGTTGAATGTTACCACTAATACATCTTCGGTTAGTGTTGCGACTGAAGTGTGTACCGCACCATCGTAGAGAACTTTATCGTAAATCTCATCAGCAAAAATCATCAATTTATGTTGGCGAGCAATCTCAATCACTTCCAGCAAGAAATCTCGGCTGTACACCGCGCCAGTCGGATTGTTAGGGTTGATGAGAACAATACCACGAGTTTTAGGGGTGATTTTCTTTTTAATATCATCCAGATCCGGATACCAATCGGCTTGTTCATCACACAGATAATGCACCGCAGTGCCGCCAGAGAGAGCCACCGCAGCGGTCCATAATGGATAATCTGGAGCTGGGACTAGCATTTCATCGCCGTTGTTGAGTAACGCTTGCATTGACATGACGATCAGTTCAGACGCGCCATTACCAATGTAGACATCTTCGACATCGAGGCTGCGAATACCGCGTTTTTGGTAATACTGAACCACCGCTTTACGAGCGGAGTAGATCCCTTTTGAATCACAATAACCTTGGGAAGTAGGGAGGTTGCGGATCACATCAACTAAAATTTCATCTGGGGCATCGAAACCAAACGGGGCCGGGTTGCCGATATTGAGCTTTAGTATTTTATGCCCTTCTTCTTCCATGCGTTTAGCATGTTTGAGTACTGGACCTCGAATGTCGTAGCAGACATTATCGAGTTTTGACGACATCCCGATATTTTGCATTGTAAAATTCCTAAAAATTATTAAAAAACTTTATTAAACCAGTCTAGATTGCCTTTTTTAAGAATATAAATCTATAGCTAAGGGGTTTTCGTGACGATATTCTTTAGGGCTGAGGATTAGCGATATCAGTTCAGTAGATGCCTTGATGGGTTTTAATGGCCCACAGCAATGTTAAATAGTTAAATAGATCCCTTCAGAGGCGGGAGAAGGTCAAAAAAGAGCAGTCGCAACCTTGATTTACGCTAACGCTGTCAATAGAGTAGCCGCTGTTAATCGAATCTCATAGTCGACGAGGTCGCTTTGTCTCATTTTCATCAAGCCATTGCTCGGTTGATAGAGCAAATCAAGAACGCAAAGGATAACGACGTTCGTTTTGTCCAAACATTAATAGGACCACCGCCTTTTGCGTTGATCGATTGGCTTGAAGCCCAGCCTCTATTTCCCAAATTTTATTGGCAGTCTCGTGATGGACGCGAAGAGGTGGTGGCTGTTGGTCAATTGTATACCTTTACCGAACCGGCCCCTGCTTATGCGATATTAGGCGATAATCAGCGCGTTTGGGGTGGGCGCTCGTTTGATGGTCAGACCGATAAAAATCGGCATTGTATGTCATCGTTTTTTTTCTTACCGCAAGTGGAAATTATCCGTTTTGATCAGCATTGGAGCGTAGCTGCCAATTTTATCGCCCAAGATCGCCAGCGTACGTTAGCCACCTTAACGAAGTTACACGTCGATGTTGACGAATTATCGCGCTTACACAGTCAAGTGTTAGACGTTGAACATCTGCCTAGTCCAATCGATTGGAACCAATTAGTCGGTCAGGCATTGGCGGCGATTGAGCAGCAGCAGTTCAAAAAAGTGGTGTTGGCTCGCCAAACGCGTTTAACCCTTGATAACCCAATCAGCGCTGCGCAATTACTCAAAGCCAGTATTGCTGATAACCAGCGCAGTTTTCATTTTTTGTTAGCTTTGGATAGCAAACACAGTTTTATCGGCTCAACACCAGAGCGTCTATACTGTCGCCAAGGGCAAGAGTTACAAACGGAAGCTTTGGCCGGAACCATTGGCCGTGGCGATACGGCTGAGCAGGATCAACAACTGGCGGATTGGCTCATTCATGACGGTAAAAACCTCAATGAAAACCAATATGTGGTGGATGATATTATTGAGCGTTTAACGCCTTTGGCTGAGCATGTTGAAGTGGAAAGCAACGCGCAGTTACTGACGCTGCGTCAAGTACAGCATTTAAAGCGTGATATTGTCGCGCAGCTCAAGCCAAGCGTGAATGGGGTGCAGCTACTAAGCGCGCTACAACCAACCGCTGCCGTCGCGGGATTGCCTCGCCAACCTGCGTTAGATTTTATCACCGAACATGAACCGTTTGCTCGCGGTTGGTACGCGGGTTCGATGGGCTATTTTAGTCATCAACAAGCGCAATTTTGTGTCGCTATCCGTAGTGCGTTGGTGGTGGACAATTGTGTTCAGCTTTATGCGGGTGCCGGCATTGTACCGGGCTCTATCGCTGAGCATGAATGGCAAGAGCTGGATAAAAAAATGTCCACCTTACTCAGTTTGATCACCAATCAACCACCATTAGGGACCGCCTTATGAATCAAGACCAAGCATTACTGAATCGAATTTGGTCGCAGACTCTATTAGAAGAGTTGACTCGCTTTGGCGTTACTCAAGTGTGTATCGCGCCCGGTTCGCGTTCGACGCCACTGACTTTAGAAGCCGCGGCTAATCAACAACTGCAAATCCATACTCACTTTGATGAGCGTGGTCTAGGATTTTTAGCCCTCGGTTTAGCCAAAGCCAGTCAAACCCCCGTGGCGGTGATTGTCACTTCCGGCACCGCCGTGGCTAATTTACTCCCGGCTATTGCTGAGTCGAAATTGACCGGAGAAAAGCTGATTGTGTTAACCGCCGATCGTCCGCGAGAGCTAGTGGATTGTGGGGCTAATCAGGCGATTGAGCAAAGTAACATTTATGGCTCGCATGTAACTCAAGCTATTGATTTACCAAGCCCAACCTTGCGCTTACCATTATCTTGGTTATTAACCACACTGGATGATGCTTTGCATCAGCAAGCGATGTTTGGCGGCTCGGTTCATATTAACTGCCCCTATCCAGAACCACTTTATTCCAGTCATGAGCGTGAGTTATACGCCGACTATCTCGCGACGGTTGATGAATGGCGTCAAGGTCAGCAGCCTTACAGCCAACGTTATCAAACCCTGAGCGCATCACTGCCAAGTGATAACGCACTGTTAAGCCAAAAAGGGCTAGTGATCATTGGCTCGCTACCCTTAGTTCAAGCTCAGGCAGCATTAAGCTTTGCCGAGCAACTTGGTTGGCCTGTGCTGTGCGATCCTCAATCTGGGGTAAGCAGCGAATGGGCCCACTACGATTTATGGCTACAAAATAGCACGGCAAGGGCGCTGCTGAGTGAATGCCAGCATATTGTTCAATTTGGCGCTCGAATCGTTTCCAAACGTTTAAGCCAGTGGTTAGAACAACAACTGACAAAAGCTAACTGTAATTACACCTATGTTAGCCCACAAGTCGCGCGCAATAACCCTAGCCATGCGGCGCAGCAGCATTGGTTGTGCGATGCTCTATCTTGGGCTGAGCATCAATTGGCTAAGCAGCACCCATTGCAAACCCTACATGCTGGTTGGGCAGATGGGCTGAAAGCGTATGCCTCAAGCATTGCCCAGCTTGCAAAGCTGCATCTATCGCAACCTCAGTTGAGTGAAGTAGCGGTGGCTTTGGATCTCACCGAGCGTGGCGCTGCCAGTACTCTGTTTATTGGTAATAGTTTGATCGTGCGTTTAGTGGATATGTTCAGTGAGCTCAAACAGCGTGAGGTATTTTCCAACCGCGGCGCATCAGGGATTGATGGACTGGTGGCGACGGCTGCAGGGGTTCAGCGAGCATTGAATAAGCCGATGTTGATGTTACTCGGTGATACCTCACTCTTATATGATCTCAATTCGTTAGCTTTAGTACGCACACCACCACAACCGCTGGTGATTGTGGTGATAAATAATGATGGCGGCGCCATTTTTGATTTATTACCTGTCCCCGACGATCAGCGCTCGGCGTTATATCAGATGCCACATGGCTTAAATTTCGAGTTTGCGGCTAAGCAATTTGCCCTCGATTATCAAGCCCCGGAAATCCTAGTGACTTATCAACAAGCCATTGATCAGCACTTAAACGCCGGAAAAGGGACGTTAGTGATTGAGGTGATAACCCCATCACAACAAGCCGCTGAACATCTTAAGCAACTGATATCACAAATTCATGCTTTATAGTCAGTGGTTAGCGAAGATTGAGCCGATTCAACCAGCACAGAATAACCCTGTGCAGCCGGTGGTGGTTTTTCTGCATGGTTTTTTGGGCTCAAGTCAAGATTGGCAAATGGTTGTCGAGCGGCTGCGTGGCGCGTATTCGCTGTTATCGATTGATTTGCCGGGACACGGTCAGAGTCGCGATCTTGGTTGCAGTGATTTTGCTGATGTTTGTCAGCAGATAGCGCAAGTTGTCACCGCTCATTGCCCACCGACAACGCCTATCTGGTTGGTTGGCTACTCACTGGGGGCAAGATTGGCAATGCTGGGTTGCACTCAGGGGTGGTTTGACGCCCTCAATATTCAAGGCTTAGTCATTGAAGGTGGTCACTTTGGGTTGACTACGGAGGAAGAGAAGCACGCTCGTTGGCAGCACGACCAACATTGGGCCGCGCGCTTTGCTCACCAACCGATTGCTCAAGTTCTCAGCGATTGGTATCAGCAAGCGGTATTTTCTTCACTGAATCATGAGCAAAGACAAACCTTAGTCACATTACGTAGTGATAACCTTGGTCCTGCGGTTGCAAAAATGCTATTGGCTACTTCGTTGGCAAGGCAACCGGATGTGCGCTTGTCGTTATCCATTGTCCCGTTTCGCGTCCATTACGTATGTGGACAAAATGATGCTAAATTTTATTCACTTGCCCAGCAAAGTGATTTGCACTACCACGTTGTTGAGCAGGCTGGACACAATGTTCACCATGAACAACCTCAAGCTTTTGCTCAACTGATGATTGAGTTAATGGCATGTAGCAACGCTGAACGTTAATTATAACCCTAGACAATAATAGTGGAAATTCACCATGGCTAAAACAGTAGGCATTTCAGAACAAGAACTCTATGCTCCCGTTGAATGGCAAGATTGCAGCGGCGATTATCAAGATATTCACTATCACAAATCGGCTGATGGCATTGCAAAAATCACCATTGCACGTCCGCAGGTGCGTAATGCGTTTCGCCCACTGACCGTGAAAGAAATGATCCATGCTTTAGCCGATGCACGCTACGATGAGGGTGTTGGGGTGATCATTTTAACCGGTCTTGGTGAAAAAGCATTTTGCTCTGGGGGCGATCAAAAAATTCGTGGCGATTACGGCGGTTATCAAGACGATAGTGGTACTCATCATCTCAATGTATTGGATTTTCAGCGTCAAATTCGCACTTGTCCTAAGCCGGTGATTGCTTCTGTTGCCGGTTGGGCTGTTGGTGGTGGCCATGTATTACATATGATGTGTGATTTAACCATTGCTGCCGATAATGCTCAGTTTGGTCAAACTGGCCCTAAAGTTGGCTCGTTCGATGGTGGCTGGGGCGCATCGTATATGGCGCGGATCGTGGGGCAGAAGAAAGCGCGGGAAATTTGGTTCCTATGCCGTTTTTACGATGCGCAAGAAGCCTTAGATATGGGCTTAGTCAATACCGTCGTCGCGGTTGAAGATTTAGAAAAAGAGACTGTGCGTTGGTGCCGTGAAGTGCTGCAACACAGTCCAATGGCGCTGCGCTGTTTAAAAGCGGCGCTGAATGCCGACTGCGATGGTCAAGCGGGTCTGCAAGAGTTAGCGGGTAATGCGACTATGCTGTTCTATATGACCGAAGAAGGGCAGGAGGGACGCAATGCGTTTAATGAAAAACGTCGTCCAGACTTTAATAAATTCCCCCGCAACCCGTAATTCATCGCTTTAGCTCTATCTCTTATCGGTCATATTGGATCCGATGAGGGATAGACGTCTTCCACCGCATTTAACTAAAAGGATCCATCATGCGCAGTGCCAAGCTTTATCAATATCAATTACCCATGGATAGCGGCGTGATTCTTCGCGATCAAAAACTGACTCAACGTGAAGGATTTATTGTTGAACTAGAGCAAGATGGGAAAATGGGTCGCGGAGAGATTGCGCCATTGATAGGCTTTAGTCGTGAGTCTCTGCAAGAAGCAGGAGCGCTAGCGAAAGAGCAATTAGCCTTGTGGGTACAAGGGAAAGAGGGCCATATCGATAATGGTTTTCCTTCGGTGGCGTTTGGCTTATCGATGGCGCAGATGGAGCTGGCAGGCGAGCTTAGTCCAGAGGGGCAATATCATAGTGCGCCATTGTGTAGTGGCGATCCTGATGAGTTGATCCCGTTACTTAACGCTATGCCAGGTCAGAAAGTTGCCAAAGTTAAAGTGGGTCTCTATGAGCCGATCCGCGATGGCATGCTGGTGAATTTGTTTTTAGAGTCGATGCCAGATCTGCAATTGCGGCTTGATGCCAATCAAGCATGGAGTAAAGAGAAAGCGGCTAAATTTGCTCAATATGTCTCGCCTTCGGTGCGCGGCAGGATAGCGTTTTTAGAAGAGCCTTGTCGCTCACCAAGCGATAGTCTTGCTTTTGCGATTGATAGCGGGATTGCCATAGCGTGGGATGAAACCTTACAACATGCGGTGCAGCAAGCGGATTTTCAGTTAGAAGATTTAACCGGAGCCAAAGCGATCGTGATTAAACCGACACTGATTGGCTCAGTACAACGTTGCCAAGCTCTAATTGAAAAAGCGCGCAGTTTGGGCATTCAAGCGGTGATCAGCTCGAGTTTAGAATCAAGCTTAGGTTTAACTCAGCTCGCTCGGTTATCCCATTGGTTGTTGCCTGAGACCACCCCCGGCTTAGATACGATCGGTTTATTTAAAGCTCAGCTAGAAACCCCTTGGCCGGGCTGCGCCTTACCAATCCACAGCTTAGATCAACAAACACTTGTGTGGCAATCCGCTTAATGAATACTCCTTGGCGACAGTGGCAGCAGCGCGATCCGCAGCGTATTGCGTTGCAGCTTGAGCAGCAAACACTCACTTGGCAGCAAGTGACCGAACAAGTGGATCAGTACGCCGCTGCACTGAAGCTGGCCGGTTTACGGTCTGGTGATGTGTTAACTTTGGTAGGGAAAAATCAGCCATCAATATTGTGGTGGTTACTAGCGGCTATGCAGCAAGGGGTGATGTGTGCCATCACTATGCCGCAGCCCGCTGTGCAACTGACAGAAAAACTCACTCGTCTGTATGGCTCTCAGCCTGCTTGGTTATGGCTTTCTCCGTCGCTGAATTCATTGGTTGATGAACTGGCTAAGTGTTATTCATCACTATTGCAGTTTATTGACCTTCCCCCGGTTAAGCCGCTTTCAAGTGCGGTATCAGACGTAGATGGCGAAGCGGCTTGCTCTGCCGCTTATGCGTTGGATAATCTGGCGACGCTTATTTTTACCTCTGGTTCCATGGGCGTCCCTAAAGCGGTGGCTCATACCCATCGTCAGCATTTTGCTTCTGCTGAGGGCTTATTAGCACGGTTTGCGTTTAGCGAGCAAGATACTTGGCTACTCAGTTTGCCCCTTTATCATGTCTCTGGACTGGCGATTGTTTATCGCTGGCTCGCGGTCGGCGGCTGTTTAAAACTGGGTACGGGTCAATTACTCGATGATATTCAGCAGGTCAGCCATGCTTCTTTGGTGGTGACGCAACTGCAACGACTGTTAGCCAGCCAACAACCCCTCAGCTTAAGCCATGTTTTATTGGGTGGCAGCCATATCCCACTGACCCTCGCTCAGCAAGCGGCTCAGCAAGGGATTGAAACTTGGATTGGTTATGGGATGACGGAAGCGGCGTCTACGGTGACCGCCAAACCGGTAGATGAGACAGCGAGTGCTGGCCAAGTGCTACCGAAACGGCAAGTGAAAGTAGTCGATAGACGAATTTGGATAGCAGGGGAAACCCTAGCCAGTGGTTATTATCAACACGGGACGATTACACCATTAACTAATCAACAAGGCTGGTTTGATAGTGGTGATCTGGGGGCTTGGTATGGCGATGAACTGTGTATTATTGGCCGCGCGGATAACTTGTTTATCTCGGGCGGAGAAAATATTCACTGTGAAGAAATTGAAACCGTGTTAGCTCGTCATCCGCAGATTGAATTGGCGGTAGTTGTCCCCGTGCAAGACGCCGAATTTGGCGCGCGCAGTATTGCCGTGCTGCGTTGTCATTCATTACCCGATCAAAAGCAACTTGGTGAATGGTTGGCCGATAAGCTGGAAAAATTCAAACATCCCATCGCTTACTGGCAGCTGCCTGACACTCTGGCCGAGAGTGGTATCAAGATTTCACGCCAAGCGGTGAAAAACTGGTTTGCCGATCAGCAAAGTCGTTATACACCACTAGACTAGACCTATCAGCGCCAATCCCCACGTAGCTGAGCGACTTTTTGTTGCATTAGCTCGGTGTTGGCCTGTCCACTGCTCACCGCTTCACCGGCTTCAATCTCGATTTTTCCGCGCAATTTACGAGGCAGGCTACAACAAGCACGGCCCTTGTAACGGCTAAAAAAGCTACCCCATAAGCCTTTAATGGCCATCGGGATCACCGGTACTGGGCTGCGTTTTAAAATAACATCGATTCCGCGCATAAAAGGAGCGATCTCGCCATCACTGGTTAGGCGGCCTTCGGGGAAAATACATACTAAGTGGCCTTCTTGCAGCGCTTGATCGACTTCAGCAAAGGCGCGGCGAATCGAACTGCGTTTATTGGCACAAATCGGGATCACCCCAGCTCGATTGAGTAACGGCCTTAAGATAGGAATATTCGCGTAATCTTCTTCCATGACAAAGCGGATCAAACGTGGGCAAACCGCGCTGAGCAATAACGCGTCCATATAACTGACATGATTACAGACAATCAGCGCGCCGCCTTGCTCAGGCAGATGGTGTAAATTTTTGTGCTTCATTCGATAAATGCTGTGGGTTAAGGCCCACACCACCAAGCGCAGCACAAAAATAGGTACTTGTAAGAACAGGTAAGTTGTTACTAACACATTGAGCACCGCAAGTAGGATAAACAGCTGCACAATAGTTAATTCAAGTAGGCTTAAGCAGACAATACCGAGCAGTGCGCTGCCGACCATAAATAGCGCGTTATAAATATTTAACGCCGCGATGACTTGTGCTCGTTCAGTGACTTTGGCTCTTTGCTGAAGCAGAGCATAAAGTGGCACAATAAAAATCCCGCCAGAGACGCCCAATAACAGTAAATAACTAAACAAAGGCCATAGAGCTTGGTGGCTAATAAAATCACTAAATTGTGTAAAAGGAGGTAAAACAGCGGGAACGCTGGCGGCCATCAGATAGCCAAATAAGCTAATACCTAAACTGCCGAGTGGTACCAGTCCGACTTCGATTCGATGGTTAGAGAGTTTGTCACAGGTGAGTGAGCCTATCGCAATCCCAACAGAGAATAAGGCCAGCAAAAATGACACCGCGCTTTCGGTGCCACCGAGAAACAGTTTAGTGAAATTTGGAAACTGGGTGAGATAAGTCGCGCCTAGAAACCAAAACCAACTGATCGCCATGATCGATTGAAAAATGGTTCTATCTTGTTTGGCAATCGCCAGCGTAGTGCGGGTATGCTGAATAGGACGAAAAGTAAAAACCAAGTTTGGATCGCTGGCTGGGGCGATAGGAATAGAGCGACTAGCAAGATAGCCGAGTAGGGCGAAAAGGATAACCGCTCCGGCGGCAATATAATGAGCATGATTGAGCGAAGCGATAACGCCAGCGCCAATCGTGCCGAGTAATATAGCGAGAAAGGTGCCCGTTTCGACTAATGCATTGCCCGGAACCAGTTCATTGGTTTTTAACTGTTGCGGCAGCAGCGCGTATTTGACCGGACCAAAAAACGCCGATTGGGTGCCCATTAAAAACAGCATAAACAGTAGAAGACCATAGCTTTGGGTGATAAAACCTATCGCACCAATACACATAATGGCGATTTCAAACAGTTTTACGCGGCGGATAAACCACGATTTTTCGTATTTATCGGCTAATACCCCCGCTGAGGCTGAAAATAAGAAAAACGGTAACACGAATAAGCCGGCAGCAAGGTTAATAAATAGGTGACTGGAGATGGATAACGTATCCACAGCGGCAAAAGCCACAAACAGCAACAACACGTTTTTAAAGATATTATCGTTAAACGCCCCAAAAAATTGGGTGATAAAATACGGAAGAAAACGTCGTTGTGTTAACAATGAAGATTGAGAACTGTGCATGGTTTTGCCTTAATGGTTACCAGTTAGCCAAATATTGACTCAGTAAATCTTCAATCAATGCTTTACCATCGACCGGCTCAGCGGTAAAAAATTTATCATCAACACTCAGTAACGTAATGCCATGCACCCCAGCCCATAAAACGCGACTCGTGCGTAATACTTCTTGTGCACTGCGATGAGGGGCAATGACTTGTAACAGCGACTCTAGCATGGTAGTCATGCCGTTGATTCGTTCTGCTTGCCATTCTGGAAGATCTTCGCCATTCATATTGTGTTCAAAAATCAACTGCCAACGGTAGGGGTGCTTTTGAGCAAAGTCATGATAACAGTAGGCCAGTTTATACAGCGCTTTTTTAGGGTCTGCGCATTTTTTTACGGCTAACTTAGATTCTGAAGCCAGCTCATCGAGCGTTTGTGCAACAACATGTAAAAGCAGCAAGTTATAGCTACCAAATACATTGACCAAGGTGCTTGGCACATAACCTATCATACTGGCGATTTTTCTTAGGCTAAGTTCATGATAAGAGTGCTTGCTTAAGAAAGCTTTACTGGCTTTTAAAGTAAGAGAGATCAACTCTTCGCGAGTATGATCGTTGCGTCTGGCCATAAGTTGTTGTTAAACCGCATAATCAAAAAAGAACAATGTTCGATATTCTAGAGAGTGTCTGGGAGAGCGTCAACTCAATAAGGCTGCAATATTCTGATACATGTCAGTCAGGCAAAAGGTTTGCTTAGCGTCTTGAAGTGACTATGATGACAAAGAATAAAAGCCTTTTGTACCTAATGACATCCCCTGAGGAAATATATGAAGCGTTTGTTTTCTTTTATGGCGTTACTGATGATCACTGTCATGGTGATTCCTGATGCTGAAGCTCGACGGATGGGCGGTGGTAAATCGTTTGGTCAGAACCATCGAACCGCGCCTGCACAAAATCATCAACAGCAACAAGCGACTCCGCAACGTCAGCAAAATAATCAGCAACCTGCTGCGACCAACAGTCGCGGAGGTTTAATGGGCGGCCTGATGGGTGGCTTACTCGCCGGCGGCCTACTGGCTGCGTTTTTTGGTGGTGCCTTTGAAGGTATCCAATTTATGGATATTTTGATCTTCGGTCTGATAGGATTTGCACTCTTTAAGCTTGCTCGTCATTTTCTGGCAGGTAAGCAGGGTAGCCTTAATCCTCGTCAGCCAGCTTATAACACCAATGTACATCGCCAAAGTTTTGAGCAAGCTCCGGAGCAGGAATTTAAACCAGCAGCGAGTTCTGGGTTTGGTTCAACCATGCATAACGATGTGCCCCATAACTACCCACCTGGTTTTGATAAAATCGCCTTCATTAATGGTTCACGTGAGCATTATCGTATTTTGCAAGGTGCTTGGAACCATAACCAGCTTGAGACGATTGAGGAGTACGTGTCTGAAAGTTTATTCGCTGATCTGAAAGCTGAGCGAGAAAAGCTGGATCAACAGCCACAAACTGAAGTCATGTATGTCGATGCAGAGATTGTTCGTGCCGATTACGATGATCGTAAAGCGCAACTGAGTCTACAATTTACGGGTCGATGCCGCGACTTGGGTTCTGAAACCGAAGAAGAAATTTTAGATATTTGGCATTTAGAGCGTGATTTAACGCAACCTAACGCGCCATGGTTAATTGTTGGTATTCAAGGCTGATTGATCAGCGTTGGATGATTGATGAACGCCCAAGCTTGTCTTGGGCGTTTTGCTATCTTGAGATAAGCTAATGCTACCGCTCACTATTAAAAAGGAAACATCATGTCAGAAGCGAACATTCAACACTTAACTCAAGAACAACAAGATAAAATCGATGCGGCAGTCTTTCGTCGTCTGTTAGCGCATTTAGATAATAATAAGGACGTGCAGAATATTGACCTGATGATCTTGGCTGGTTTTTGTCGTAACTGTTTTTGTAAATGGTATCAAGCGGAAGCTGAGACGATAGGGGTTGAAATGGATATTGATAAGGCGCGTGAGCGGATTTATGGCATGAGCTATGATGAGTGGAAAGCTAACTATCAATTACCGGCAACACCAGAGCAAGCGGCGGCTTTTGCCGCACGCCAGCAAAATTCTTAATCTTGGTATTATCCCCAAACACTCTATTTTTAGATGGTTGGGGATAAGTGAAAAGCATTTATCGAAGCAACGGCTATTGTTTTTTAAGATTATACAAAGACGCTAAATCGCCAGTAATTCTCTCGCCATTAGTGTCTAATTTCATCAACATGTTTTCACCGACAAAGTATTGATTGGGCGCATCCGATTCCCCGTCTAAGGTGATGACGCTGCCATTGTTTTCCCAGTGGAATTTTCCTTGAGAGACAAATGGAGCTGCTTGCTCTTTACCTTGATAAACTTGAGTAAGTTGATAGGTCAGATCATCATTTAAGACCAAGGTATACTCAATGCCGGCACAATCCGCACAAGGGAGTACGCCTTGATAGGTCCCTTGCCAATCTAAACTATTGTAAGCGGTGTGTTCGCTTTTAAACGCTTCATCGATTACTGACTCATCATCATTAACATCGATGGTCACGGGAGCGGTTTGTGACTCTACAGGGGCAGAGGCTTGCTGTTGATTATCACAGCCAGCCAACACTAAGGTCAGTGCACTGACGACAAAAAGAGATTTTTTGATCATATTCTATACCTTCAATTGAAACGGACGTTGTGATAGCCACCGGCCTTATCTATGAGCCGTTCGACGATAGTGTAAAGTCGTTGGTGACTGAGGTCGTTATTATTCATCAAATGAACGTTAACCGCGTCAGATAGGCGTCATGTTTTCGACATTCGCTGTCAGAGAACGGTCATCGTTAAAACAAAATCCACATAATCAATAGCTTGATGTTATCCCCTTCCTACTTGAAGCTGCAGCGGTGTTAGCTACGTTCGTTCATCCTAATCACATAGTCTGTCTATATTCATGGGGACTCACTTACCGCCAACCTGCAACTCCAAGTCGTTTGGAGATAGATCTATTAATTTTCAATCGTCAAGGATAGCTTTAATCCAGTTGGCCTGTAAGCTGAAACGTCTCTAACTTATCGGCGTAAGGTGCTAAGTCACCGATGTTGTGTGCTAGCCACTCTGGGTTGTAATAAGTATCCAAATAACGCTCACCACTGTCGCATAATAAGGTCACAATTGAGCCTTGTTCACCGCGCTGTTTCATCTCACTGGCTAATTGAAGTGCGCCATAAAGGTTGGTTCCGGTTGATGCGCCGGCTTTTCTTCCCACGATCTTTTCTAACCAATGAATGGTAGTGATACTGGCCGCATCGGGGATTTGTCTCATCTCATCAACCACATTGGGAATAAAACTCGGTTCGACACGTGGCCGGCCAATGCCTTCAATTTTACTGCCGCACTGAAGGGTTAACTCACTATTGCGCGTTTGGTAATAATCGAAGAATACTGAGTTTTCTGGGTCGACGACGCACAGCTTAGTATTATGTTGCTGATAACGGATAAAACGGCCAATGGTGGCGGAAGTACCGCCGGTGCCTGGGCTCATCACAATCCAACTTGGAATGGGATGATCTTCCCGTTGCATTTGCTGAAAAATACTATCGGCGATATTACTGTTACCACGCCAGTCGGTGGCTCGCTCAGCATAAGTAAATTGATCCATATAATGACCGTTTAACGCTTGCGCTAAGCGGCGAGACTCAGCATAAATTTGATCGCTGCGATCGACTAAATGTGCTTTGCCACCATAAAACTCAATTTGTTCGATTTTCTTACGCGCGGTGCATTTCGGCATCACCGCAATAAAAGGCAGGCCCAATAAGCGGGCAAAATAGGCCTCAGAAATCGCGGTGCTGCCAGAAGAAGCTTCAATAATTGGCGTATCTGGACCAACCCAGCCATTACATATCGCGTACAAAAATAAAGAGCGAGCCAAGCGATGTTTGAGCGAGCCAGTCGGGTGCGTGCTCTCATCTTTAAGATAAAGATCAATCCCCGCAATGCTAGGCAGATCGAGCTTAATTAAATGGGTATCAGCCGAGCGTTGAAAATCGGCTTCGATTTTACGAATCGCGTTATTAATCCATTGATGGTCGGTACACATGCTGGCGTTCTCACAGTAATGACGAGCAATTGCTCATGAGTTAATACTGATAATGTACGTTGTGTGAGGGAGAAAAACTTGGTTATCTTGCCTTTGATTTGCTAATTTAAGAGAATTATTTTCTCTATAATATGATTGCTATAGAAATAAAAGGTGGTGGATATGGATCGCATTGATAAACAGTTACTGGCGATGTTGCAAAAAGACAGCACGTTATCACTCAATGAGCTGGCCGATGCGGTCAATTTAACCAGCACGCCATGTTGGAAACGATTAAAAAAGCTCGAAGAGTCGGGGGTGATCAGCCAACGGGTGGCGCTGCTTAATCCTGAACGTTTAGGGCTGTCTTTTATCGCTTTTGTGATGGTCAAAACCAGTGATCACTCCCATGAGTGGTATCAACGGTTCGTGAATACCGTGGAGGATTTTCCGGAAGTGATGGAATTTTATCGCATGGCTGGTGAGTATGATTACATGATGAAAGTACTGGTCAAAGACATGAAAAATTTTGACCAGTTCTATAAAAAACTGGTCAATAGTGTCGATGGTTTAAATAATGTCACTTCGACCTTTGCGATGGAGTCTTTGAAATACACCACCGCTTTACCTCTGTAATGGGGATGCTTTATTTAAAACGCATCACTCCTTCTTGTACCGCTGTCGCTACTAAAGCCCCTTGCTGGTTGTAAATCTCGCCGCGCACTAAACCACGGGTATTGCTCGCGGTTGGGCTTTCAATCGCATAGAGCAGCCATTCATCCATTTTAAACGGGCGGTGGAACCAGATCGAATGATCGATCGTCGCCACTTGGAAATTCGGCGTCATCAGTGAGACTTGATGAGGATGCAGCGCGGTAACCAAAAATCCCCAGTCTGACGCATAACCGAGTAAGTATTGATGAATTAACTGATCATCAGGCACTTCACCATTCGCGCGAATCCATAAATATTGTTTAGGCTGTTCTTTTTGCGGTTTTAACGGGTTAATCACCGTCACAGGGCGGATCTCAATCGGTTTTTCACCACAAAACGCGTTACGAATTTTTTCTGGCAATAAATGGGCAATTTGCGCCGCTAGCTCAGATTCTGAAGCAAAGTTTTCTGGCCCTGGGATATTAGGCATCGCATTTTGATGCTCAAACCCCGGTGCTTCACCATGATAAGAGGCGGTGAGATAGAAAATAGGTCGGCCATTTTGAATTGCTTTTACTCGGCGGGTGCTAAAGCTACGACCGTCACGTAGGTTTTCTACATCATAAATAATTGGTTTTTCAGGATCGCCCGGATACAAAAAATAGCTATGGAAGGAATGGACGGTGCGATCGGAATCTACCGTGTAACGGGCCGCCGAGAGCGCTTGCCCAATCACTTGACCGCCATAGACTTGGGGTAAACCAAGGTTCTCGCTTTCACCTCGGTACAAACCTTCTTCAAGCTTTTCAAGCTGTAGTAGGCGTAATAATTCGCTTAGTGGTTTACTCATGACCCTCACCTAATGATGGTTGTTTGTATACCCTTCCTACCTGCAACTCCAAGTGGTTTGGGCATAGACTAAAATTAGTTCACTTAAGTATTAGTCGCTATTTTGTGAAAGAGGTCAAATATTTGTCAAGAGGGAATGTGATTTATGAAACATGTTGAAACGATCCCTCTACTCTTTGCTGATGAGATAAACGTCTAAGGCTGCCATTGATACTGGCGTAGTGAAATTTTTCCAGATGAATTGATCACAACCTGTTCGGCAAACAGTAAAGCGTGTTGACGCGCTTTATCGGCCCCGCTCAACGATGACTCACCTCGGCCATTAATCACTCTAAACCAAGGTAGTTTGCTGCCTTTCGGCAATCGGCTTAACACTTTTCCTACCTGACGAGCATAGCCCGGATAGCCCGCTAAATGCGCAACTTGCCCATAGGTCGCTACTCGACCAAAAGGAATTTGGTGCACCACGGCAAAGATTTGTTGAGAAAATTGGTCCATACTCATAAAGCCCTAGTTCAATGGTTACCACGGATAGGTATAAGGAGAGGGTATGATAGTGTCGGTTATGCAATTTATGATCACCATAATCTTAGCGATTGTCTGCGGTCAAGCCCTAGGTTTGAGTGAAGACAATTGGTCATTGATCGCTTTATTAGTCCCAGCACTGTGGGTGTTGCCTCGCAGTGGTAATGCGGGCTTGGTGTTGTTGGGCGGTTTACTGGTCTATGGCTTCACGCTGTCTTACCAGCCAACTGCGTTATCTGTGAGTATGTGGGTTATTTTCCCATTACTGATGGTCGCTTTTTCTGCGCCACGCCATAAAGGGGTCATGGTGATTTGTGGTTTAATTTTGCTGACGCTGCAAGTCGGAATTATGACCACGCAATCAGCTGGTAAGCTTGATGGCACTCCGGTGATGACGGTATTACAAATACTCTCGGTGAGCGCGATATGGTGGGCAGTTAATAGTTGGAAATACACGCCTTCATCGGCTCGCCACTGGTGGGCATTATTATTGTTGCTGCCTTTGTGGATTGCTGAATTTACCTTCGCAGTTGTGATCTCATTGTGCGTGACTGGATTAATGGCCATCATCAATAAACTGGTGAAGCAAAGAGCAGAGCATTGGTCAACGTTATTGTGCTGGACGCTACCGTCGGTGGCGTTTATGGGCATCGTGCTTGCTCCAGCTATCGAAGTGCCCAAACCGGTCTTTGTAGTTTGGTTATGTCTACTCGCAACGGCGTGGATGACGGACTACCTTCTAAAAAGCAGTGAAGAGCAGATAGAGTAGTACAAAACTCCACCATCATTGCCTGAGAATAAAAAGATTGCTCAATTGCTGCCCAGTTAACTCGCCTTTATTGATTTTATGAGAGCGGAGGGTTGCAATAGAGGAGGGGATGCCGGATAATCCTCGCACTCTTTAGCCAAGGCGCTAAAGTGCTCTATGGAGGCCCTGGTCCTCCCGCAACACTAGTTCGTCAACTTGGTCAGGTCCGGAAGGAAGCAGCCACAGCGAATGACGTGTGTGCCGGGATGTGGCTGGGGCTTCCACCCATCTAGCTTGCGCTAAAATTCAAATCTCATTCTTTTAAACGTATAAAATATCCCACACTTGCAGCCTATCTGTCTCGATATAAACGGAACAGCGAACTGAACTTAAACCGCTATCGTTCGTATTACTGATTATTATTTTCAATAAATTCAGTTTATTACGGAGTTAGTATGAACCAGATAAACCCAGCTAAGTTACGAAATAGTAAATGGACGGCGGTAAAGCCGCTTAAACGGGAAAAGCATTTTTTAATTTCAGAAGTTGAGTATGATGAAGAGGGTTCAGTAATTTCATGTTTACTTGAATCCGTGCTGTCGAGAAATGAATACTCAATAGACTGGCTTGAACTCAAAAACCAAGAAAAATGGCTTCAAGGTTGGAAGTAATGGCTCTCTTGGTAACGCTTTAAACGTTTTCTCAATACCACCTTTCTGATTCATTGTCGGTTAATATCGCATCGCCACGATACCTTGCTCATGACTTTTGTCGCTTGTCGAAAGAGGTGCCAAGTGAGCTTGAGTCAATTTCACTGCCCAATGTTGTTTAAGACAAGGTAGACTGACAGGTTTTTAACGTGGTTAAATCGGGAGTTTGTTTTATGCGCAAGTCAGATAAGAAGGTTGAAAATCTGATTAGAGAAGTGTTAACCGAAGTTTGTGAAAGCACGTTAAAAGCCTACGATGGTTTCCTTTGGGTGACTCATACGGTCAAATACACTTCTTTTCCACAAAGCTTAGCAATAGTCTGCGTCTTTGAAACCAATCAGCATAGAGCAAACTTTTTACTAGGAGAAGGTCGTCAGCATGTTTCAACCACTATCCAAAAGGCGTTTAATCAGGTAGGTGTACCATTAAAGAACGCCGATAAGCAAATCATCTACGATATTCAGCAAAAGCGTTAGTGCGGCCATCAATCAAAGTGAATTGTGGCTGTAAGGATATCGAAGGCTTTATTTTACGAGTTTTGAATAAAGTCAGAAAGTTAAGCCTAGCTTCTTGATCTGGACGATGAATCAAGCTCGCTTAAATTCAGAGCTATGCAGGAGTAAACTCATTTTTGCCCCATTCGAAGTTACACCCAATTGACTCACAGTATAACCGAACCGTGATTGACATACTTTTTCTTATTCTAAAAGTGGCTACTTATTGGTCATGGCAGTTCATTTGTAAAAGTCTTTACTTATGATACCAAGGTGAGGATTCACTAACATTAGTGAACTCAAGTCAATGACATAATTGATATGAAGATTTACAATCAATCGCTTACAACAACAGTTGGATAGGAGGTTTTGTGAAGTTATTACACTTTAGAGCACAGGGTGTTCATGGATATTTGGATTTTGATGTTGATTTCAGACCTGATGTAAACTTTTTTGCAGGCCTTAATGGCTCAGGGAAAACTACAGCACTGAATATGATAATGGCGTTGCTAACCCCGTCTGTAGATAAGTTACTGGAAATTCGCTTTTCAAATGCAAGCCTCACTGTAGAAAAGGCTAAAGAAATCATTCGTATTGAATGTAATAAAATAGATGACGACATAAGACTCAGTATTAATAATGAATATGCCATTTTGGGTCAAGAGGATATTTCTTATGAAGATATCCATTTGTCAAGCAGAAGGGTAAGAGTTGCTCATGAAAAAAGTAGCGATGTTATAAGAGCAATAAGACGCTTGGCATCACCGATGTTCTTAAGCCTTGATAGGCGTTTCGTTAAATCATCTAGAGATGAAGATTATCCAATATTTTTTGACGAAAATATGCATCGTGCAATTAAAAGGCGTGGAATAAAAGACGATAGCTTAGATGAAATTGTAGAGATTGTTGCAGAAGCTAGTGCTGAAGCTAAAACTCGCCAGAGTGCAGCAGACAATAAATTAAGAAATGAAATCATCCTAGACTCTCTTTCATTTGCTGAAATTAATGGTAAACCTCAATTTCCAGATAACCAAACAATTCGTCAATTACGCCATAAGCAGAAAGCTATTAAGAAAACCTTTGACAACCTTGATGTTCCGAGTGGTGAATTTGAGGTAAAATACAATGATTTTTTTGATAATTTAGAAAATCTAGTAAAGCGTTTCGAGCGAATTGAATTTGATAACTCCAATCGACGTGATTTCGAACTAGATGAAGCTACCAATAAAATAATGTCAAATTGGTTTATTAATCAGCATCAATTGGATCGAATTGATAGATTGTTTTCTAAAGTTGAATCTTATCAATCAGAAAAAAATAGAATCTATGCACGTCTATCTCGTTTTGAGATGCTTGTTAATAAATTTTTGAATGAAACAGGGAAAAGAGTGCAGATTAACAATAAGGGTCGTTTGACTATTAGGTTTTCGGGTGAAGAAAGAGACTTGTCAGTTCTTTCTTCTGGAGAAAGACAGATAGTCATTATGTTAGCTCACTTGGTGCTAAACAAAAGGTTACGTGGAGATGGCGTTTTTATTGTTGATGAGCCAGAGTTGTCGCTACATATCTCATGGCAAGACATGTTTGTAGATGCGATTCAGGAAGCAAGTCCTAATCTTCAAATTATCTTGGCAACACACTCTCCATCAATAATCGGTGGTCGCAACCATATGTATGTTCCTTTAAATGGTGGACTCTAATATATGTATGGTTTGCCAGTAAGGTCGGATTCAGCAAATCGTAGTATTGGTCTGTTCTATAGAGATTTGCAAGATATTGAAATATATGTAGAAGATTGTGAGGCGGAAGCTCTTTATACTATGCTTTTGTGTAGAGCTGTTAATAATGAAGTCAAGATTAAAAAGGTCATATCTCTACACGGTAGAGGTAAGGTTGTAGAGCACTGTGCGTATTATAACGAAGACTCGCCAGCTCTTTTTATCATTGATGGTGATTTAGATTTACTGCATGGTGAGAGGGTTCAGGGACTTAAGCGTCTATACCAACATAAAATGTACTGTGTGGAAAATTACTTGTTTTGTAAGAATGCGAGCGCAGAACTGCTAAGAGATGCATCTGGACGTTTAATGCCAGAAGAAGCGTTAGAAGCACTTGATTGGGATCATTATCTTGAGAGTTTGACTGAGCCGTTATTGAAGTTATTCAAGACGTATGCAGTTGCATGGAAGCTGATGCAAGAAGGCGGTATCAAGACCGTATCTAGAAGCTACTATGATGTTTGTAGAAAAGTATCAAGGGCTAGAGGTTCAGCAGTATGTGGTGACCGCGTACAAGCAGTGATTGAAGAAATTCAAACAATAGTCGTTGCAGCGCATGGACAAGACACTTACGACCAAGTTTATCAGAGAGTTGAGAGCATAGTAGAGAGCCTCGACAGCCCTTTACATGTTATTTCAGGAAAAGATTACTTATTGAAGTCTCTCCGTGATTACTTGCAATTCAAAGGGGCAGCTTACAAGTATGACGATGGTTTTAAGTTCAAGTTAGCGAGATATTGTGACACAGAGCCGTTGGCTGATTTGAGTGATGCTATTAAGTACACCGTTAACACAGGCCCATATCTGCAAACAGCATAAAACTAGGCGGAATGAATACATTGTTTATTCTGTTTAGGATGATGCTGCGGCCTAGATGGTATAAAAGCGCGGGGGATGGTGGCGTTTCGTCCTTTGCTCCTATACGTGAGCTAATTCGTTTTTTACTAAATTAGCAAAACAGCTAACTCATAATTGTCCATTTGTGAGTTACAGCGCTTACTAAATTAGAAAGTTACAGATTAGATGGTGTATTGCAAATCCCCTTTTCAGAAGGGATAGAGACGAGAGTATATCGCATTGTATCTTACCTCTCTTTCCATGTACGTCAGAGAAGCTTTTCACCGCTTATCAAACCGTCGAATCTAGTCGATATACTAATCGATTACATCATGCTTTCGGTGTAATGAGTGTCGGAAGAGCATTCTATATTTATATTTATTTCTGACGAAGTAATCCGTTTCCATACAAAATGGCGTAGCAAACATTCACAGCAGAACTAATGTAGATTAATCTTTGTATTGAGCTGGAGTGGCTGCTACTAGTTTTTTAAAATTACGATGAAAGTGACTTTGATCATTAAACCCTAATTCTGTGGCAACTGATGCAATATTATATCCTTTCTTTAGCAACACCTTCGCTTCATTTATTCGCATGGCAATTTGCATGGCATGGGGGGTTATCCCATAAGATTTTCGAAATGAATGAATTAAGTGGTATTCACTTAACCCAGAGTGTTGAGCAATCTCTCTGATTGAGATATTGTTTTTGAAGTTGTCACGTATAAAACGATGAGCTCTGGCGATATTTGCTTTTGTTAGGCTCAACTCATCGATATCTATGGCGTTGGCATTGCGAAATAAATTGGAGAAAAATTCGATGCTTTCTTCCTCCATTTTTATGTGAGCGACATCGTCTATGATTGAGTCTGCCAATGATTGAAACTGCCAGTAGAGCTCTGGGGAATTAGTATGGATAATCGAGAATGGTATGAAATTTTTTGAGGGGTTATCTACAATCATGGATTGTATGTTACCTAACCACTTCGGGCATACATAAAGCATCTTATAGCTCCAATTTGTATCTCGAGTGGGGTTACATGAATGTACTTCCAATGGGTTCACTATGACAAGAGAGCCCATTTCGATTTTGCTTTCCATATTGTTATTAAAATAATCACTTTGACCACAATCTACCGATCCAACAGAAAACTCTTCGTGAGTATGTTTACCATAGCATGCGTTTGAATTTGTGGAACAACGCAGTTCTATAGGAATTATATTGGATCGATAAAATTGCTGTTTAGCCATATCAACGAATACTCTTTCAACTAGATATGAAGAAAGTATATAGAACAGTTAACGCTAATAGTAGTCCCATAGAGATGTTAAACAGCTTGAACTGCTTAGGTGTTTCTATAACAGAACTGATGGTAACCCCTAGTATTGCCCACACTGAGAGCGATATGTAGCAAACGACAAAGAATATGCCACAGAATAAAAGTAATACCTCTAGTCCTACGTTTTGCCCTGTATAAAAAACTGAAATACCAGCAAGCGAAACGATCCATGCTTTAGGATTCAGCCACTGGCACATCATACCCTGTAAGAGCGATGGCGCTGATTTGCTTTCTTCTGAATCTTTACTTTTAGTGGTAGGTTCTTGGGTCGTCACTTTATAAGCGAGATATAATAGAAAACTTCCTCCTACATATGTCATGCCCTTTGCTAAATAAGGAATCTCGGCAATGAATTGCGATAATCCAAAGCCCAACAAAAACAAAATGGATACAAACCCGAAAGTTGCGCCAGTGATATGAGGTATAGTACGGGTATATCCGTAATTCGCTCCAGTAACAGTGGCTAAAATGTTTACTGGGCCTGGTGAGATCGAAGTCACCAAGGCAAAAGCAGCCATCGCTATTAGTTGTGAAATCATTATTGTTCCTTAAAAATCCGTAACTTCGCCAGTGCCATCAATGAAGCGATGTTCTTGTAAATCAACGATTCGATATCTTTTGGGTTTGATCTTGCCAGTCTTGCAATAGCCCGCTTGCCTCTCCCAATATCCCTGTTCAAATTCATCGGTTAAATGTAACTCTGATAGACACTTGACTCCCTTATAGCGATATAACGAGAAATCAACCTATATCTTTACATGCCAAGTAGTAGGCGGGGGGGGGCAAAAAAAAACGAACCTAAAAGGAGCGTTCGCTCGTTCATGTAAAAGTTATCAACCCTCTGGTATGCATTAGCAACAAGAAGTAAACATGACTCATTGGATTCAACATGCTCAGAGGCTTGTTCAAAGGTTCTGAATAATAGTACTTCTAATGGGTCCCCAATAAGCCTTGATAGGTACTGAGCTGCATATTGGCTGCTTGAACCTTCAGGTCCCAGCGTAGCTACACAGGTTATTTTCGGAGTTTGCCTAAGCCAAAAAATGCCGTTATTTGGTGTCATTGTATAGTCCTTTTACACAGCAGTAATTGAGCTACACAATAAAACGCTCCTTAACACAAGTATTGTACAAAACTGTTGTTTATTTCCCCAATTTTGAATAATAAAAAGCTAGCTATCAAGAGATTTTATATAGTGTGGATAAGCAATAGGGTGACACTTGGCTGAATAATAGGTTTCGTATTCTCAATACAAACTATTTACTCTAAGGTGTCATTTATTGCGAAGTTATTTATATGTCTAGATGAAAATGCTATCAAAACGCATAAAATACCTTATTTTTCTGTCTTGTATGGTTGGTGCAGATCAGTTGTCTAACAGACGCAATCCCATCTTCTGTTTTACTATTTTTTTACTTAAGCATCCTGAACATGAATTTTTTTCACAATCAACATTAAGTAACAACATTGTTAAGTTAATTGAGGGCGAGTTATAACTGAGTCATGAATTGAACGGATGATCATTTGGTTTCATCTGATTGACACGGAAGATAACGCTGATGACTCAACATTTTACTTTTACCATTAAAAAGACTCGTCTTGATGAAAATTATCATCCAGCAGACAACACACGTATTACCACGAACTTTGCTAACTTAGCGCGTGGTGAACATCGTCAACAGAACTTGCGTAGTGTATTGCGCATGATAGACCAACGTTTCAATGAGTTGGCTTGTTGGGATAACCCAACGGGAGATCGCTACTCGGTCGAGTTAGATATTATTTCAGCCAATATCAAAGTAGAAAATAGCAGCGAAACCATTCCATCGATTGAAGTGCTAAAAACCGGTATTTTGGATCGTAAAACCGGTCAACGGATTGAAGGGATTGTCGGCAATAACTTCTCTTCTTATGTTCGTGATTACGATTTTAGTGTCCGTCTACTGGATCACAATAAAGGCAAAGCGCAATTCTCAGTACCAGAAGATTTTGGTCTTTTGCATGGTAACTTATTTAAATCATTCATTAACTCAGAAGGTTACCAACAAAACTTTACTAAGCCACCGGTGATTTGTTTGAGCGTGTCAGACAGCAAAGTCTATCACCGCACCAATAACCAACACCCAATATTGGGGGTGGAATACCAGCCGACGGATTTATCGCTAACGGAACAATATTTCCAGAAGATGGGCTTAACAGCTCGTTACTTTATGCCGAAAAACAGTGTTGCGCCTTTTGCCTTCTATTTCTTTGGCGATCTACTTAACGATTACACCAATTTGGAGCTGATTAGCACCATCAGCACCATGGAAACTTTTCAAAAGATTTATCGTCCTGAGATTTACTTTGCTAACCGGGTTGCTGGTGAGCGTTATGAAGCGAACTTGAAGAGCGATGCCCACTCGTTAACGGATATTGTCTATGACCGCGAAGAGCGCACTCAACTGGCGATAAAACAAGGTAAGTATGCGGAAGAAGTCTTCATCAAACCTTATCAATCGGTTCTTGAACAATGGGTCGCTCAGTGCGCTTAATCGTCAACCAAACAGTAGAATAGCCAACATTATGACAAAATTACTCCCAATTTCGACGGCAGGCAGTCTGCCAAAACCGACATGGTTAGCTCAGCCAGAAGTGCTTTGGTCACCTTGGAAATTAGCGCAACAAGAGCTGATAGATGGTAAATACGATGCTCTGCGTATTGCCTTACATGAACAATTAATCTCAGGGGTAGACATTGTCAGTGACGGCGAACAAACCCGTCAGCACTTTGTGACGACTTTTATCGAACATTTGCATGGCGTTGATTTTGAAAATCGACAAACGGTGAAAATCCGTGACCGTTACGATGCTAGCGTGCCAAGCGTTGTCGGCCCTGTATCTCGGCAGAAATCGGTGTTTGTAGAAGATGCAAAATTTTTACGTTCTCAAACGGATAAGCCCATCAAGTGGGCACTGCCTGGGCCGCTGACGATGGTTGATACTCTGTACGATGGTTATTATCAATCTCGTAAAGAGCTAGCGTTTGAGTTTGCGAAAATTCTTAATGAAGAAGCCAAAGAGCTAGAAGCTGCTGGTGTCGACATCATTCAATTTGATGAACCCGCGTTCAACGTTTTTTTTGACGAAGTCAATGATTGGGGGATTAAAGCCCTTGAGCGAGCTATCGATGGTTTAAAATGCGAAACCGCGGTACATATTTGTTACGGCTATGGAATCAAAGCCAATACGGATTGGAAAAAAACGTTAGGCAGTGAGTGGCGTCAATACGAAGAGGTGTTTCCTAAACTGCAACAATCGAATATCGATATCATTTCTTTAGAGTGTCATAACTCTCATGTGCCAATGGAGTTACTCGAATTGGTACGTGGCAAAAAAGTGATGGTCGGTGCTATCGATGTCGCAACCAACAGCATTGAAACACCAGAGGCGGTAGCGGCCACCCTGCGTAATGCTCTGAAATATGTTGATGCTGACAAGCTTTATCCATGCACAAACTGTGGCATGGCGCCCTTGTCTAGAGCGGTTGCACGAGCGAAACTCCACTCATTAAGCGCTGGTGCTGAAATTGTGAGAAATGAACTATTAGCGAAGTCGTAGTGTGTTAGTAAATAGCCACGTATTTAGCTAGACTATGAACAGTTGAGCGTCTTAAGTACACGATGCAAGGACAGCCAGTTAATGGATTTTCAGATACAATCGGGAGTGGCAACATGGTAGCGATTTACATTATTTGTGGTATTGCGATGAGCATTGGTTTATTGGCTCTCTATGCACCCGATATTGAAAAATGGTGTGATAAACAATTGGGTAACCAAGACTAAGCTTGGTTATTGAATCTCTTTTTCTTATCAATAAAACTTATTTTTAGTTCTTGCATCATCAACCACTTACCGTTGTCGGTAGCCATAGATAAATCCCCATGGGCATCAATCAATACTGCGATCAGGGCTGTTGATTGTAGCATCTAATTAACATGCCATTCGTTATTGAAAAGGCCGCATAGCGGCCTTGATAGCGATAACAAAGGTGAGCGCCATATTTACTGGCTTGATGAACTAGTACTACTGGCGGGTTCGATTTTTGCTTGATCGCGCGCTAGCTCTTCACTAAAGGTACGCTTACGGTAAAAGAAAGTGACTACCGTGGAGTTGATAACGATAAACAGTGAGTACATGACTGGGATCAATAAGATTTGTTGCTGTAATTCCCCTGCAAAACTTAGGCTAACCACCAAAGCGGCGAGGGGGCCATTTTGAATGCCGGTTTCTAATGATACCGTGCGCGCTTTTTGTGGATTAAGACCAAGCAAGCGTGAGAAGAAATAGCCAAAATTAAAGCCAATCAATCCAACCATGATCACCGCAACATAAACCGTCCAATGAGTGGTAAGCAGCAGTTGCCAGTTACGTGGTACCCAAGTGGCGAGTAAGAAAATAATCACCAATGCGCCTAACACGCCACCCGTTAATTCAACCACAGCGCCAATATTGGCATTTTTACGCCGTAACCAGATACCAATCAGAGTGGGGATCAGTAGCGCAAACAATAAGCGACCAATTTGATCGGGCGGGATACGCAGCGAATCATCAATCCCTTGGGTATAGAACTGCATCAGTAGCGGAACCATCACAAAAGCCGCTATTGTTGAGCAGATAGTCATCATGATACTCAAGCTGAGTAGGCTACGTGAAAAGTAAGCAAAGATATTCGAGGTAGTTCCTCCAGGCATACAACCAATCAATACCATGCCGACCGTTTGTGCTGGGGTGAGGTTAAGTAGCCAAGATAAAGCAAAGGCAATAAAGGGCATTAGAGCATATTGCGAGCTGAATCCGACCACGATAGCCCTAGGGTGTTTAAAGGCGATCCGAAAATCACGAAAGGTCAGGCTTGCGCCCATGCCAAACATAATGATGATCATCATGACCGATAATAGGGTTTCTTCAAAAGCGCTTAACATGGTGGCCTCCTAATGATCAGAACTGGTGAGTTGGCCAAGGGCCATGGCACGAACATCTTTGCGCAGAACCTTGCCTACTGGCGTTTTCGGTAGCTCATCAACAAAGACCACTTTTTTCGGGACCTTATAAGCGGCGAGTTCATTTTTACAGTGTTTCCTCAAGCTTGCTTCGTCTAATCCTTGTTCACGCAGCACCACATAAGCTTGAACTTGTTCGCCAGTGAGTGGGTCAGGAACGCCGACGACCGCTGACTCCATCACTTGCTCTAAGCCGGCGATGGCTTCTTCTACTTCGTTGGGGTAGACATTAAAACCACTAACAAGGATCAAATCTTTTTTCCTATCCACTAAGCGTAAGCGGCCATCAGGATGCATGATGGCGATATCGCCAGTGTATAACCAGCCATCTCGCAGCGCATGAGCGGTTTCTTCCGGTTGTTGCCAATAGCCCTGCATAATTTGCACTCCCTTAGCAATCAGTTCTCCCGGCTCACCAAGCGGGACGGTATGCCCGTCATCATCCACTAAGCGCAACTGAGTACCAGGCGTTGGAATGCCGATACAGTCGGGACGTGGATCGGTTAAGGGGTTAAAACAGAGCACTGGCGAGCTTTCGGTTAGGCCATAACCTTCCACTAAAGGGCAATGAATCGCTTTTTGCCAACGTTCAGCAACCGTAGCATGTAAAGCGGTGCCGCCAGCTAAAGCGGCTTTAAGGTGTTTAGGCGGAAAGGTAGTGAACCACTCTTCATTGAGCAGCGCGTTATACAAGGTATTCACGCCAGTCATCCAACTGATAGGGTAGTTATCAAACGCGCGCTGACAGTTTTGGATAGGTCTTGGGCTGGGTACCAGAATATTATGTGCACCTTGATGCCAAAACTCCAACAAGTTAACGCTGAAAGCAAAAATATGGTACAGCGGCAGAGCGGTGAGTACCGTCTCTTGGCCGCTCGTGACGTGTCCTTGAACTAGGCTATCCATCTGCTCTACGTTACCGAGCAAGTTACCATGACTGAGCATCGCCCCCTTGGCGACACCAGTGGTACCGCCTGTGTATTGCAGCAGCGCGGTATCGGCGCGAGTTAAACCTTGCCAATACTCTTCCACATTCAGCTTATCGTTTTTTTGGCGCAGGCGGCCAAGCTGAATCGCTTGGTCGATAGAATGATGGCTCAACTGATGCGTTGGGATCACCTTATTCCAATATTTCAAGACCAGCTTAAGAATGCCGCGCACCACCGGAGGAAACCACTGGGCGAGAGAGGTGACGACAACGTGCTGAATCGGGGTTTGCTGAATAATGTCTTGCAGTTTATCGGTGAACATATCGCAAATGACAATCGCTTTTACCCCAGCGTCACAGAACTGATGTTTCATTTCACGTCGGCTGTACAGTGGGTTAACGCTGGTTAAGATACAGCCAGATTTGAGCACGCCCATTACTGCAACGGGTAAGCTTAAACAGTTTGGCATTTGCACCGCAACGCGATCACCGGCTTGCAAGCCAAGCTCGCCGCGTAGGTAATGGGCAAAAGCGGTCGACATCTCATCCACCTGTCCAAAAGTAAGGCTACCGTTCATGCCATTGGGCATACAGGTGGTAAAAGCTTTACGTTGGCGGTATTTGGCGGCCGCTTCACTGAGCATTTCAGGAATACTGCGCCAAGCATGGCTGTCTTTAGCATGGCCTTGATGCAAAGCCAGTTGCTCCGGACTGTAGAGTTTGACCCAAGGGGCTTGGTCATAAATAGCATCGTTAGACATGAAGCGCTCACTTAACAAGTTATCGTTGTTTTGATATCTGACTCATTAACGTATAGCACAAACCACAGAAGGTGCTGATTTTAGTCAGCAATTTCTGAATTTCTATCTTCGGAAGTGTGATTTATCCTGACGACTTGAAGCTGTGGTGTTGGTTGAAGACGGTTATCCATCTTTGAATTTATTTTTTGGATTGACAGCATTGGTAGGCGTAGGTAGTTCACTCGCCGATCATTCTTTGTCTTATTTATTTGCGTACCTTCTCAATCAGTTTTGCTATTTCGGTTTTTATTCTGCTAGCAGAATTCTTTTTAAGAGCTGCTCTAACTGTATTTGTTCTTGTTCCGTGAGCACTTCCAACATGCGATTCATATTGTCGACATGGGCATTCAAGGCTTGGTCGATCAACCTTTGTCCTTGTTCGGTCAAAATCACCTTACAACTGCGTCTGTCTTGATCGCTGGCAATACGCTTCACTAAACCGCGTTGCACCAGTTGTTCAATACGTGTGCTGACCGCACCGGAAGAGAGCATCAAGGTTTGGTACAACTCAGTAGGTGTGATGGCGGTATTGCTATGACGGATGGTCGCCAGAATATCAAACTCAACTGAGCTTAAATCAAAGCGTTGGAAGACTTGCTCTAATTGAGGTTTCCAAAGTCCATAAGTGCGGCTTAATCGGCCAACAATACCCATCGCCGAGCAATCTAGCTCCGGTCTGACATTATGCCATTGTGCAAGAATGGCATCCACTTTGTCATTTGGCATGGTGTTATCTGCTGACATGATGTCTCCCCTAAATTTATCTTTCTAAAAAGATACTTGATTAAAAATCATTTCTCCATTATTTTCTAAAAAGTATCTTTTTTAAGAGATACTTTCATGGAAGTTAACGCTACTAAATAGGGTCAAAAATGAATACAACGTCAGGAATCAAGACGATGCTGCTTACTGCCATCGCACCTATCGTATGGGGCAGCACCTATATCGTAACCACCGAAGTACTACCGCCAAATTCGCCACTCATGGCTGCTTTAGTACGAGCTCTGCCTGCTGGGATATTTCTAGTACTGTTTGCTCGAACTTTACCAACTGGACATTGGTGGTGGCGTTTACCTGTATTGGGCTTTTTTAATATTGGTTTCTTCTTTTACTGCTTATTTTTTGCAGCGACTGAATTACCAGGAGGAATGGCAGCATTGGTGATGTCATTCCAACCTATGTTGGTGATGATGATGAGTTGGATTCTTCTGAGCGCACGCATCACCCCTTTGCAGTGGGTTGCTGGGGGTGTTGGTATCATTGGGATTGGACTATTAGTGCTTAATCAAACCGCATCTTTGAGCATACAAGGTTTATTGATCGCCTGTTTGGGAACATTCAGTATGGCCTCAGGTGTCGTTCTGACCAAAAAATGGGGCCGTCCTCAAGACATGTCCACACTTAGATTTACCGGCTGGCAATTACTGTTTGGTGGCGTGTTTTTGCTGCCCACGACCCTGTGGATTGAAGGCGTACCAGAGAAAATTACTGTGCTTAACTACCTGGGTTACGGATATCTGAGTGTGGTTGGCGCTATGTTGGCTTACTTTCTCTGGTTCCGTGGTATTGAGCAACTGCCAACGGTCACTGTGTCCTTTCTTGGCTTTTTGAGCAGTGTCTCAGCTTGCTTACTGGGTTATGTCATTCTCGATCAAGCACTCACTTGGACGCAAATTTTCGGCGCAGGGGCGATTTTTATCTCGATCGTGCTAGCTATCCCGCGTTCCACCTCAACCACTTATTCAACAACACTGGCTTTCAGTTTAAAAAGGAATTGATATGAAACGGACTCTTATCTCTGGCAGTCAAAGTGCATATTCACAAACCCCGCAGTATGGCATGGATTATTCTAATCATTTATTTTCTAGCTTCTTTTGTTAATTTCTAAACTCAGTAGATAGTTGCGCAAGTTGACACCGCGATTGGTAATACCAAGCTTGTTACGTAGATTATTACGATGATTTTCGACGGTTTTCCTTGCCACATTTAACGTACTGGCGATCTCTTGGCTGGACATGCCGCTGCGGATAAATTCCGCTACTTGTAGTTCTGATGGAGTGAGGACATCTAAAAGGCGGCTATTCATGCCATTGTGGTCGTTGAGTAGATTTTCCATATTGGATTTGACGATTTCCAAACACAGCTTGAGGCTCGGATCTTGCAGCTGTTGCCAGCGTTTTTCGACCTCTGGTAGATGTTTGGTACGAATTTCTTGTTGCAAATGCTCTGGAAGTTGGCTTTCACCAGCGTGGCTGAGTAGATTGAGTGATTCGGAAAGCTCATGGATGATCTGATAATCCTGTTCGATCGCCGAGAGCTTAGGTTCAAGAGGCTGTTTCTCTTTTGCCTCAATCTGTAGGCAGTAGATTAGGGCATGTCCTGCATCGCTGAGTATGCACATACTAAAGTGTAAATTGGCGACATCAAACGTCAGCGTTTCGCGTTGATGGCGTAAAAACGCACGAATTTGTGCACTGTGCGTCGGCCCAACCAAGAAGACCAAATCATCCAAACATTGCAGGGTTAAGGTAGCGACAGGATAGTTGCTGGCGACAATTTGCTCCATGTTATCAAACGCGACAAAATAAATGTCATGCTGCGCCAATAGTTGATGGTACATACTATCGGTTAGCGTTATACCTTGTCTTTCATGACCGATCATAAACCGCAATCTTCTCCATGTGGTGAGGGGGTTTAGACATAATACCTATTTTTCACCTAGTCAGCACCTTTCTTTTTATCATCAATTTTTTGACTATTTCGCGATGACTCAGCCTGAATTGCGGTTTAATTCAGTACTTTTAGCTCAATAATTGCTCATTATTGTGATTGTTATCACTTTGTTATCCTTCAAAGCTGAGAGATTGGTCGCACAAAATACCCACAAAATGCCTATATTAATACTCATCTAATACCTAGTTAAGGTGGCGTCAATGAGTAAACAACAAATAAAGAAAATTTATCGTATTGCTGGAATCAGCCTGTTCATGATGTTGAGCTGTGCTGTTTTAGCGGCGACGGAAACCAAAGGACCTAATGGTGAGCGAGCGACACCTCATACAGCAGTCCAATTGACCGATGTTGAAAAAGATAGCGTGCGAGCGAAACAGTATACAGCGGCGATATTAATGCATAGTACATCCGACTGGTCGAATGCCTTGATTGAAGGAGCGAGAGATAAATTTGCCGATCTGAATATTCGGGTGGTCGCCGTTACGGATGCGGAATTTAATGCCAACAAGCAAAAAACCGATGTCGAAACGACCATGGCGATGAAACCGGATATTTTGATTTCGTTGGTCGTCGATCCGGTATCGGGTGCAGCGGCCTTTCGTCCTGCCGTTGAGCAAGGTAGTAAGCTGGTTTTGATTAGTAATCTTCCGCGTGGATTTGTCCATGGCAAAGATTACGTCGGTATTGTCACCGATGATTTAGCGCAAATGGGCAAAATTGCTGCGGATTTGATAGCCGATGCGGTGAGTGAAAAGGGCAAAGTTGGTTTTATCTATCACGAAGCTAATTATTACGTAACCAATCAACGTGACCAATCGACTTTAGCGAATTTACAACAACATTATCCAAATATCGAAGTGGTCGCAAAACGCGGTATTGCCAACGCCAACGATGGTGAAGTGATCGCCTCAGCAATGATTACACAATATCCTGACATTAAAGCTATTTATGCTCCTTGGGACAGTATTGCGGAAGGTGTGGTGGCGGCTACGCGTGCTGCAAGTCGCCGAGATATAAAAGTGATCACCATGGATCTAGGGGCCGCCAATGCTTTGGATATGGCTAGACAGCGTAACGTAGCGGGGATTGTCACGGATTATCCTTATGACCTTGGGCAAACTCTGGCTCGTATGGGGGCCTTAGCGAAACTGGAGCAACAGACCCCACCGTTTGTCACTGTCGGAGCCAGTGCTGTGACGCGAGAAAATTTGCTTGAGGCTTGGCAGCAAGCTTTGCGTCGTCCGGCACCAGAAGCCGTACAAAGAGCCCTTAAGTAATTGGCTAAATAAATAGCTTGCCTAATTTTGGCTGGCTGAATCGGACTAACAACAGGAGTGCGTGTGTGAATAAGGCAATTGAGGCCATAGGGGTCAAAAAAGGCTTTGATGGTACCCCAGTGTTAAAAGGGGTCGATTTCACCTTAAAACAGGGCGAAGTTCATGCGTTGGTTGGACAAAATGGGGCTGGTAAATCCACTTTGGTGAAATTGATCAATGGATTCCATACTCGTGATGGAGGAGAGATCCGACTTTTTGGACAAGCCGTCACTTTTTCATCACCCAAAGCCGCGCAGGCGGCCGGGATTGCCATGGTTTATCAGGATCTCAGCCTCGTTCCCACATTGAGTATCGCTGATAATATTTTTCTCAATCATCCAACCGCTTGTCGAAGCCTTATTTCTAACCGCACTCGTGAGCGTCAAGCCAAACCGCTACTGGAGTTGCTGGGGGTTGATATTGATCCGAGTCAACGAGTAGAGACCTTGAGCTTGGGGGAACAGCAATTGGTGGAGATCGCCAAAGCTCTCGCCTTGGATGCGAAGATTCTCGTTCTCGACGAGCCTACCGCATCGCTGTCTAACAACGAGATTAATGAGTTGTTTCGCGTGATTGAAAAACTCAAAGTGAGTGGCATCAGCATCATTTATATCACGCACTATCTGGCGGACATTCTGAGAATCTGTGACGCGGTGACCGTGCTGCGTGATGGTTATAGTGTGCTGCAAACATCGACATCACAGACATCGGTGGATGCCTTGGTCGAAGCCATGCTGGGTAATAAAAGTGATACTCAAATTGAATGGCGACGTCCGCAAGTGAATAACGAGGCAATACCCTTGCTGGAATTACGCGATGTGACGACGGAAGAACTTGAGGCGATATCTCTTAAAGTAATGCCGGGCCAAGTGGTGGGTTTGGCGGGTTTACTTGGTAGTGGTCGTACGGAAATTTTGCAAGCCATCTACGGCTTAACACCTTTAGTGAAGGGGGCGGTGCTGGTGGAGGGAAAACCAGTACGGATCCGTTCACCACGGGATGCGATTGAAAATGGTATCAATATGGTGCCAGAGGAACGGCGTTCTCAAGGCTTGGTACTTGATTTTTCGGTATCCGATAATCTACTGATGGCTTCCTTCGATCGTATTTCTCACGCGTTAGTGATTGATAAAAACGAAGGGCAAGGGATTGTCGATGCTGCGATTCTCAACTTGGGAGTAAAGACTTCCGGTGCTTCGCAGGTAGTGCGTTATCTCTCAGGAGGAAACCAACAAAAAGTGGTGATTGGTAAGTGTTTATCCACTCAAGCCAAAGTGCTGCTGCTCGATGATCCCACTTTTGGCATCGATATTAATGCCAAATACGAAATCATGAAAATCGTCAATCAATACGTCGAACAAGGCAATGGAGTGATTTTTGTTTCCAGTGAATATGCAGAAGTCGGCAGTTTTTGTGACGTGATTTATGTGGTGAATAAAGGTCGGATTGTAAAGCAAATCCAAGGACAACGAATGACAGAAGAGGAGTTACTGGCCGCGGTCCAGTGATAAGGAAATCAGCGATGAATGAAAAAACTATCCCAGCGCCAAAGGCAAAGCCGATTCAGTGGCGCGACTATATTATTTACTTTGTTTTTGTTGGTATCTTCATCTTTTTTTCGGTGATGTTACACGATAAGGGCTTTTTGAGTTCAGTCAATTTAATGAATATTGCTCGGCAAACCGCCACCATCGCGATCATGGCGGTCGGAATGACGTTTGTCCTCAGCGCAGCAGAAATTGATCTTTCATTTGGTGCAACAGTGGCCTTGGCTGCGATCGTTTCTGCACTGACTTTGCAAGAGACCGATAGTATTTTACTTGCGGTTTCTGCGGCGCTATTGGTTGGCACCATGATCGGTTTTATCAATGGTATTTTTGTCACTCAGGTAGGTATACCGTCTTTCTTAGTCACATTAGGTACCACAGGTATCATTACCGGTGTTGCTCGCTGGTCTACCTCTTTGCAATCGATTCCAATTGATAATGATACCTACGCTTTTATTTTTGGTTCGGGTGATATTGGCCCCTTCTCTGTGCTCTTTATCTGGACATTGCTAGTGATGGTAGTGGGGTCGTTTGTATTACGTAATACTACTTTTGGTAAACATGTTCTGGCAACGGGCGGTAATAAAGTATCGGCTATGTATTCAGGGATTAACGTTAATCGCATCAAACTGTATGTGCTGATGCTGAATGGTTTTCTTGCCGCTTTTGCAGGCATTCTTTATTCAGGTCGTCTTTATAGTGCACGTTACACTTTGGGAGAGAGTGACTTAATGCTGGTAATAGCCGCCGTCATTATCGGTGGAACGAGCTTGTTTGGTGGCAAAGGCACGGTGATTGGTTCGGTGATTGGTGCACTTATCATGGGAATGGTTAATAACGGGTTGATTTTGATGGGTTTGAACGTTGATCAACAGTTAATCCTACGTGGGATCATTGTTATTGTCGCGGTGACCTTCACCATGGGACAGATCCGTCAGTTGCGTAAAAAATAGCGGTATAAAAAATTAAGGAGAGAGACAATGGTAAGCCAACAGCAGATCACAGAGCAGATCGCTAAATGGAGTTTAAAGGAAAAAGTCGGTCAACTATTTATCTTGGCGTTTCCCGGTAAATCGGCTGAGGCAGCTCGGAAAATGATTGCTGAATACAACCTAGGTGGCTGCTATTTAAGCCAAGATAACGCAGAAACCTTTGCCGATGCACAAGCGCTAAACCGAGGTTTACAGCAGATCCTCGATCAACATCAGCGTTTGCCTTTGCTGTTGGGTGTCGACCAAGAAGGGGCATGGGGTGTGCTTGTGGGGGAATCGACCACAGGGCCTGGCAACTTAGCCTTAGGGGTTGCAGATCAAGCGGTGGGTACTGAACGTATGTATCAAGTGTTTGCCGAAGAGATGCGTGATGCGGGTTTTAATTGCATTCTTGGTCCCTGTTGTGATGTGAACTTAAACCCAGCATCGCCGATTATTGATACTCGCTCGTTTGGTGATCAGCCAGAGAAAGTTTCTCTGCACTCAGCGGCAGCGGTTCGTGGTTTACATCAAGGTGGCATTACCGCATGTGCGAAACATTTCCCCGGTCACGGTGATACGCATGGCGATACGCACCGCGATATTCCACGTGTAGACAAATCCTACGCTGAACTCAAACTCAATGACTTAGCGCCATTCCAAGCCGCAATTGATGCGGGTGTGGATCTGATGATGACCAGTCATATTCTCTATCCACAGTTGGATGCAAATGCGCCCGCAACCCTATCGGCGATGATTTTGCAGCAAGTGCTGCGTCAAGATATGGGCTTTGATGGTGTTATTATTTCAGACAGTATGAACATGGGCGCGATTGTAAACCACTACACGCCAGTGGATGCGGCAGTAAAAGCGATGCAGGCCGGTATCACTATGATTATGCTCTCTGAAGAACATTACGATCACTCCGAAGCTTATCTTGATAAGCAACTAGCGATGATTCACGGCGTAATCGATGCTGTTCAGCAAGGTGTGCTGGCAGAATCGGTGATTGATCAAGCCTTGGAAAAAGTCGTACGTCTCAAACTGGAAAAACTGGTGTCTATGGAACTATATGGTGAGTGGAACATTCTTAATAACCAGCAAGTGGCGGCCGACGTTTCTCAAGCCGCCGTGACTTGGGTGCGTGGTGGCTTAGATTTAAGTGACAAGAAACTTTACCTACTCAACGCGACTCCGTCATCCAGCTATCACAATTTAATGAACCCTCGCGGCATAGGCCCTAACCAAGCGCTGCCCGCATTTAGCGCTTTGTGTCAGGCATTAAATGCGCTTAATGCAGACTGGCAGCCGATTACCGTTGATCAGCTTGAGCAGAGCCAAAACGGGTATTTGGTGGTGGTGACCGAAAACCATCCATTACCGGGAGAGGATTTTGCCCAAACAGAAGCACAAGCCAGAGTGCAGCAATTGAGTCAGGATTTCCCCAATCTGGTGGTGCTTGCTTTACGCAGTCCTTACGACCTATTGCAATACCCACAAGTGCAGCACTATTTGTGCGCACACTCCGCAAGGCCAGAAAGCGCTTATGCAGCGGCACAAGTGTTAATCGGAAACGTGTCACCGGCTCAAGGCTGTGCAGTGAGTCGTGTCGCTTAGAGCATCATTATTAATCTATTAAACGATCCCGCTACTCATTTCTGAGTAGCGGCTAGCCTCCTAGTGCTCCATCACATAAGTTTTGAGCAGTTGAGATCTACTCCAAATCCGGTAGTTCATCTCGACAGATCATCAACTGAATGCTTCGAGCCTTACCCGCTTCACTTTTGATTAATTGCTTTGCCTTTAATTCTTTAATCATGCCATGTACGGTAGAAGATGCGATCTCAAAGTACGTAGCTATATCTGATTTTGACGGCGATACTTTGTTGATTTTCACATAGTAATAAATGAAGGCGAGGTATTGACCTTGTTTTATCGTATGCATTTATTTTATATCAATTTTAATTGATTTCATTATGCCTCAGTGATTTTCTTAGTTTAGTCGAAACTTATCTAAGAAATACAATGAATATCAAACATCTTGCTGAACTCACATCATCTGAAATTGAACAGCTAGAGCTCATATGTCGTAAAGGTAAACACAATGTCCGAAAGGTAAAGCGAGCTAAGTTGTGACTTCTTGCTGACAGAAAACAACATGCGACAGAAGAAATAATACAGCGTGTCGATGTTGATCCAAATGGCGAACCGAGAAGAGTGGCTGGATGTACATGAGATGATGGCACGTGTAGAAGAATACAAAGCTCATCTAGAGCTCAATGCTGACTTACCTCGACCAATGGTAAGCGGGCTTACAGTGAAGGTTATATCACTTACAGCGACCGCAGCCGAAATGTCTGTAAGTTAAGTAGTCTTCAATTTTAAAATCAATTCACTAAGAAGCTACATAATCTCTGATTTGCATGATAGCTCTTGGGCGAATACTACTGAATACGGTCTAGCATGGTGAGTAACGGATATCTTCCAATCGTCCCTTTACCAAGTAACGAATAAACAAAAGCCCGATGTTGAACATCGGGCTTTGTTGTTTTCGGAATCGACTGTCATCGGAAGGAGTTACCTAAGTTTAATCTCCAAGAGGCTGTCTTTCTAAACCGCCACGATAAGAGTCGAGGGCAACCTTGAGTCGGCGTAGTTTATCGCGAGAGCGTCGCTTATGATTAACTGCTAATGACATCGAAAGCACATCAACCAAAGCCAACATCGCGTAACGACAAGCGGATGGCTTGTAGATGAAATCTGTCTCTTGATGCTCGATAGGCAGAACCAAATCGGCTTGCTCGGTCAAAGGCGTGTTTTTCGGAGTAATCACAATGACTTTTACGCCGTACTGCTTTGCTAATTGCGCGGTTTCAATGATCGCAGGGGTATAGCCTGTGGCTGAGATCATCACTAACACATCGTTTGTGTCTGCAGTCGCCGCAATCATGCGCGATAACAAACCATCATTATACGCAACAACAGGATAGCCCAGACGGAACAAACGATGCTGCATCTCCTGTGCTGCAATGGTCGAACCGCCACCCATACCAATACAAATCACTTGTCTTGCGTTGTGTAGCCAGTTCACGGCAGTGTCGATATCTTCTTCAACAATCAAACGGTGGTTTACGTCAAGGGATTGCTTGATCGACTCATAGATACCTTGGTAGCCACTTTGATCGGGAGGCTCAAGGATGAATCGTTGTCCAACCGTTAAGGTTTGTGCCAATTTGATCTTCATATCTCGCACGTTTTTACAGCCAACAGCTTTGGCAAAACGGGTGATGGTGGCTTCACTCACTTCTGCGCTTTCTGCCAGTTCAGTAATGCTGGCATTGGCGGCAGTTTGAATGTCGTCCAGGATCAACTTAGCGACCTTCTTTTCGGCATCGCGCAGCGCACTGAAACGCTCAGTGATTTGCGAAATAATATCGATTTCTAAACTCAAGCTGTGTTCCTATCTTTTACATGGAGGCGATTGTTCCGCCTCTACAGGTTTGGCATGAAGTATAGCGAAAAGCTTCACTAAGCTCATCATCAGAAACATGTTTTCACCCAATGAGTGACTTGATATTCATCATCACAAACTGCCACGGCACGCCACTTATCAAATGTTAAACATGGATGAGAGGTTGAGAAAGCAATTATATCACCCACTTGAAGGTCGCTGTTTGCGTCTACTTCGATGAAGGCGTGCTGATCCATCACTGCGGTAGTTACCGCACTTTCAATAGAGATTGGCTCACCATCGCGGTATGCGCGTTCAGGGATTGGTAATCCGGCATCAAATGCAACGTCACGTTTACCGAAGCCAGCAACTAGTTTAGTTGGTTCAGGGCGAGAAATGACATAAGCCCAAAGCTCTAAAGCCGATTCCAAATCACCACCTAAATCACACGCTGCCCCTTGGTTGTTTTCAGCTCGCTGCATGACTTTGTTTTGTGCGTCTAGGTAAATGCCTGTGTCATGAATCGCGTAGCAACCTGGGCGAATGATGGCGTCAAAATCTTCTAGGTTGGCGAAGCATTCGGAAACCACGTCATACCAAGCAGAGCCTGCGCCAGTAACCAGAGGTTTGGACTCAATCAACTTTTTGCTTTGTAGCTGAGCTGCGATGTCTAATGTGGTGTTGAGGAAGTCACGAATGTCCTGTTCAGCATTGTCACCATGAATGACGCCTTCGTAGACCTCGATACCTTTGAGCGTAAGATGAGGTTGCTGGTGGATGAGAGTAGCGAGTTCAACCACATCTTGCTGGTTTCGGCATCCACAGCGACCGCCTTCGACACCAAACTCAATCAGTACATTAAGCGGCAATTGATGTTCAGCGAACGCACGTTCTAGCGCTTTGACGTTTCGGCTTGAGTCCACACAGCAATAGAAGTTGATCCCATGGGATTTAATCAAGTTGGCGATGATGGTCATATTCGCGCGCCCCACTAGTTGGTTCGCCATGATGATATTTTTCGCTCCGCCGAGAGCCGCAATCTCTGCCTGAGCCGGCGTTGCTACGGTAATGCCCCAAGCGCCGTTTTCTAATTGCTGCTGAAAGAAAGCAGGCGTCATGGTGGTCTTACCGTGCGGTGACAGCTTCACTTTGTGTTGATTGGCGAAACGCTGCATCCAATCGAGGTTGTTCTTTAATGAAGAAGATTTGATCACCGCAGCGGGCAGGGTGATCTCTTCATGGATCAAACTGTGTAATCCTGCCGAATTGCCCGCAACAGGTTGAGCCTTTTCTCCGTAACCTGGCGTGGTAACAAACTCATTATGATAGTTTTTATCACACTTTTGGCGATTGTCTTTCATAGCGCACCTACTTCTAACATGGTTTAACTGATTGATATTAAGTGTTTGTTGCTAACCACCATAAACAATATGTTAAAAAGTATCAAACAAATCTGATTTTTTTGTGTGTTTCTTCACTGTTTAAATTTCAAGAATTATTAAGATGGAATCATGTTAACTACGGACGAAGAGAGTGAAGTATGCTGTTCGACACCATTATCAAAAGCGTAGAGGTATTTGACGGTACAGGTGCAGCACCATTCATGGCTGATGTTGCAATTCGTCAAGATCGTATTGAGCAAGTAGGTCAGCTAGACGAGCTTTCTGCAAAGAAGGTTATCAACGGTCAAGGTCTTGCGTTGGCTCCGGGATTTATTGATGTGCACACGCACGATGACATCAATGTGATTCGTTACCCTGATTGCTTAGCAAAGATTAGCCAAGGCGTGACGACGGTAATCGTAGGCAATTGCGGAATTAGCGCAAGCCCTGCGGTACTCAGTGGTACTCCGCCAGACCCAATGAATCTATTGGGCAAGCAGGAAGATTTCAAATACCCAACTTTTGCGGAATATGCGAAGGCGGTACAAGCGGCTAGCCCTGCGGTTAACGTCGCGGCGTTAGTCGGTCACACAACATTACGTAACAATGTGATGGACGATTTACTGCGCACGGCAACCGATGAAGAAATCGACCAAATGCGCCAAACATTGACGCAAGCGATGAAAGAAGGGGCATTGGGTTTGAGCTCGGGTCTTGCTTATGCGAGTGCCAAACAAGCGAACGCGGACGAAGTCATGCGCCTAGCGGAAATTCTCGGTCATCACGGTGGTATCTACACCACACACATGCGCACCGAGTTTGAAGAAATCATCAGCGCAATGGAAGAAGCTTTTGAAACAGGGCAGTACGCCAAAGTGCCAGTGGTGATTTCTCATCTTAAATGTGCAGGTGCAGGCAACTGGGGACGTACGGTAGAAGTGCTGGATTTGATGGACAAGGTTTCTGAGCATCAAGACGTGTCTTGCGATTGCTACCCATATTCCGCTAGCTCTTCGACACTGGATTTAAAACAGGTTACGGATGAAATTGATATCTTCATTACCTGGTCTGAAAGCAAACCAGAGCACGCTGGCAAGATGCTGAAAGACATTGCTGACGAGATGCATCTGCCTCTTATGGAAGCGGCAAAAGCGTTGCAACCTGCGGGCGCGGTTTATCACTGCATGGTTGAAAGCGACGTTAAACGTGTACTTAAGTATAAGTTGACCATGGTGGGCTCAGATGGATTACCAAACGACCCGCATCCACATCCACGTTTGTGGGGCACATTCCCGAAAGTCTTGGGGCATTACTGTCGTGAAGAGCAGCTTTTCCCATTGGCAGAAGCGATTCATAAGATGACGGGTATGTCTGCCACACGTTACCAATTAAAAGATCGTGGAGAAATAAGAGTAGGCGCTTACGCAGATTTGGTTTTATTTAACCCAAATACAATTAAAGATACTGCAACGTACGAAAATCCAATTTCCGTCGCGCAAGGTATTGAATCTGTATTTGTAAATGGTGAGCTATCTTATTTAAAAGATAAAGTCACCGACAATAGAAATGGTGTATTTATTTATAGAAATAACACCTATCAATAATTTATAAAATTAATTAATTTTATAAATTAAGCATTATCACTGGAGAATATTATGTCAATTAAACGTTATGGTGTAGAAGGTGGCATAGGTACTGGCGGTCAACATTTACCATTTGCACGTGCAACAGAAGCGGGTGGCTTCTTATATGTATCAGGTCAAACACCAATGATTAACGGCGAAGTGGTAGAAGGCGGCATCGTTGACCAGTCTCGCTTAGCGATTCAAAACTGCGTCGATATTATGGAAGAAGCAGGCTACAAGCTAGCCGACGTGGTACACGTAAAAGTGGTACTCACAGATTCTCGTTATTTCCAGTCGTTTAACAAAGTATTCAGAGAGTTCTTCGGTGATCACCCACCTGCACGTATTTGCATGGTGTGTGATCTCGTGGTGGACGTGAAAGTTGAGGTCGATGTGACTTGCTATCGCGAAGATCGCCGATAGAAATCACACTTTACCTAATTAAATAAAATAGAGTGCCGGAAATAATTACTTTCTTGTTATTACCCTTTCGGCACTCTCATTCCCTACATAAATATAATTTCATAAAGCAGTAGTGCGTAATATATTTAGTGAAAGCTATAAAAATAAAATTAGATAATATATGGAATAAAATCTAATACTTGCTGCTGGAATTATATCAATCTGAAAGATGGATTTTATATAAGAGGTGTTCAATGAACAGTACACTATTTCTTACCGGCTTCGGTGCGTATGTCTTATTTTTAATTTGGTTGGGGTGGTTTGTTTCTCGTAACCAAAAATCAGGTGAAGACTTTCTACTCGGTGGTCGAAGCTTACCTCTGTTTCTCGTATTAGGTACCACGATAGCAACCATGGTTGGCACGGGCTCAAGTATGGGCGCGGTCGGCTTTGGTTACTCAAACGGTTGGGCTGGTGCGCTTTACGGCATTGGCGGTGCAATTGGTATTTTACTATTGGCGCTGTGGTTTGCACCGGTTCGTAAACTTAACTTCATGACGATGAGTGAAGAGCTTGCCTACTACGTGGGTGCAAACCGCATCGTAAAGAACGTGGTTGGTCTGCTTATCTTTATCGCTTGTATTGGCTGGCTGGGCGCACACATCCTTGGGGGTGGTATGTATTTAGCGTGGATTGCCGATATTGAGCTCAGCACTGCGAAGATGATTATCGCAGCAGCGTTTACCATTTATGTTGTGATTGGCGGTTACACTGCCGTAGTTTGGACGGATACCATTCAAGCCATCATCTTGTTTGTCGGCTTCATTCTAATGGCGGTACTGTCTGTGCAGCACATAGGTGGTTTAGACAACCTTTATTCTGCTATGGACCCAGAAGCAGTTAGCTTCCTTGCGATTGATAAGCTTGGTTTAATTCCTGCGGTTTCTCTTGCTGTCGTGATTGGTGTGGGTGTACTTGCAACGCCTTCATTCCGCCAACGTATTTACTCAGGTAAAGATGTATCAACCATCCGTCGTTCATTCGTGGCGTCTGGTGTGCTGTACTTGTTCTTCTCAATCATCCCAGCAGTTATTGGCATGGCGGCGCATACTATGAACCCTGAACTGAACAACGCTAACTTTGCTTTTCCGTATATCGCAGCAACGATATTGCCAGCAGGCGTCGGTCTTATTGTTCTGATTGCGGGCTTATCGGCAACCATGTCGAGTGCAAGTTCAGATGCGATTGCGGGCGTATCTATCTTACTGCGTGATGTTTACGTCATGTTCACAGGTCGCGTTCCAAACAAAGAATCCATGTTGAATTACTCTCGCTTGGCTTTGATTATAGTGATCGGTTGTGCATTGCTGTTCGCACTAACCTCGAACGACATCATCAGCTACATCACTAAGATGATCTCGACAGTCATGTCTGGTATGTTTGTCTGCGGTATGTTGGGTCGCTTCTGGAAGCGTTACAACTGGCAAGGTGCATTGGCAACATTGGCAGGCGCATCGATCGCTTCATTTGCAGTAATGATGAGCCCAGACCTGACCACTTTTTGGGGCAACCCAGTGATTCCATCTTGCTTATTTGCCCTAACCGCAGGTGTGGTAGTAAGCCTAGTGACTCCAGCTAACCAAGTTTCACCAGAAATAGCGAAAGCAATCCTTGATGATGAGCGTGCTCTGATGGAAATGGAATTGTCTGATAAAGGTCTTCTGGAACAAGATGCTTCTCTACAAAACCGCACAACTGCGGCAAATCAAAATGCTTAACAGAAGAGAGTTTCCGGCTCGATCGGAAACTCGTTCATAAGCGCCTGACAAACGGGTGGCTCCCCCGAGTCACCATTCTAAATCTATCCAAATTAGGTGAACGATGACGGATTCATCCCATACTAAAATTGCTTTCTTTGGCGAATGCATGATTGAACTGAGCGGCGACCCAATTCGCAAAGGCTTTGGGGGCGACACGCTCAATACTGCACTTTACCTCTCTCGCCTGACTAGTCAGCAACCTGTCCGAGTGTCTTACGCGACCGGTCTTGGGGAAGACGTACTTTCTCAAGAACTTCTGGAAAACTGGCAACAAGAGGGCATTGCAACTGATCTTGTCGAGATCTTCCCAGCTCAGTTGCCGGGGTTGTATATGGTGCAGACAGATCAAGAAGGCGAGCGCAGCTTTCTTTATTGGCGTGACAGCGCAGCTGTTAAAAGCTACTTCTCTACCTCTTCGCTCAATAAATTAGAGTCTGCGATTACGAACCAAGAACTGGATTACCTCTACCTAAGTGGCATCAGCATTGCGATTTTAAATGACGATAGCAAGGTAAGACTTAAAAAGGCGTTAAGTCTGTTCTCACAAGGTGGAGGCAAAGTTATCTTTGATAATAACTTCCGTCCTCAACTTTGGTCTGCAGAAGAGGCGAAACATTGGTACAGCCAAATTCTGCCTTTAGTCGACATTGCACTTATCACAGAAGACGATGATGTCTTAGTGTGGGGGGAAGAAGAAAGTGCCGAGCAGCGCTGCCTTAGCTTTGGCTGCCCAGAAATCGTGATCAAACGTGGCTGCGAACCATGCAAGCTGGTTTGGTCGCAAGGTGATGACAAACAAAACCTCAGGCATCAAAACATAGAAAAGCAAAGCACTTACGTAGCTGCCGAGAAGGTCGAGAAAGTGATCGACACCTGTGCTGCTGGCGATTCCTTTGCCGCTGGTTACTTGGCTGGGCGATTGACCGGACAAAGCTGTGAGCAGTCTGCTCAACTCGGTCACCGACTAGCCGCAACCGTTATTCAATATTCTGGCGCGATCATTCCAAACGACGCCATGGCTCATCTCATTCGATAATTTCCGAGAACGCATTATGTCCCAAGCAATGATTAAACTACTTCAGCAATTCAAAGTTATTCCAGTTATTCAAATCAACAAGGTTGAGCACGCGATCCCATTGGCGAAAGTACTAGTAGGAAACGGTCTGCCAGTCGCAGAAGTGACTTTTCGAACAGAAGCGGCAGCCGATGCGATTAAAGCCATGCGTGACGCTTATCCGCAAATGTGCATCGGTGCTGGTACGGTACTGACGCCAGAGCAAATTACCCAAGCGAAAGACGCGGGTGCAGAGTTTATTGTCGCGCCGGGGTTGAATCCAAATACGGTACGTCGCTGCCAAGAAATCAACATGCCAATCATACCGGGCGTGAACAGTCCAAGTCAGGTTGAACAAGCACTTGAGCTGGGTTTGACCTTCCTCAAATTCTTTCCTGCGGAAGCGAGCGGCGGTATTGCGATGGTGAAATCGCTACTGGCACCTTATGTCGATGTGAGTTTGATGCCGACGGGCGGTATTGGCAAAAATAACGTCAATGATTACTTAGCCATCGACCGTGTGGTTTGTTGTGGTGGTACTTGGATGGTGGCACCGAGCTTAATTGAAAACGAACAGTGGGACGAGGTTGGCAAGCTGGTTCGTGAAGTGGTGGAGTTGGTCGCATAACTCAAACAAAGTGTTTTGGCCGAGTCACATGCTTCTTTGAAACAGAGTGACTCGGGTTGAATAACAACGATAGGATGGCGCGGATGAACAAAGGAACATTAGTACTACTCATTTCAGGCTTAATCACAATTCCAACGGCAGCGATGGCGATGACTCCCAACACCGATCTTAACCTAATGCCTTACCCACAAAATGTAGAGCTGGGGCAGGGGAAAATCTCACTGGATAAATCCTTCAGCATTTACATCAAAGGCTACGATTCACCGCGGGTGCAGTTCAACATAAAGCGCACTATGGAGCGTTTATATCGCCAAACTGGCTTACCAATGTTGAACTGGTATGCCGAGTCGGAAAAAGACGCGACCTTGGTGATTGATATTCGCAATGCGCCGAAGTCAGAGGTGCAAGACATTAATAGTGATGAGTCTTATCAACTGGAATCGCGCAATGGTCAGATCATCATTCGCTCCGAACGCCCTTACGGTGCTTTCCATGGTTTAGAAACCTTTTTGCAGTTAGTGACTACGGATACGACAGGGTACTTTGTTCCTGCAGTGTCGATTCAAGATGAGCCGCGTTTTCCTTGGCGTGGTGTTTCTTACGACACTTCCCGTCACTTTATTGAACTCGATGTGATCCTTCGCCAACTCGATGCGATGTCATCAGCAAAAATGAATGTCTTCCATTGGCATATGTGGGATGACCAAGCGATCCGTATCCAACTCGATAATTACCAAAAACTGTGGCAAGACACCGCAGATGGTGATTACTACACCAAAGATGAAATCCGCTATGTGGTGAATTATGCGCGTAACCTTGGTATTCGAGTTATCCCTGAAATCTCTTTGCCGGGACATGCTTCGGCAGTAGCGCACGCATACCCTGAACTGATGTCTGGTATGGGCGAGCAATCTTATCCGCACCAACGTGGCTGGGGTGTGTTTGAACCGTTAATGGACCCTACCAATCCCGAACTTTACAAGATGCTGGCGAGTGTGTTTGACGAAGTGGTCGAGCTCTTTCCAGATGAGTATTTCCATATCGGTGGTGATGAGCCTAATTACCAACAGTGGAAAGACAACCCTAAGATTCAGCAATTTATCAAAGACAATAACTTAGATGGTGAGCGTGGTCTGCAATCGTATTTGAACACTAAGGTTGAACAAATGCTGGAAGCACGTGGCAAGAAGATGACAGGTTGGGATGAAATCTGGCACAAAGATCTTCCCACTTCGATTGTGATTCAAAGCTGGCAAGGGCACGACAGTATTGGTCGAGCAGCAAAAGAGGGCTACCAAGGTATTCTCTCAACAGGTTATTATCTAGACCAGCCTCAACCAACCAGCTATCACTACCGCAATGACCCAATACCGAAAGGAATTACGGTAGATGACCAACTATATCAAGATGAGAAATTCGCGACTTATGATTGGGTGAAACCGCGCAACAAAGGTGGTCCGCGTATAGGTAATCTAACCATTATTAAAGCGGCAGACGGCAGCTACCGTGCGTTTACCGATTACAACGGTAAGTCTCGCGAAGAGGTGTTCATCATTGAGTACCTACCGGGTGTGAAATTTAGAGGCCACTTCGATAACTTTATGTCTTATACCGAGTTCAATTATGACTTTGCGGATGGCAAGTTGAAAGATAGTAGTTACCAGTTGATTGGCAATGTTCGTTGGCCTACGACTGGAGAATTAGTGGCGAGCAGTGACATAGAAGGTAGTATAATTCCCGAGCCTAATGGCGGTTATCCGGCAGAACTGACCGAGAAAGAACAGCAGCTAATCTTGGGTGGAGAAATCACCATTTGGGGAGAGAACCTCGATTCAATGACCATCGAGCAACGTTTATGGCCGAGAAGCTACGCAATTGCTGAGCGTCTATGGTCGAGTCAAGACCTGACTGATGAACGCAGCATGTACAGGCGCATGAAGGTAATAGATACATGGTCTGAAATTTCCCTTGGCTTGCGTCATCATGCCGATGCCAATATGATGTTGAAACGTCTTGCCAATGGTGCGGACGAAACACCGCTACAAACGTTAGCGAAGTACATTGAGCCTACTCAATACTACGCTCGTCACTGGGAGAAGTGGATCTCTACACCAAACGAAGGCGATTTATACAACCAGTACGAACGATTAAACCGCTTTGCGGACGCATTACCAGTAGAAAGCCTAGCAGTGTACGAGATGCAAGATTTGGTCGTGGATTATGCTCAAGGTAATATAACTGCGTTGGATGTGTTAGCGATGCATTATCAAAATATTAAATTAGCGGCGCAGCAAGCCAAACCTATTTTCGCGGCAAATGTGGCGTCGGTAGAGACAGTGCCAGTTGCAGAAGCTGCCATTAAAGTTGCCGATTTAGGTTTAACCTTGATTAAACTTGCTAAGCAGGGCTGTGGTATGGGCCAATCTGATGCTGAAGCGTATCAACGCATCATCAATGAAAATGCGATTATTTTTGATGAAACCATTGTCGCTATTGTCGTACCAACTGAGCAGTTGCTTCACACTTTAACTGATTGATAATTAAAAGAGATTGCCGTCTGGTATCACAGGCGGAATCTTATCGGTTAAGCATTATTATATCTCCGAAAGGTTTTCTCATGACATTAAATGGTCACTTACATTTTTATGTGGGCACCTATACCGATTCACCAAGTCAAAGTCATGGTATCGCGTGTGTCTCTCTCGATTCGACTACTGGTTTACTGACAATCAATCACGACCTCGTGCCAGACGCGATGAGAACGACACGCAATCCGTCTTATCTTACGGTTACCGAACATGGCTTATACACCTTTAATGAAGTAGAACGTTTGGAAGGTGCAGAGCTGATTTTTGCTGAAAATACAGACAGCTATGCATTGCCAATTGAAGGCGACTATCCTTGCTATATCGACATCAAAGCCCCGCTACTTGCTGTGGCCAACTACGGTTCCGGCAATGTAAGTGTTTATCACATTGATGAGTATGGTAAACCGTTGAAATCTATTGCAGAATTATATGTGGAAGGCAGTGGTCCCAATATTGCTCGTCAAGCCTCGTCTCATGCGCATCAAGCAACGTTTCTTAATCACACCAAGCAACTTGCTGTGGTCGATTTAGGCACAGATAGTGTCTATTTTTATGACTTTGAAAATGATGGTGAGGCATGCAACTTTTCACTCACACAAAGCGTCGCTATGCCTGCTGGGTCAGGTCCTCGTCATTTGGTTTTCAACCGTGAAGAGTCTATTGCGTACGTGGTGTGTGAATTGTCCGAAACGCTGGTGGTACTTTGCAAGCACGACGAGCAATGGAATCTGACTCAGCAAGTTAAGCTGCTAGCCGATGAAGAAAACAAAGAAGCGGCGTCTGCGATTCGTCTCTCTGCGGATGAGCGTTTTGTCTATGTCTCATGCCGTGCGCAAAACGTGATCAGTACATTTGATGTCACGAGTAATATCCCGGTTCAAATTGCGATGTCCGATTGTGGCGGTAAGTTTCCAAGAGATTTTGTTTTATCCCGTGACGGGCAGTGGATGCTCGTTGCCAATCAACATTCGAATAATGTCGCTAGCTTTCATAGGAATCCGGAAACTGGCGCTATCACTCCAACCGGATACTCGTGTGATGTTGGTGCACCTGTGTGTTTGGTTGAGAAACAATAATTAAGAGAAATAACATGACAATTCATCGTATTAATCCATGCAAACGTTGGTCTGATGTTACGGTATTCAACGGCATTGCCAACTTTGTTGAGGTGGCAGAAGCAGATACCACTGCGGATATGAAAGGGCAAGTACAACAGATTTTCGACCAAGCTGAGCAAATGTTAGCCAATGTTGATAGCGATAAGTCACGCATTCTATCTGTGACGATTTACGTGACGGATTTTGCTAACTTCGATGCGCTAAACGAAGTATGGGATACATGGTTCCCTGAAGGCTGCGCACCAAGCCGTGCTTGCGTCAAAGTTGAATTGGCGAATCCTGAACTCTTAGTAGAAATGGCGTTTGTCGCTGCAGCAGGTGAGAAGTACCAATAACCACTCATCGTTAGCTCTTGTCGGGATAATAAAATGCCACTTGTATTGAACAGAGTGGCATTTTTGTTGATGTCTCTTTGGGCTTTTAGCTAGTTAGTGCGATCTAGTCTAATCGAGCGATTTCTTAGAGCGCAAAGAGGCGACGACTAAGCTCACCACGGTGAAAACAAGCACAAGATTGATGATAGATTTTCTAAACTACCCCTTCTTTCTCCTCTTGACTTCTCTAGCTGAAATCTCCTAATCTGGTTGCCTCATTTCTTTAGGAGAGTACGCCCACATGAATAACTGAGCCTGTTATCCATTTTTTTCATTTATTTTTGGATCAACAGGGTTAGTCGGCGTAGCTCACTTTCCGATCATTCTTTGCCTTATTACCCGCATAGCTCTTCAATCAGAGCGTGCCTTGGCTTTGAATCTCATTGTCGTTATAGCTTAGCGGCGGCGATTGTCTCTGACTTATAGGAGGCAAATTATGCCAGCTTTACAGGCTGAGAATATCAGCCATCAATTTACTAATGGCGATAGGCTGTTTGCGTCATTGTCGTTTACCATTAAAAGTCAGCGTATCGGTTTAGTTGGCCGTAACGGGGCGGGTAAGTCGTAATTTTTGAAAGGACACACCTAGAAAAGTGAGTCGTCCCAAAAAAGAGCACTGTATTTTTTACCTTATTACAGGTATCTGTCCTTTGATTTTCGTGGTGATATTGCTAAGCCAATTGATCTGACTGGGCAGGGGGTGACCTATCAAGCCATTTTTCGGATCAGTGATGTTAAGACTCTTTGGTACATAAGAAGCCACCACATAACGCTCGATGGCTACAGCTTGCACTTAATAGAGCAACGATCGGCAAGTTACGGATTGTGGATTTGGCTACCCTACTTAAATCGAATGGGTAACCGATGCGCGAATACGCCTTGTGTAATGGTCAACACCTTACCGCTGCGGATCAATGTCGATATCGAGGAAAACTTTGTGGATAGGGTGAAGCGGCTAATGGTTGAGTTACGTCTTCTTTATCGTCACGGTAAGTACCCTCTAATTGCCAATCTCAATGTAAAAGCAAGCCAGTCCCCCCTATATCAATGTGCTTATTGATGAGGATATTGTATTTAGTGGGTGCCAGAGTGAGCGCAAGGTCGTCGCAAATGGTACCAACGATGGCTTCAATATGACATTTCGCGTGAGGAAGGACGCAGCTAAAATTGCCTTCACGGTAGAAGGCGAAAACGACGGTTTGGACAAGAGAAAATCACGCATCTTAGTGAACAGTTGATGGTGTTTTTGCATCAATCACTCAATACCTTAGTTGATCAGAATTCAGGTCAATAAAGGTATCTAATGCGCGGTTAATAGCATACATTTCCATTAATGCAAATAAGAATTCTTTACATTTGTATTATCAATAAATAGAATGCATTGTGAACTACGTTGTTATGCCACTCGATAGTTGAGTTTATGCTTTTGGCCTGAATCAGCCTCAGTTTGGAACGTATGTTAGTCGAAATAATTGCAATCAAGCGCATAGCTTTTGAGTGCGACTTTATAGTGCAACGCTGTTCAGTCTCGGTCTCTTTACGCCTCTCTAGTCAATCTCGAGGTAGAAGCATAACTCGCTATGCCTGTGTGTCCTGAATGCAATCAGTTGTTTATTAGAGTTAAGGAGAAATTCAAATGGCAGCTTTACGCACAGCGCGAACGAGCGTTGCAGAAAAAAAAACCTTTAAATTTAACATTTTGTCTGCGGTAGTGATGGGGATTTGTGCCAGTGGTCAAGCCTATGCTGAAACCGAGAGCACCAACAACAATAAAAAAGAAGAGATACCTGTTATCGTTGTTATCGGTGAGAAAACGGCAAGAACCATTTATGACACCAGTTCTAGTGTCCAAGTGTTCGACCAGGAGACGATAGACAATACCCCAGGTGCAACAGAGATCGGTGATCTGTTGCAACTTATTCCCAATATTGTCGACTCAGGCCAAGGTAACAGCATGCCAACGGTGCGTGGTATTGATGGTTCTGGTCCATCGATCGGCGGTCTGGCGAGTTTTGCAGGTACTTCACCTCGTTTAAATATGTCCATTGATGGTCGCTCGCTAACATATTCGGAAATTGCGTTTGGCCCACGTTCTCTTTGGGATATGCAGCAAGTTGAAGTGTATTTAGGTCCGCAAAGCTATATTCAAGGGCGAAACGCTTCTGCGGGTGCTATTGTGATGAAAACCAACGATCCTACCCACCATTTTGAAAGTGCGGTAAAAGCAGGTATCGGTGAGCGAAACTATTCACAAACCGCTGCGATGCTCTCCGCACCCATCATCCAAGATGAACTTGCATTTCGCCTCAGTTTTGACCAACAAAAGCGCGACAGTTTTGTTGATTTAGCCTCTTATGAGCCAGCTGGCGATGCTAAGAAAATTGAGATGAACTCGGTACGCGGTAAGCTACTTTATGAACCGTCAGCACTGGTCGGTTTCAAAACAACCCTAGCAATTGCTCATATGGATTCCCGCGGTCCACAATCTGAAAGTATTAACATTGTCGGGACTGAAGCGTTTAGACCTGTTTATGAAACTAAGTCACTGAGCACCGCTTGGGATCTTTCTTGGCAGTTGAATGAAGCGCTGACCTTTGAAAACAACCTTGTCTACTCAAAGTTTGCTTATGATCGATACACCAACCCCACGCCACGTCAAAAAGGCGATTTTACCACTGATGGTAAAGAGTTCCATGTAGAGCCATTACTAAGGTACCTTTCTCTAGACGGCCGAGTAAATGCGTTAGTCGGTGCTCGTTATTACAAGTCTTCTCAAGATGATGAATATATCGATGCAACAAGCACGAACCCAATGAGCGGTAGTACTAAAACGCAATCTGCATTTGCCGAGTTGACGTATGCGCTGACACAATCGATTGATGTGACTGTTGCAGGACGATATGAAAAAGAACGCGTTAAACGAAAAGTAAGTGACCCACGTTTTAAATTGGATCACGACGACACTCTAAGTGTTTTCTTACCTAAGTTTGATATAGCGTTTAAACCTAATATGGGTCAGACCATTGGCTTTAAAGTCGCTAAAGGTTACAACGCTGGTGGCGCTGGTTTAGCGTTTAACTCTATTCAATTTGCAGGATTTTCACCCTATCAGTTTGAAGAAGAGTATATCTGGAACTATGAGATTTACACGCGTCATCGTATTAGTAATTCGGTTGAGCTAATGACCAACACGTTTTACAACGATTTTGATAATATGCAGATGACCCAAACGTTATCAAATGGTGATGTGCTTATTACTAACCTTTATAAAGCAAAAACATATGGTGCAGAAATTGGTACACGTTGGTATGCCACAGATTCACTGGATCTATTTGCTAACCTAGGCCTACTAGAAACGGAATATAAAGAGGCTTCGGGTGATTCAAAAGAGCTGCCACGCGCGCCGAGTATGACGGGTAACTTAGGGGCCGCGTATAGCTTCTTTGATGGTTTTGAGTTAAGTGCCAATGCGGTTTACACGGGCGACTACTATTCAGATAGAAGCAACACAGCAAGCACAAAAATTGATGCGTATTGGGTCGCTAATGCTCAATTGGCTTATGTATTTGAAAACGGCCGAGCTACTCTGTTTGCCACCAACCTATTTGACTCCGATAAAACGACTCTGTACACATCGAGCAACTTGAACGATCAGCTAAAACAGCAACCACGTATGATTGGTGCTTCATTGCAGTTGAACTTCTAGTTCTTCTGAAAGTAAAACGCCTCTGATGTTGATCAGAGGCGTTTTTATATACCAATTAATTTTTATATATCTACTAGAGAGAATGACTACAATTCGACGGTCTTTTTGATGTCGGAGATCATCTTTTCAGTTGCGGAAATACCTGAAATTGAGAGATACCAAGCGTCTAGGTCTAGCAAGATGATTCGTTTGTTCTTGTAAGCGTTGGTGGCTTTGACCAGACCGTTGTCAAGATTCTGTTCTTTAACCTGATTGCCTTTGCCTGAGAGCTTACCACTGTCAATCACCAATAGTGTACTTGGGTTGGTTTTATGGATGTACTCGTAGGAGATGATATCACCGTGGTTGTTGGTCTTTACGTCAGAGGAGCTTTCCTTAAAACCAAAATCTTCGTAAACCGAAGCAAAACGGGATTGTGAGCCAAACGTCGTGATGTTGCCGCCGGATGTCATGATGGTGAGTGCATCCACTTGGTTTTTCTGGTTGTACTGCTTGATGGCGGCAAACTCTTCATTGAGCTGACTAATCTTCTGCTCAATCTTTTGTTGGGCGTTGAAGATTTCGCCCATATTACGCCATTGTTTTTGAGTGCTCTGCCAGTAGCCTTGCTTGAGATCTGCACTGAACACGATAGTAGGGGCAATTTCCGACAGCTCTTTGTATTTGGAAGTCGCACGAGGGCCAATGATGATCAAGTCTGGCTTTTGGCTGTAGATGGTTTCAAAATCTGGCTCAAATAAGCTACCCGCCGAGGCGTATTTCGCATCCAGAAACTTATCGAGGTACTGTGGCATTATCGGCGCTTTCGCTACGGCAACGGGTTCGATACCGAGATAGTCGAGAGCGTCTAAGGCTCCATGACCAATAACAACAACACGCTTTGGTGCATCTGATATTTTAGTGCTACCCATGTAATGTTCGATCACAAGGTCTTTTGCCATTGCACCACCAGAAAGCAAGGTGCTGATCAACATAACGCTTAATTTTAGTTTCATTTTTTGTCCTATTGAAAAGGCTATTACGAACAAATAGCCCGTGTCCGTAGTGCTTTAGGCAAGTGCCTTTGCGTTGAAAATGATAGTTTGCCAAGTGCTGAACGTTGGTGAGTTCATCAGTTGGGCAAAGTTGACTTCGATACCTACTTGGCGAAGGCGCCCAGTGAGGCGCATTAAACTGATGGAGTCGAGGCCCAATTCAATCAGGTTGGTGTCGGACTGAATTTTAGCTTCGCTCACTCGCAGTAACTCGCTGAGTGTGGCAAGCAAATCAAAGTCTTTTAGAGGTTCTGACAAAATAATTCCTTTTCATTTTTCGTGACTTATTGCCGATTTTCTTTACGGTTAAGTGTAGGCATTATTAACCATATCATTACTTGATTTATAAATTCAAATGATTATTATTACTATTTGCATTTGGTGGTGTTAATATCACTGAATTACGTATTGGTTTGGGTTCTCATGCCTAGTTCAACGGTTAGTAATCCAAATAGGAGTGACCTTAAAGAAAGGCAAGGATAGATATGGTCGTCGCGACAACAGAAACACCAAAGCAGATACTCGATGGCTTTGTGCGTAAACCTAGTGTTCAAAGTGAACAATATCGGGCTGCAAATTTGTGGAGCAATTTGCCGCTGTGGCAGATTCTTCATCAGGGGGTAGAGCGTTACTCAGATAGCATAGCGGTGACAGATAACCACACTTCACTGAGTTATCTCGAGTTGGCCAATCGCGTGTACGCGTTTGGGCGATGACAAAGAAATTATTGCAACAAGGCAAGCCTGTTGCAGTTGGAGAGGAAAGGGAACTGCTGACCCTAGGGCCATACACGCTTGGCGGATATTATCGTGCGCCAGAGTATAATCTGCGAGCGTATACGGATGAAGGATGTTATCGCAGTGGAGATCGCGTGGTGGTCGATTCCTAAAGTTATTTCACGGTCACTGGGCGGATAAAGGATGTGATCATTCGTGCTGGCGAAAACATTGCTGCTGATGAGTTAGAAGAGCTTTTATTGTCGCATCCACAAATTGCCCAAGTGGCGGTGTTTCCCCTTCCCGATGCACATTTAGGTGAAAAAATCGCGGTCGCTGCCCTCATTCGAGGGTTCTGGTTAATGTTGCGAGACATTCGGCAATAGAGTGAGAACATTTCGTTTGGTCAATTGATGGAAGCGGATTCGCTTAGAGAGTGGTGGCGGGTGATTGAACAAGCGAGAAATGAAGAACAAACCATGGCCGTCCCCTAATTGTGAAGGTCAAAGACAACAACGTCAGCTAGGCAAAAATAACAAAAAGATTAGGTGAAAGAATGAGTGACAGCCCAGAGCGCGTCTATCCAATGTTGCTGGATTTTGTACGCAAAGAAACCATCTCAAAAAACTTACTCCGAGTAACGTTAACCGGAAAGGATTTAATCGGTTTCCCGGAAAACCAAAATGGTTCGCACATCAAAGTGTTTTTCCCCAACCAAGCAAGTGGCATTCTCCAATTGCCAGTGCGAGAGGGGGACAACGTTATTTGGCCAGAACACAAACCCGTTCCGAGAGCTTACTCGGTCAGACAATATCGTGCGGCTGTGAATGAGCTGGATATCGATTTTGTGACACATGGGGAGGAGACTCCGGGCGGCGGTTGGGCACTGAAGGCAGGCAGCGGCTCACAGATTGGTTTAATTGGGCCAGCAGGGCCTGATCCGCTCATTGAACCCGCGGATTGGCATATAATCGCTGGTGATCTCTCGGCGGTGCCTGCGATTAGTGCCATCTTGGAAAAGCTGCCTAGTGACGCCAAAGGCTATGTGTTTATTGAGGTGGATGAAATTGAAGATATCCACGATCTTGTTCATCCAGAAGAGATGGCCATCAATTGGTTGATGCGCAATCCTGATGATGCCGAGCCCGCATTAGCTAAGGCCATTAAGCAACTACCCGCACCGGAGAAAGCGACCTCGCTGTCTGCTTTTATTGCGGGTGAAAACCAGAGTGTAATCAACTGCCGTAAGATCTTGCGCAATGATTATCAGATCGCGCGTGATAAGCTCTACGCGATTCCTTACTGGAAAAGAGGTAAGACTGAAGAAGCGTATCACGATGAACGCCATGATGTGATGGATGCTGGGTATTAGTCCACTGCCGTTGTTCATCGATAGCGGCGCCAAACAGAAGAAAGCTTATTTAAAGCGATTTACCCGACAGTCGGTCGTTACTTGGAGTTCTCCCACTCCTGTGTAGAGGAGATGGATCTTCATCGCGGTAAGGTGACGTTACAGTTGTGTCGAGGGGCAGAGCAAAACATAGCTCAGAAGCGGTTTACGGCTTTTTTCATTTGCATGATGACAGTGTGGTCACCTTAGTGAGTGAAAACGATTAAACCGTCATTCCGTAGCTAATTCCAGAATTAAAATAGTATGATCTAGCGATTATTGGCTAGTAAAAACTACGACACCATCTTGAATACGATCAACAGTTTTGGTCTGTTACTATTATTTGACGGTCTCAAAATGTGTCCACTAAGCAGCTGAGTCGCGATTTTCCCAATCTGGTGGTGCTTGCTTTACGCAGCCCTTACGACCTATTACAATACCCTCAAGTACAGCATTATTTGTGCGCACACTCCGTAAGATCAGAAAGTACTTAGGCGGAACAAGTGTTAATCGGAAAAGTGTCACCAGCTCAAGGCTGTGCAGTGAGTCGTGTCGTTTAGAGTATCACTTTCAATTTATTAAACTATCCCGCTACTTATTTCTGAGTGGCTGCCAGCCTCCTAGTGTATAGATGAATGAAGATAATAAGAAAAATTCGGTTACTCATTAACGTTTAGCGCTAAGCTCAAGATTGATAGTGGATCTGATAAACTACCCCCCCCTTATTTTCTCCTCTTGACTTCTCTAGCTGAAATCCCCTAATCTGGTTGCCTCATTTCTTTAGGAGAGTACGCCCACATGAACAACTGAGCCTGTTATCCATTTTTTTCATTTATTTTTGGATCAACAGGGTTAGTCGGCGTAGCTCACTTTCCGATCATTCTTTGCCTTATTACCCGCATAGCTCTTCAATCAGAGCGTGCCTTGGCTTTGAATCTCATTTTCGTTATAGCTTAGCGGCGGCGATTGTCCCTGACTTACAGGAGGCAAATCATGCCAGTTTTACAGGCTGAGAATATCAGCTATCAATTTGCTAATGGCGATAGGTTGTTTGCGTCATTGTCGTTTACCATTAAAAGTCAGCGTATCGGTTTAGTTGGCCGTAACGGGGTGGGTAAATCGATATTAGCGGCGATATTAAGCGGTGATCTACCACCATCGAGCGGTACGATAACCCGAGCGAAGTCGATGGCCATTTATCGTCAGCAAGCTTCGCACTTATTAGCTAGCGACCTGTCTATTGCTCAGTTTTTAGGTAAAGCCGATGTACTTGAAGCGCTAAAACACGTTGAGTCCGGTGATTGCTCAGCGCATTGGTTCGATGTGATTGGCGAGCAGTGGGATTTGCTGCAGCAACTGACTCAGCAACTAAACGCCATCGGCTTACCGGCTGATCCTCACTTTGCTTGCGCAAAGCTGAGCGGTGGGCAATTGGCGCGATTGCAGCTTTGGCAACTGTTGAGTAGTCCGTTTGATTTACTGATCCTTGATGAGCCTTCTAACCATCTTGATGGAGCGGCCAAGCAGTGGTTGCTTGAGGCGATGCGGGCTTTCAAGGGAGCGATTTTGCTGATTAGCCATGACCGATTGCTGTTGCGAGAGATGGAGGAGATTTGGCAGTTATCTAGCCTTGATCTGCAAGTCTTTGGCGGAAATTATGATGTGTACGCCGAGCAAAAGCGTTACGAGTCGCAGGCGTTAGAGCGCCAGCTTACTAGCCTTGACAAGCAGCAACGGCAATTAGTGATACAAGCGCAGCGAAATCGTGAAAAAGCACAGCAAAGAGCAGCGCAAGGGAACAAATTACGTAAAACCGGTAGTCAGGCGACAAGCTTATTGGATTTTCAGCAAGATAGAGCGACCGCGCGTAGCGCCAATCGCACTAAAAATCAGCAGCGGCGTCAAGTTCATTTAGAGACTAAACAACAATCATTAAAGGCGAGGAAAGAGTCGATAAGCCAGCAAAAACTCTATTTGGCGGATACCGTTAATCGACCGCGTCATGCTGTTGCCTTGTTCGATGCGGTATTGGCTTTTGGGTGCAATCAACCCATCAACTGGCAAGTGAAAGCGGATGAAAAAGTTCACCTTACCGGCGCTAATGGCAGTGGTAAATCAACCTTGTTGAAAACCTTACTCGGCAAGCTTTCACTTAAGCAAGGCTCGCTGCAACGGAGCGCGCCAATCTATTATCTTGATCAACATTTCGCGGTGATTGTGCCGCAATTGTCAATGCTCGATAACCTGCTAGAGCAATGTGATGGTATGCAAGCGGGAGAAGCTAGAACATTGCTCGCGGGTATTGGCTTTCGTCGTGAGTGTGTCTTTCGTCTTGGCGGGACTTTAAGCGGCGGTGAGAAGATGAAATTAGCCATGTTGATTGCCAGTCATCAACCGCAGCAGCCATTACTGCTACTTGATGAACCGGATAATCATCTTGATTTGGATTCTAAAATCATCCTAGCGCAAGCTTTATATGATTATCGTGGCGGATTTATTCTCGTCAGTCATGATGATGATTTCGCCACACAGTCGGGTGTGAATAGACAAATTGAGCTGTGATGAGTCAATGTTGATACTCACAAGAACGGATACCTAAGAAAAACAAGGAGTGACGTTAAGTCACTCCTTTTGTAATAAGACCATGGTAGTCAAGCTATTACTGCATCCACATCCGAGCGGAACGTGCAGGGATTGATAACATGTGGTAACGGTTATTAACGATAAACTCGTCATCGCTTAATACATCTTGATAAGGGCGATACCAATTGAATTCATGTTGATAGGTATCGATGGTGATGGGCTTTGCTTCCCCACATTTATTGATGCCGACTACCCCTTGTTTGCCACGCTTGAACACCAGCAAGCATGGGTCGCTATGTATCATGGTCATCGATTGGCCTTGCATCGCGTTATGAAAACGTAACATTTTCAGCATAGTCGGTTGATTCCAAATGTTCGCCCAGCGACTATTATCTCTATCTTCGTTCGCCGCGAGGGCATCGCTGTAAATCAGCGGCGTGCCGCCGTCTTTGCCTAGGATATAGGCATAAGCGAGCTGTTCATCTTGCGGATCGAGGATCTGATAACGAAAGCCATCATTGGTCGGAATGTCATGGGTGATAGTAAAGGTAATCGCTCGTGCATTATCCAATGCTTGTCCATAAGCTTGTGGATCATGCAATAAGGTCATGGAACCCTGATAGGAAAACGCTGCGCGAATGGAGGCAAACAGCGGGAAGTCATAAGCGGCATGATTAGTGTTATTTAAATAAGGGGCCAGAAACGCATCATAAGTGGCATCACCTAGGCCACCACTGGTGATCACTTCGCCAAAAACATGCATATCGGCAATAATATCAGGAGTAAACACTTGATCAATGTGATATTGACTCATGTGTTTCACAGCATCAATGCGAAAGCCGCTGATACCAATTTGCTTTAGTGCGCGTAAGTAGGCTTTTTGCTGTTCAAGTACCCAATCGTTGGCTGCTAAATCGGGTAAGCCGCGATCTCCTGGGCCACCGCATAAACGCCAATATTGCACATGGCCGGGGTTGCTCCAATCGGTAATACACCCTTCAGGATGAAAATCATGCACTGAAAACAGATTTTGGGTTAAATCACCAAACAGGGTTTGCTGTTGATAGTAGCTCGCTTGATTCGCGTAGTTGGTCAATATTTCACTGCCGGGATAGTTGAGGTCGCTGCGCTTCCAAGTTTCGTTCGCCATATGATTGAGCACGACATCGGCATAAACACCAACACCATGGTTACGTAGGGCGTTAACCATGGCTTTAAAATCAGTTTTGTTACCAATCGGCGAGTCAATCACTCGAAGATCTTGAGGTTGATAGCGAGCCCACCATTCATAACCACTCGATTTCATCGCTGGTGAAACCAGCACGTTTTTGTAACCCGCTGCGGCAATGTGCTCTGCGTTGGCAGTCACATCACTATATTTCCAGTTAAAAGCATGCAAGATGGCGTCAGCTTGCACGCTGGTGGTAAAACCTGCGCTGATCAGCGCAGCGTAAGCAATAAGGTACGATGGTTTCATTAGATGCTTCTCTTATTATTATAAAATCGAGAGAAATCATATAAATTTCATTCTTTCTGTGAATGGCTTGGTTGGAAATCATTGATCCAATTCAAATAGTGTAGGGCGGTAAATGGCAAAATTGTGGCACAGCTGAAAATTTGTACGGTAACTGTTTTGATTTTGATATGGTTACAAAGAGTGATTTTTATCACTCTTTGTATGATGGAGTATGGCTAGGCATGCGGGCGATGATCATGCTGGGCGTTAAGATTTGTGAAGGTGCTATTGTGGCGGCTAATAGCATCGTGACCAAAGATGTTGCCCCTTACAGTATCGTCGCTGGCTCTCCTGCTCAATTGGTCAAATATCGTTTTCAAGCGAACGTGATTGACGAACTGCTGGCGTTGAAAGTGTACGATTGGCCAGAAGAGAAATTCGCGGCGCTCAAACCTTACCTGTGCGCATCGGATATGGCTAAACTTAAGCAAGCCATCATCTGTTATGAATCAGGGCAATATGGCTAGCTATGTCTACTTGAATGTCATCCCGAAATTACGTTCAAACAATACAAGATACAATGGTATTTTTTACGTAGTTATTATTAACGAGGGACTACAAACCTCACTAAGTCTTCTCTAGTGAGGTTTGTATCACTTCCAGAGTACCCTTAAAACACGGTTTACTCGTTATGACTTCAGCCCCAATATGGTTCCAAACAACACCAATCCTATCCCACAGGCTTGATTCAATCTATGCTTTACACCCAGCAGTAAGGCTTGCAGTTTCGGCGAGGTAAATAAGACCGCCACTATTGAAAACCAAATACCATGTAGCGCAATCATGTATCCCCCATACATTAAGGCTAGATGTTGTGTTGCTAAGTCTGGGTCGATGACTTGGCTGAAAATGCTTAGGAAAAACAACATGGTTTTTGGATTGAGTACATTGCACAGAAATCCTTGTAAGAAAAATGTCCAAACTTGTTGAGTGGCGGTGTATTGGGGGGCATTGTTCTGTGGTTGGTGAGAGGAGCTGAAAATGCCTTTTAAACCAAGATACACTAGGTACGCCGCACCCAAGTAACGGATCAAACTAAATAACCATTCATTCTGTGAAATTAAATAACTGATCCCAAGCATGGAGTAGGCGATGTGTATTGAAATGGCTAGACTGATCCCGATAGCGCTATAAATCCCTGCTTGTCTACCTTGATTGAGGCTATTTTTGAGTACTAGGACAAAATCTGCACCTGGACTCACAACAATAAGAATGCCTAATAAGGCAAGACTAAAAATCTCCATAGTTGTTCCTGTTTTGATGGTTTTTGATGGTTTTTGATGGTGCAATTGTAGGAAAACTAATGGCAGACTATAATCGAAACAAATTCTTGTAATCGTGAGAAAAATTCACATATGAGGCATCTCAAAGCTTTTCATGTTTTTCATGTGGCTGCATTTTCGTCGAGTTTTACTGAAACGGCAGACAAACTCAATATTACCCATGGTGCTGTCAGTAAGCAGATCAAAGTGTTGGAAAATTACCTCTCTTTGCCTCTGTTTTATAAGCAAGGGCGGAACTTACTTCTTACTAAAGAAGGAAATATACTCAAAGATCATACTCAGCAAGCCTTTGCCATACTAGAAAGTGGCGTAAGTAAGCTTGTCCAAGAGAAAAATCGATGCTTAGAAGTGTCGTGCGAACCGACTTTAACCATGCGTTGGCTAATGCCTAGATTATCTACTTTCAATGACGAGAGTGATGCTGATGTGCGACTTTCGACCGCGGGAGGTCCTGTGACACTCGGTTCAACAGGGCTTTCAATGGCAATTCGGCGGGATGATTTTGAGCCTTTGTACCTATACCCAAAAACTACATTGGTAGAGGAGTGGGTCGGTCCGGTGTTCTCCCCCGATTATTGGCAGCAAGTAAAGGATGATTTGAGCACCGTGAAATTGCTACACAGTCACACTAGGCCTAATGCTTGGCGAGAGTGGATGATGAGTGTTGGACACGATGACATGAGAGATAATGCGGTACAATCTTTCGCTCATTTCTATTTCTGTATCCAAGCCGCCATCGATGGGTTGGGTGCTGTGATGGGTTCCTATCCTTTAGTCGTGGATGAGATCGAGCGTGGTAATCTTATTGCTCCTTTTGGATTTGTTGAGTCTGGATATAACTATATTCTACTGAGTCAAGAGAAAATGCTGTCAGAACTTGAGCTTAAGTTTCAGCGTTGGCTACAGAAAGAGATGGGAGAGTGTGTGCCCAACCCATAAAAATAAAATCAAAATGTTTTAAAGAACACATTTTATAAAAGGAATATGGGCAACGGGAATCGTCAAAGGGTGCTATTAGTTTATGTGCGTATTGGATTATGGTTACACTTAAGCATTCCGCCACTCGTTATCAAACAGGAGCGCTTGGTTAGCTTTTATCTTTTTACAAGCGGTTCAAAATATTCAGACATCGGATGATAATCAATCCAAAAGAGAGAGCCACGTTGCTCTCTCTTCTCGATACGGAAAAACAGGAAAGAAAGTTAATATTGATAACTAAGGTGTAGTTTGATTTCTCGCCCAAGTGCTGGCACACCATTCATCAAATAAGGTTCGTAGTAGCGGTCAGTCAAGTTTTTTACCACTAGACCTGTGCGCAGCCCTGGTACTTGTTTGACATCCCAGTGAAGGTAGATATCTTGTAATGTGTATTGACTGCTGGGCAGGTTAGATAACATGCTGTCCTTTTCGATTTTGTTCTGAGCATCGTACCAGCGTACCTTCCATCCAGTGCGTAAGCCGTGTATCCACTCATAACCTATGCCTAGGTTGATATTAAGTGGTGGTACATTGGGGCGGTTCTCATCGGCTCCCGTCGAATCTTTTAAACTGCCTTTATTTTTACCGCGAGCATAACTGGCTGAAAAATCAGAATAGAAATTGCGCAAACGATATTGAGAAATCCAATCGAAACCATAAATTGTGTAGCCATCGAGATTAGTATTCCAGCTTTGTAACCTATCGCTTTCTTTATCCAAGTTTCCCCCTTGTCGATTGCTAACGTTATTATTGATATCGTTGAAAAACACCGTCAGCTCTGTGGCGAGGGTACTATTATCACCAATGAGATCCTTGGTATTGTGAATGACACTTGCTTGATAAGCATGAATACGTGATACCTTTAAATCACGTGCTGTGGCGGGGGCGCTGGCCATAGCAAACTGCACTGAATAGAGATCATCAATGGTTGGTGCTTTGAGCGCATAGGCATAAGAGAAATTAAACAGCGTATTTGGTGTTGATTGATAGTTCACTTCTAAACGAGGACTCAAACCTTGATGTGTGGTTTTGCGGTAATCATGTCCGGCATTCGGATCATTGTAATCGGGTGCCAAGTTACCTTCACCTTGACTTTCGATGTACTCGTAGCGCAATGAGGGAATAATGTGCAGTGCATCGCTTAGGCGATAGTGATCGGCAACATACACGGCATAAATGGATTGCTCACCTGATGGTTCAAAGTAGGGCGTATACCAACCATAGTTTTTCTCTGCTTTCGTTTTATAAGATGCATTATAAACGAGTGACTGACGATCCGTTTTTTCATATTGCAGCCCTACCACCAAGTCGTGGTCGATAAAGCTCGACTTGTTGGAAATCTCTAAATAGTCGCGTTGATAACTGAGCCAAGATTCGTGCCCGTAATTTCCAACGGAAACAAACATTTTTTCAAAGGCAATATCTGGCCGTACCCAATGACGTTCGTTTTTGGAACGCGCTGCGGTTAGGGTGAAGTCGATATAAGGATTAGAAGGAATAAATCGGTATGACAAGGTGGTGGTATTGTCTTGGTAAGTATTATACGCCGTATTCGCGTACTGCGCCGCTTCAAGTGAACCATATTTCTTGATGTTGAAGTCAGAGATTGCTGGCATTTTTCCACGCCGGTTAGCCCAAGGTTTACGCCCCTCATCGTGGTAGCGTGTATTAATAATATTCAATTGATGATGATAGCTTTGATAACCCGCTTTCAATAGTAGATTGCTCTGTTCAAACGCTGAGTAATCAACCGTTTCACCGCCACCCACTTGTGTATCTTTAGAATCTTTGATTGAACCATTCGCTAAGAAATAAAAACCGGTAGCAGTGCGTCCGTAGACACTTAAGGTTTGGCTATTTTCATTGCCGTTGGTATTGTATCCAGTGGAAACACGAGTACCGAAGTTCTGTCCGAAGTCTAGGAGGTCATCAACCGTTTTAGTTTTAATGCGAATGCTTCCACCAAACTTACCATTGATTGCTCGGTAATCGTGAGTGCCTTTAATAATTTCTGTTTCGCCAATTAAGAATGGATCAAAAAAGAAGGTTCCATAACGATACTGCTGAAAGCCGATTGGTGCACCGTCAACGTACACTGCAAGGTCGCTAGGGTCGCTGAAACCATGAATATTAATCCGTTCACCTCCGGATCGTGCTCCACCATCCAGTGTTGCTCCAGGCACTGAGCCAACCAACTCTGCGAAGTTGGCGTATTGCTGTTCTTCAATCTGATCAGAATCAATAGTGGTTTGTGCGGGTTTAGCGATGGTGATCGGTTTCGCGTAACGTACACCAATAACTTCAATGGATTCGTCGGCTTTTTCACTCGCATGGAGAGTAATACTGTGGAATACAATCAACGAGATTAGGCTTATTTTACAAGAAATAGGAAAATCAGTGAGCATGGTAACTATTTACTTTTGTCGTTATTATTAAAGCGACTGATTATAGGAACCTTTCCTCTTTCTGTAAATGCAATTGATATTTATTATCATTAATTTCTGGTGACTATTATACCGTTCTCCTAAAGGGTAAGCCGCGTTCAATAATTAAGATAAGCACTATAGCTCTCTTACACGTCATAGAGATACCACAATATCAAGTTTTAAACACAGCAAAACTACGTGCTAGTTGCTGACCGTTTTCCATCAACTGTTCACTTGCGGTAGCGACTTGATTGGCTTGTGCGGTAGCTTGGGTGCTATGCTCAGCAATCTGAGTTAAATTACGAGTAATTTCATTGGTGGCCTCAGATTGCTGGCTACTTGCACTAGCGATATGCTGGTTGAAAGCCAAGATCGTTTTAATCTGCGTTTCAATCTCATTGAGCATTTGCTGCGCCTGTTCTGCTTGTTGCTGAGTGACGTGTGATTGCTGTTGCGTTTGTGTCATCGATTGACAGACGTTTTGAGCTTTCTTTTGTAGGCCAGAAATGATTTGCTCAATTTCATTGGTACTGGCTTGGGTGCGAGTTGCTAAAGTCCGTACCTCATCAGCAACCACCGCAAAACCACGCCCTTGTTCACCGGCACGTGCTGCTTCAATGGCAGCGTTCAGTGCCAGTAAATTGGTTTGTTCAGCTACGCCGCGTATAACTTCCAATACTGCGCTGACTGATTGAGTCTCGCTGGCTAGCGCTTGTGTTTCTTGTTCGGTACGCGTCAACTGGTCGCGCAAATATTGCATTTCGGTTGAAGCTTGAGTGATCACTCGTTGCCCTTGATTCGCAGCTTGATTTGCATTGTGCGCCGATTGTTCTGCTTGATAAGCCGATTGAGCAACTTCTTGATTTGACACATGTAGTTGATTCATGGCGGAAGCAACGGTGTCGACAGCTTGGTGTTGCTCATAAGCTTTGCTTGAAGCGTTTTGCGCTACTTGGGTTAATTCCTTCGCTGAGCCAGTAACACTCTCGGTGATCGGGGTAATGTTTTGGATGATATGGCGAATTTTATTAGTGAAGAGATTGAACGCCTCACCAATTTGAGCCAGTTCATCTTTACCAGTGACTGTTAACTGGCGAGTAAGATCGCCTTCGCCTTGAGCAATGTCTTTGAGCCGAGCTAGTGTTTCCTCACAAGGTTGAGTAATGCTGCGCCCAATTAGACTGGCAAAGGCAAGTAAAAGAACTAGCGTTCCAATGATCCAAACAACAATCGAACTTAGTCGAGCCATTATTAGCGCATTTACATCATCGACATAGATGCCTGTGCCGATTACCCAGCCCCAAGGTTTAAATTGTTTAACATAGGAAATTTTATCTACTGGATAACTCGACCCTGGTTTTGGCCACTGATATTCGACGACTCCTTGTTGATTTTGCTGGGTTATATTAGCCATTTCTACAAAAAGGGCTTTTCCGTTAGGGTCTTTAAAATTGCGTAAACTCTGACCATTCATCTGGGGTTGCATTGGGTGCATGACCATAGTGGGATGCGTATCATTAATCCAGAAATAATCATTGGTTCCATAACGTAATTGAGCTATTGCTTTTTTTGCTGCATGTTGTGCCTGCTCAGTGCTAAGTGTGCCTTGATCTGCTTGCTGAGCATAATATTCCATTAAAGTATAAGCGCTCTCGACTAAGTACTGTGTTTGGGTTTGTTTTTCTCGCATCAGATCGGCTCGGTAGTCTTTGACCGTAATTGCAAAAGGTACGGCAAGCATGACCAGAATGATGGCAGTAAGTAAAAATAGACGATTACGGATAGAAAGTCGGCGCAGACTAACATAAGTCATAAACATCACTCCTTGATATATGACCAAATAATAATATGATTAAGATTTCATATTTATCTACAGTAACAAATGATACTGAGTTCTGTAAATTAGACCAAAGAAGTAAGTTTGTTAAGTTGTGTACAGTGTCTAGCTTTTATGCCAATCATGCATGAATACGTTGTTGTTAAAGAGGTTAATTTCAGCACTATAGATAAGGCAAGGGCGGTGAGACGTCACTGAAACGCAAGCCTTTAGTCATTTTAACTGTCTGTTATCCATTCAGCTTAAAGCTGTAGCCAAAGTTGTTTGGGTATATAGAGATGGTATTTTTTATCAAAACGCGGATAATCTTGCTAGATAACAGACAAAGAAGAAATAATCCATGACTAATTTTCAATATTACTTTCATCCACTCCCTTGTTTTAACTGTAAAAAAACCACAGTGAGTACTGATTTGGGTTGGTTAACGGCGACGATGAAAGAGGACGTATTAGCACAAGTGGCGACAATCACGGCGCAAGACAGCATCGAACCGGATCTTTCGGTTAAGGTGACGTGCACGAAAGACGAAGCGCGTGATTATTTGTTGCTTAACTTCTTTGGTTACTCTGAAGAAGAGCTTGCTGATCAAGTTGAAGCCGAAGATGAGCAAGAAGTGGCGGATGAGATCGCAGAGCTATTGGTCGATGGTAGCGAGTCGATTGACTTTGAACACGAAATCGCCCTACAAAGTTGTACTAATTGTGATATTGATGACGAGTAAAATTCAGCACTAATTGGCGTATCATCCATCATCTTATCTGGACTTAAGGCGTTAGCAGCACAATGCGTTGCGAACGCTTTTTTCTTCTTAAACGATTTGTATTTTTAGAAACCGTTAGCGTCATTAAACGTTATGTTATACCGATGATCTAAGGTAATGGATCCTACGTAGAACTTGATAGTGAACAATTACCAAATCAAGGAATGGCTTAATGTTTTCAATATTTAAATCTGACCCAACCAAAAAGCTTAGAAAACAACATGCTCTGAAGCTCGAAAATGCGATGCTGGCGCAGAGAAAAGGGGATATTCGTACTTACTCGCAGCTCACCTTTGAAGCGGATGAGATGTACCAGCAGATTGAGCGTCTAGAAGCTGAACAAAAGTAATACTGAGAGCGCTTTAGTACCCAGTACTTAATCGCCTCTTTCTAATGCTAATAAGCCTGCTTTGCGCTCTATACCTCCCGCATAGCCCGTTAGTTTGCCATTTTTTCCAATCACTCTATGGCAGGGAACGATAATGGAAAGTGGATTTTTTCCGTTGGCTAATCCTACCGCTCTGACGGCTTTCGGGTTACCGATTGCTTCAGCCAACTGTTGATAGCTCCATGTCTCGCCATAAGGGATGTTGCCCAGTGTTTGCCAAACCGATCGCTGAAATGGCGTTCCTTTGGCAGCTAAAGGCAAACAAAATTGAGTGCGCTGGCCAGCAAAATATTCCTCTAGCTGCTGTATGGTGTCGATAAGTAATGGGCAGTGTGCGGACTCGATACCTAAGTCTGTTGGCATGGTGGTTTCGGTAGCAAACCAAGCGCCCAATAATCCTTGTCGACAAGCCTGTAGCGTCATGACTCCAAAAGGACTTTGGTAATAGGTAAAAGTATTCATGGTAGTGACAGCCTCGATGTGGTGTTCAGTCTTAGATTGATGATTTTTCTTTGTTTAGTTTATCCATTACCCACAAACATACGAGTTATTTTTATCCCTTAATGCCTTCCTATCGCTACCTATGGTAAAGAAAGTGTGTTCAAAAAGCGTTCAGTCTTTTTCTCACAAGTCACAAAAAAAAACCATTCATAAGTTATCCCCCTGTTCTATGCTGATAGTAATAATAAAAACAATACGGCTTAATTTATTTTCGTTGATAAAGACAAAGAGGCAGTGTTATGACTATCAACAATACTATGAAGCTCGTATTTGCTGTGATTGGTGCGGGTATTATTATCAGTGTATTGACCGTACTACAGCTCAATGGATTAATGCACCAAGTCGAACATATGGCGCAAGTTCGTTACCAATCCTATCAAGCGGCAGATGAACTTCGTCAAAGCTCTGATGATTTAACCCGTTTAGGACGTACTTATGTCGTCACCGGTGATGAAAAGTACGAAAAAATGTATATGGATATTTTAGATATTCGTAACGGGAACAAACCCCGCCCAGAAAATTACCATACCATTTATTGGGATCTTGTTTTACAACATGGTCAAAAACCGAAACGAGATGGTAAGGCTATTTCGCTTAATCAAATGATGAGTGATTTAGGCTTTACTGAACAAGAGTTTCGCTTACTGAGAGAAGCTCAAGCTAACTCCGATGCCTTAGTCAATATGGAAGTCAAAGCCATGAATGCGGTTAAAGGACTGTTTGCTGATGCGAGTGGGAATTATACCGTCAGAAGAGCGCCGGATCGTAATATGGCCATCGAGTTATTACACAGTAATCAATACCATCAAGAAAAAGCCAAAATCATGGCTCCAATTGATAAGTTTTTTACTGAACTGGAGAATCGTACCAGTCAACAGATGAATGAGGCCGCACAGAAAGTAAAAAATACGGTGTTGATCGGTAATATCTCATTAGTGATTGTCTTTGTGATTGCCATTCTTGGCTACTTCATTGTCAATCGTAAGGTCGTGAAACCGATAGACAGCATGGCAACCTTGCTCCAAAAAGTCGATAAGGATTCAGATTTAACCCTACGAGTGGATGATAAGAGTAATAATGAACTCGGGATCATTGGTTCGACTATCAACAAAGTCTTGGTTAGTTATTCTTCGACCATTACCAAAATTAACCAAGTTAACCATACTATCTCTGCTATCTCAGACACGATTCGTGATGTGACTGAGCAAAATGCAAAAGTGGCGAATCAGCAGAGCCAAGAGCTAGAAATGGCGGCTACCGCTATGGAAGAGATGACCTCGGCACTGTCTACCGTTGCTGAAAGTACTACGATGGCTGAGCAGTACGCCGGTAGTGCAGAAAAAGAAGCCAGTACCAGTAAGCAGGTATTTGATAAAACGACTCATGAGTTTGGTGAGCTGGAAAGCGAATTTACCAAAACGTCTGAGGTGATTCAGCAATTGGCGAATGAATCGAATAATGTTGGTAATGTGCTTGACGTCATTAAGGCTATTGCCGAACAAACCAACTTACTAGCATTGAATGCGGCGATTGAGGCGGCTCGTGCCGGTGAGCAAGGGCGTGGGTTTGCGGTGGTCGCTGATGAAGTTCGCTCTCTTGCCCAGCGAACTCAACAGTCAACGGGTGAAATTGAAACCATGATTTCTGCGCTGCAAGAAAAAGCAGAGCAGTCTACCAAAACCATTCGTTCCAGTGCCGATAAAATGCAATCGACACGCACGAATATGTCTACCGCTAATGAAGCATTGGGTACCATACAAAACTCGGCCATTGAAATCCATAAGCTTAATACCTCTATTGCCTCGGCAACGGAAGAGCAGTTAACAGTGAGTGATGAGATATCGAGTAATCTCAGTAATATTAAATCATTATCTTCTGATATGAATATTGCCATCAATCAACTTGGTCCAGTGGTTAGGGATTTGCAGCACAATGTTGATGATTTAAATGCTGCGATTAAACATATTCGAACTTAATAAGTTGATGCATAAGCCTATTAATCATATTGACCCTCATAAGAGGGTCGATTTATAAACAGATAGAGAGTGTTTCATTTGATTTTTAATCATTGGTGAGCTTTATTAAGCTCGATGATATTAAAGAGTGCTGTATTTATTTTTCCGGTTTCTTCACCGTTGAATAACAAAAAATAGATAAAGGAATTAGCCATGTCACAACAACAAAAATTCCGTTTAGTCACGAGAAGTGACTTTGATGGTTTGGTGTGCGCTGTATTGCTCAAACAGCTTGAGTTGATTGATGAGATTAAGTTTGTACACCCGAAAGATATGCAAGATGGACTGATAGAGATTACCGAACACGATATTGTTACCAATTTACCTTATGTTAAAGAAGCGCATATGGTGTTTGACCATCATTTATCAGAAACCATTCGTAATCAAGGCGCTCGACCTAATCATGTTATTGACCCGAATGCACCTTCTGCCGCGCGTGTAGTATGGGATCATTATGGGGGGAAGTCCGTATTTCCAGAACGATGGATAGAGATGATGGCGGCGGTTGATAAAGGCGATTCGGCTCAATTTACTCGCGATGAAGTGCTCGATTCTCAAAGTTGGAACTTATTAAATTTCTTGATGGATGCTCGCACTGGGCTCGGCCGATTCAAAGAGTTTCGAGTATCCAACTATAACTTAATGATGAATTTGATTGAGAATTGTCGTACCCAAAGTATTGAGCAAATTTTGGCTCTGCCTGATGTTCAGGAGCGGGTAGAGCTTTATCGCGAGCATGAAGTCAAATTTAAAGAACAGATTCAACGTTGTGGAAAAGTCTATCGCAATCTTGTTTTATTGGATTTAACCAATGAAGAGGTGATTTACGCTGGTAATCGGTTCATTATTTATGCGCTCTTTCCTCACTGTAATATTTCGATTCACAAAATGTGGGGTTTTCAACAGCAGAATATTGTTTTTGCTACTGGTAAATCGATTTTTGATCGTAGTTCCAAAACCAATGTTGGTGCGTTAATGCTCAAATACGGTGGCGGCGGTCATCATGCTGCTGGAACGTGTCAAATTCCCTTATCTGAAGCAGACCGTGTACAAGAAGAATTGATCAAACAAATTAATTTAGACGGTTAGATTTGTCTCTGGAAAATAACAAACAGGATACTCAGTACCCTGTTTGTTGTATTAATATTAGAGATTAACAGCCATTACGAGATAGCCAGTTATAGGCTGCTCTTGCTTGAACTATCCCCCAACCGTAGAGATTATCTCTACCCGCAGCACCTCGATCTAAAGCAGTCTGATTCAAGGATTGACGGATTCGCTCTGGTCGACATTGTGGAAAGTGGCTCCAAACCAGCGCAGCGACACCCGCAACGTGAGGTGATGCCATAGAAGTACCACTATAACTTAAATAGCCGCCATTGTTCCCCGTAGACAAAACATTCACCCCGGGCGCTGAAAGCTCAACTTGTGAATTGAACTGTGAGAAGTTAGCCACATTACCACTTGAGTTAACCGCCGCAACTGAGACCACTGCATCATAAGACGCCGGGTATGAGAAGCCGCTGTTTCCTGAGTTACCTGCTGCTGCAACTAAGAGCATCCCTTGTTGGTAAAAGCTACGCATTGCGTTTTGTTCGGTTACGCTGCCTTGGCTACCACCTAAACTCATATTTACCACATGACTGCCTGCACTTTGACAAGATTGGATAGCTTGAATCAAATCCGAAGCGCGAGTCCAGACACCGGAATCGTTAAAGATTTTTACGTTGTGTAGGCCGACTAAGCCAGACGGTAGGACTCCGACAACCCCCACATTATTATCTAGGGCGACAATCGTTCCTGCAACGTGAGTTCCATGGCCATTGCCATCAGTGAACCATGAGCCATGGCCAGAGAAAGTGCTGCCTGTGACACCAGCGCTGGGTAAATCTACGTGGTTGCGTAAATACCCTGAATCGATTACACAAACTTTACGATTAGCTGCATAGACGTCAGAGAGTTGATCCGCTTGTACCATACGGATTCCGTATGGCGTTTGCTGTGCGTAAGGTTCAATCTCTGCATCGAATAAGTAACGTATGGGATCAACTTCGATCATCGCCACATCAGGATTATCGAGCAATTGCTTAGCTTGACTTGGCGTCATTTCAACCACAGAAGTATGTAATGACTCGAGGTGATTGATTACGGTTACTTGCTCTGTGCTTAATATATCAGCGGCTTTTTGCAGTGAGAAGTCAGTTTCCGTTAAGCCGTTTTGACTCATCCGCATAGGCCCGCTGGTTGCTCCAGGCACGTAGGTAACAAAATAGCGTTGTTCTGTTTGATGATTTTCAACAGCAACAGAGGGGGTAAAACTCGGTACTTCTTGATCCTTGAGCTGAGATGCAACTGCCAGTGAGATTGATGTTGGCAATAATAATCCAGCCAGTACTGTACGTTTGAAATTTTTCTTAAACATTTTTTTATCCTTGTAAAATGTTAGTGGCGAATACCACCCATCAAGGATCATAACAATGGCAGTCATTCGCCAGTTTTACCGTTTATTAATAAAGCTATTATTAGGTAGGTGAATGTGTTTGTTTTTATTTACCATATTGTTAACGGTCGGTTAATTTTATGATATTGATAGATTATTAAGTAAACAAAACTGTACGTTTTTTGGTCTCCTTGATTTACGGCATGGCGATTTATAATGATTATTTATCCATTATAAATCGCATAAATATCTATGAAATGGCAGCAAAAAACCGAAAGCAAAGCTTTCGGTTTTAGGGAAACGAAATACTGAGATTAACGAGTGGGGTAAATGGTTAAAGGCTCTAACGTGACCAGTGCGTTATTGGTTGTTCCTGGATGGTCGATGTAAGGCTTGTCTTGTTGAATGGTATAGAAAACATCAACAAAGTCATCATCGTTAGTCAGCAGGCCGCTCGGGATAGCATCGATAATTTTACCAGTGATATTAGCAATCACTGAATATCCTTGAGCTTCTAGATCAGGAATTGACTGTAGGACTTTTTCTGCCGCTTCAACTAACAGTTTGGCTAGCTCTTTGTAGTCGGTACCACTGTCTTGCTCCATTAATACAATATCAACCGCTCCCCAACGATAGCGCGACCAATGGATCATCACTTGGTTAGGATAGTAATCGATCTTGTCATAATCTAAATAAGGCATATCAACCACATCAATCGTCGGTTTATCACGACTAGGATCAACGCCTGTAACGAGAGCATAAATCTCAGCTTTACCTAAAATCCAAGGCTCTTTGTCATCTTCAAGACGAATTTTCTTCAATACCGTGGTTGAAAGTGGTTGGCTTTCGGATTTATTCGACACATTGAGGTTACGTGCTTGAGATGTAGACAGGAGATCGTCAGATTGATTGATAGGCTGTTGCCCCAATTTTTGCAATTCCTGACGCATAGCTTGTAAGCCTGCCTGTAGCGATTTTGCGCTGTTATTGTCTACAACAAATACAGGAAAACTTGGTAACTGATAGACATCCAGTTGGTGGGTATTACCATAGATATCAAATGCTTCAATAAACTGCCATGTTTGCTCATTACCTTTTGGTTCAAAGGCGAATAATGGCAGTTGCCCTTGTTGTAGATCTTTGAGCATAGTACCGTCAGCTAAACGAAGCTCTAATAACTCATCGGTGAATGCCTCTATACCTTGTAACGTACGAATCGTTTCATCCGCTTGTTTAACACGAGATCTTAATGTTGGGTTTTGGCCGTCACTCACTAAATCGGCAATTGAAACACTTAAATTGTCATTATTCAGTGTGCTCTGTAGTGAGTTTGAATATAAATTATAATGTTGACTTAAATAGTAGGCGATATCGCGTTTTTCATTACTGATAGCATCAGCGCGCTGTTGAGCGCGTAAAGCACTATCATCTTCGGATTTACAACCCAGTAGGGCAAGGGCCAGTCCGGCAATTAGGATTATTTTTTTTATCATAAGAAGCTCTTTATGGCAGCAAATAAAACGGGGGTTTCGCGGTGAATTTAACAATATGATTGACTCCGTCAATCATATTGGCTAGGCAAATATTGAACGAAGATCAAGCATTAGACTTTTAGCTCTAAAATGTCCATTTAAATCAAATCTCTAACCTGAAAATTTTTCATGTTGTATTTGAAGCTTATTCACTATGATCTTGCTCACAGTATGCTTCAATGCTTTAACCAATAAAGCAGTATGGATACAAGATCATGAGCACATTTACCCTTCTTGATGGCGGCATGGGCCGCGAATTAAAACGCATTGGCGCGCCGTTTTCCCAGCCGTTATGGAGCGCCCAAGCGCTGATTGAATCCCCAGAGTATGTTCGTATAGCCCACCAGAGTTTTATTGATAGTGGTGCCGATATTATTACTGTCAATAGTTATGCTTGCGTGCCCTTTCATTTAGGCGAAGCACTGTATCGCAGCGATGGTGCAAGATTAGCCCGTTTAGCGGCGCAAATTGCCGCTGAGGTTGCACAGCAAGCGCCACATACCGTGCAAGTGGCAGGCTCAATTCCCCCAGCAATGGGTAGCTATCGCCCCGATCTGTTTCAAGTGCAGCCAGCACAAGCGATCACCCAAACCCTGTATGCGGCTCAAGAGCCTTATGTTGATATTTGGATTGCCGAGACCATTGCCAGCCTAGAAGAGTTGAGTATGATTCAACAGGTCTTAGAGCAATCAAGTAAGCCTTGTTATTACGCGTTTACTTTGCAAGATGACAGCGATGTGGCGCTGCTGCGTTCTGGAGAGTCGGTAGGGGATGCGGCTCAGCAAGTTGCTGCAACAGGAGGGGCTGGGATTTTATTCAACTGTTCAGTACCTGAAGTGATGGCGGATGCTATTTCGCAAGCGAAAAGTGCTTTGAATGGGCGTGAAAAAGAGATCGAGATTGGGGTGTATGCCAATAGCTTTGCACCAATTAAAGCGCAACATGCCGCTAATCAAACCGTTCAGGCGATGCGTGAGTTCAGCGCGCAAGATTACCTTGAGTTTGCTCAGCAGTGGTATGGATTAGGCGCAACCGTAATTGGTGGCTGCTGCGGTATTACCCCAACCCATATTCGTGCTTTACAGGATTGGAGGCAGGCGCTTGAAAAATCTTAATTATGGATTAGCTTTCCCGGCGATTATTTTGGTATTGGTATTACTGACTGTTTCAGCCCTTTATCCTGCCAGCTCACAAGCGATGGCTGGACAAGCGATGGCGTGGGTAAGTCACTGGTTCGGTTGGTTGGTGCAACTAGCCAGTTTGGCGTTAGTCGGTTTTTTACTTTGGCTCGCCTTTTCAAAACATGGCCAAATCCGTCTGGGTGATGAAAAAACCGAATACAGCAATTTTTCTTATGGTGGGATGATTTTCACCGCTGGTGTTGGTGCATCCTTAATTTACTGGGCGATTGGTGAACCGATGTATTACCTGCAATCGCCGCCTCTATTTACTGAAGCGAATAGTTACCCGGCCGCGGCTTGGGCTGTGACCTATTCGATTTTCCATTGGGGGATCACTGGCTGGGCCATTTACTGTTTCCCCGCGATTCCTTTTGCCTATGCTTTTTATGTGCAGAAAAGGCGTACTCTAAAAGTGTCGAGTTTATGTTCATCCGTAGTCGGCAATCACCCGCTGGTCAGTAAAAGTATCGATCTGTTGTCGATTTTTGGCACGCTGGCCGCTTTTGCTAGCTCATTAGCGTTAACGGTGACGCTGGTGAGTACAGGGGTTGCCGATCTATTGGCGATCAATAACAGCCTTGGTCTTCAAGGGATCATTATTGCGTTGTTTGTTAGCTCATTAGTCGCGGTGATGCTGGTGGGCTTTAATCAAGGCATTAATCAAATTTCAAACTGGACAGTGACCTTGGCGATTGTGTTTGCGCTGTTTGTTCTGCTGGTCACTCAACCTGCTTTTATCGTCAATAATTTTACTGATTCATTAGGCGTGATGCTAGATAGCTTTTTTAGAATGTCTTTGTGGACCGACCCGGTTCAGCAAAGTGGCTTTGCTGAAGGTTGGACGCAATACTACTGGTTTTGGTATTACGCTTATTTGATCATGATGGGGCTTTTTATCACCCGCATTTCACGTGGCCGTACTATTCAAGAGGTGATCCTTTATACCCTTTCTATGGGTGCTTTAGGCTGCGCATTTTTCATCTCTATCTTCGGTGGTTATGCCGTATGGGCGCAAATGCTAGGCGGCTTACCCGTTCAAGCGTGGATGGCGGAAGGAGGATTAACCTACGCCGTAGTTTCTCTGATCAAAACCTTACCCGGCGGTGGTTGGATTCTCGGTTTGTTTTTAATCATCCAGTTTTTCTTAATGTTGACCACCATGTCGAGCGCCAGTGTCGCTACGGCGATGTTAACCACCAATCAACTTGAACTGAATGGCGATCCTGACAATCGAGTCAAGCTACTCTGGGCGGCGGCTATTGGTTTGATCAGTCTCAGTGTATTTTTAGCGGGCGGCGGCATAGAGACCATTAAATCACTGTGTGTGGTTGCCGGTCTGCCGATGATGTTTATCTATGCCATTATGTTGAAAGGTTTTTTACATACGTTAGGCATTTTACCCAGCCACAGTGAAGCAGAAACGGTGACTGATCGCCAGATTGTGCTTAGTAAAGCGGAGTAACTGAACCCAAACAAGCCGGAATTAACAACCGGCTTGCTTGGTAGTGGCTAGCTTAAAATCATAGCGCTTTTGGCCTCAAGCGTGATGAGCATTTCTCCATGTTGATACTCATAATGTTGTGCGCTTAGCGCATTGCTAAATTCCCCACTGGTTAACCCCAATTGCCAGAGGGGCAAACATACGTCACGGGCATGACCAAGATTAATCGCAACCAGAACTCTTTGCTCCGCATAGCAGCGTGCAAAGACAAAACTGCTCTCATCTTGATACAGCAGTTGAAAATCCCCTATCTGCAAAGCGACATATTGTTTTCGTAGCGCAATCAGTTGTTGAAAGAAAGAAAAATAAGGTGATGTTGTCACTTGCTGCCAAGGCATACAACGACGGTTGTCGGGGTCATGACTGCCTCTTAATCCAACCTCCGTCCCATAATAAATACAAGGCGTACCCACATAGGTGAAAAGTAGAGTGCTGGCGATATGAAATAACGGTTGATCGCCATCGATCAGCTCGATAAATCGTGCGGTATCATGGCTATCTAATTGATTGAGCTGGGCTAATTGATTCGCCCACGGGATTTTGGCTCTGGCTTCTGCTAGCCAATCGAGAAACTGCGGTACTCGGATATCGATAGGGTGAAAAGCAATATCTAAATGGGTGAGCAAAGCCCGTAAAGGATGCGCAAAACCATAATAATTCATCGCGCCATCTTCTTGATCGCCTTGCAGCCATTGAGTCGCTTCAAAAAAATGTTCACCCAATACATAGCAATCCGGGTTGATCTGTTTTGCCGCATCACGAAAGGCTTGCACGTAATGAGCGTTATTTTTGGCACCTTCACCTTCACCGAGCATATGGATAACATCAAAGCGCCAGCCATCAATTTGATACGGGGGCTTAAGCCAATGTTTAATTACCGCTTGATCAGATTGATAAATAGCCGCTCTGACTTCAGGATGCTGAAAGTTTAACACCGGTAAGCTAGCGACACCTTTCCAGCCGATATATTCTTGAGTGTCGCCTTGGAAAAAATAGTAATCGCGATAAGCAGATTGGACTGATTGATAAGCACCTACTTCTTGATGCCAACCCTGTAAATTAAACCACGGATGCTCGGTAGATGTATGGTTAAAAACCGCGTCGAGCACAATTTTCATCCCTCGCTGATGAAGATTATCGCACAGCTGCGCAAAGTGGTGATTAGTGCCTAAATGTGGGTCGACATGGTAGTAATCCATGCAATCGTATTTATGATTACTAGGGGCATGAAAGATCGGGTTTAGGTACAGCGCAGTAACGCCAAGATCTTGTAAGTAATCAAGCTTTTCTTCTACCCCATATAGGTCGCCGCCATAAAATTCACAGCCGCCATTGCCTTGATGATTATCAACGGGCTCTCCCCATGCTTTGGCAATCACCGGTTTGCTGCCGCCACTGACACTGTATTCTCCGCTTTTCACGCTGATTTCCGGTTTGCCATTAGCAAAGCGATCCGGAAAAATCTGATAAAAAACCTGTCGACTAACCCAAGATGGTGGCTGATGTTGTGCATTGTACTTGAAGTGGTACTCACGGCTTGGGATTCGCGCAGAGACAGATTTCGCATCTAGCCACCACTGACCTTGCTCAGAGATTAACTTAAAAACATAGTGAGTCACTGCGCGATCTTGATTTAGCGGGATAGTTGCTTGCCAATAAGTGAGCCGTTCATGAGTGGTTATATTGACCATCTCGACTAAATGTTCTTCATTATCGGGTTCATGACGCACGAGAACTTGACGGCATGGGAATGAGCGTTCCATGGCTAGGGTTAAGGTTAATGAATCTTGGTGGCGAGTAACCCATGATTCAGTTTGGCCGTGAAAAAGAAACGGGGCGCGCATATTATACTCCTTCATCATCGTACAATTTCCCTGCTGTTTATCTCAGCAGGGAGAAGATCAGCAACTGGCTTACAAGACTAAGTGTTTAGAACCAATTTCAATAAAATGCGTGGAAAGTGGCTTGAAATTTATCTCGACATAACTGCGCTGCTCCGTTACCACCAGTGTGAGTGGTTGCTGATTGAGATGATCGATTAAGGCATATTTTCCCTCGCTCAATTGCCAATGTTTAATCAGCTCTTGGGGTAAATGCAGTGGTACGGTTTTACTTGCCGTGGTGCTAAAGTTAGCCGCTATAATTAATTTTTGCTCAGGACAAGAGCGAGCAAAGGCAAACAGCGTATGTTGTTGCTGTGCAAAATGTGGCCAATTCTCGGCGTATAAATCGTGATAATCGCCCATCAGCGCTGGACTGTTTTTAGCTAAGTTGAGTAGCTGGCAGTAAAATTGACGTAGCTGACGCTGCTTATCACTTAACTGACCACCATCAAATCGACCATGATTAAGCCATTTTTGATGCTCAGGTACGCCAATATAGTCAAAAATAGAGGTGCGTGACGGCTGACCAAATCCAGCCTGTTCCGCCCCTAGCTCTCCCACCTCTTGACCAAAATAAATCAAGGTCGGCGCACTGGATAAACAGGTAGAGATCAGCATCGCTGGTCGCCCTTGTTCAGCATCACCGGCAAAGTCAGCCGAGGCAATGCGTTGTTCATCGTGATTTTCTAAAAAATGCAACATATGATGTTCAATATCACGCATTTGATACTCAATGCTGCCAATGATGGCGGTTGAAGCTTTGCCCTGCATGATGGCTTTTAACCCATCGTACAAATCGACTTTATCGTACAAATAATCCATTTTTCCTAACTGAATATAATCACGGTAAAGGTCGGGCTGATAGACTTCAGCCATTAAAAATGCATTAGGGTTAACGTGCTTGATCGCTGAGTTCATAAAACTCCAAAACTCAATCGGTACCATCTCCGCCATGTCATAACGAAAACCATCCACGCCTTGCTCTAGCCAGTAGAGCGCAATATCACGAAACTTAAGCCACGAGTTTGGCACCGACTGCTGCTGCCAAAAAGTAAAATGCGCTTGATGAGAAAGCCAACGATAAGATTCGGGGAGTTCGGCGAAGTCTTTCTCTCCACTAGGGGTAACGCCGTAATTAATTTTTACCGTTTCATACCAATCGTCCGCATTGGGTTTGGCCTGCCGCGAGCCATTGCCGGTCCATTTGGCTGGAAATTCTTGATAAGGCTCAGCCAGGAGCGGATGATTTTCACCCCCTAATGGCAATAAGTGGTCGGGCAGATCGGGCATTTGAAACGCCTGATTGGGTAGGTAATAAAAATTATTGTCTCTTGCATACTCAAGTTGAGTATTATCACTTTGTCCGAAGTCTTCGACGCCGGGGGGATTGTTTAATCCTTGATAGTGTCGCGCCACATGGTTCGGGACAATATCAATAATAACTTTTAAGCCAGCCTGATGTGAGCGGTTAATTAAAGCCAAAAACTCTTGGTTACGTTGCGCAGGGTTATCGGCCAAATCGGGATTAACCGAGTAATAATCTTTCACCGCGTAAGGCGAACCCGCGCGTCCTTTCACTACGCTTGGGTGATCATCACTGATCCCAAACTGGCGGTAGTCGGCCACTAAAGCATGATGATGAACACCCGTATACCAAATATGCGTTGCTCCCAATTGAGCAATTTCTTGCAAGGCTTTAAGCGTAAAATCACTGAACTTACCCACTCCGTTTTGCGTTTTTGTGCCCCAAGGGATGTTGGCGGTTCGCGTATTACCAAATAGACGAGTAAAGACTTGATAAACGTTTATTTTTGAAGAGGAATATTCTGGATGCATCGTCTAAAACCTAACTGCTATCAATAAGAAACCGCTTAAGGGTAGACAATGGTTTGATAATGCAACTCATCCCTTACTCAGCAATTTAGGGCGTAGATCGAAGGGAGAGTGAAAAAGTGTGAGCGAGGTTAAGCTATACGAATGAACTGAATGGTTGTTGCTATGGCCTGCTGGTGATTATAGCAAGCCACAGAAATCGAGAATTAAACCCCAGCGCGTTTCAGTAGTCCGGCCATCAGTGGCGAGCTGGATTTCACTTGTTTAGATTTATTTTGTAGGCTTTTCACTAGCTGCGGCTGATTAATGCTTTTGGCAATATAAGCCATGGCCTGATAAAAACCGGCAGCAGAGTTGATTTTGGCTTTATCATTGAGGGGTGCCAGCAGCTGAACCATCGCCGTACCACTCATGCCATTATCGATAGCGTGTTGCTGAACGGCATCCAACAAATGATCCAAATCGGCTAACGCTTCGGTGCTTTCTATCCCTTGTTTTTGCATTTCTTTGCGGTTGCGCTTGCGAATTTGTTTGATCACAAAGGCAGGTTGATTAATCTTTTTAAAGCCAAAATAACCAGCGGCCACGACAAGAACTAGCCCACCGACCACATAACCCCAGATAGAGCCAGAAGAAGATTCAACCATAGGTTGAATGGCATCAATACTGGTTGCGATATCAGACATATATATTCCTTACTATAGAGAAAACTTAACCACTATACCCTTCTTACTTGAAGCTGCAGGGGTGTTGGCTACGTTCGTTCACCCCAATCACATAGTCTGTTTATGCTCATGGGGATGAACTCACTTGCCGCCTACCTGCAACTCCAAGTTGTTTGGGTAGAGGAGGGTAGTTAAGTGTGAAAAGACCATCATTGACTGACCTGCAAGGTGTTGCTTTGCGTTTTATCAACAATAGTGCAAAAGGCAGTCTTGGTTATATCATTTAATCGGCGCAATGTGATCGTTTCACGTTGAAAATTAAGCGGACAGTGACGACTCACGCACGATCAACTGGCCAAGATAGGTATGATGCAATAAGGTCACTGGCTGCTTATTAGCAAGCATCACCGCGCATTGTGTGGCAGCCTGAGTTAACTCGACGATCGGCAGCGCCACGGTTGATAAACTTGGAATGGCATACGCGGCAGCGGGTTCGTTATCAATACCAATCACGGCAATATCTTGTGGTACGCGCTGGCCGTGCTCATGTAAAGCGCGAATGGCGCCAATCGCCATATCATCATTACAGGCAAAAATCGCACTAAAGTTTACGCCACGAGTGAGTAGCTGCTGGGTAGCATGGTAGCCAGAGTTAAGGCTATTATCGCCTGCGACGATTAAATCAGGTTTAGGTTCAATATCAGATTGCGCGAGTTGCTGCTGATAAGCGGCTAAGCGGAGCTGCCCAGTTTCACTGTTGAGCGGTGAAGTAAGACAAGCAATCGCTCGATGGCCAAGGGTTAATAAGTGCTGCATAGCAAGGGTAGCTAATTGAGTTTGATCTAAGCCAAAGCTTGCTAATGTTGAAGTGGAAAAGCGTCGATTCAACACGACCAATGGAATGGCGTGTTCGTGTTGCCACTGGCTCAGCTCGGTTTCGCTTAAATGACGGCTATAGATCATAATCGTGTCACAGCGTTGATTCGCCAATATTTGCAGCGCTTCTCGCTCACCTTGGGCGCTATTTTTACCATTGACCACCAGCAATTTTTTGCCCGCTTGCTGAGCCCCTTGTTCGGCATGATGCAGCACACTACCAAAATAGCTGCTTTGAAAATGCGGCAAACTTAAACCAATCGCATGAGAGGTATTGGTGGCCAGCGCTTGCGCTAAGGTATTGGGTTGATAACCGAGTTGTTGCATGGTAGCAAGAACCGCTTGGCGGGTAGACTCTTTAACTTGGCCATTGCCGTTCAGCACTCGTGATACCGTCGCTTTAGACACTCCGGCGGCTTTACATACATCATTAATGGTGGCCATGACGGCAATTACTCCTCACTGATCCAGCCCTTTGTCACTTGAGCGTGCAAAGGGCTGGTGAGTGTATACCATTCCGACTTGAAGCTGTAGGGGTGTTGGCTACGTTCCTTCGCCCCAATCACATAGTCTATCTATGCTCATGGGGACTTACTCACTTGCCGCCTAGCGGCAACGGCAAGTGGTTTGGGTATCGATGCAATTAAATAATTTGTCCGTTACTGGCAATCACTTGCTGGTACCAGTAAAAACTTTTTTTCTTCGAGCGCGCCATGGTCCCAGTGCCATCATCGTGCTTATCGACATAGATGAAACCATAACGTTTTTTGTATTCACCGGTGGTAAACGACACGCAATCAATACAGCCCCAAGGGGTGTAACCCATCACCTCAACACCATCGTAGTTAATGGCGGTCGCTACCGCTTTGATGTGCTCGCTGAGATAGTTAATTCGATAATCATCATTAATTGAACCATCCGCTTGCACTTCATCAATCGCGCCAAGACCATTTTCGACAATAAAAATTGGCTTTTGGTAACGCTCATACAGTTCAGATAAGGCAACACGTAAACCGTCGGGATCGATTTGCCAGCCCCAATCCGACGCGGGTAGATATGGATTGAGACGGCTATTTTCAAACAAAGAGGTCGTTTGTCCTTGCTCTTTCTGGGTTGAGACAATATTGGTCATGTAGTAGCTGATCGCGAGGTAATCAGCGCAGCCTTCACGTAAAATTTGCTCATCCCCAGCGGCCATTTCGATTTGGATATTTTTACGTTGCCATTCTTTAATCAAATAACTTGGGTAGTAGCCACGTACTTGAACGTCACTAAATAGATACTTTTCGCGCATCAGCTCTTGTGCGAGCAACACGTCTTCTGGACGACAAGTGGCAGGGTAGAGCGGCATGATGTGGATCATGCTACCGATTTTAAAATCAGGGTTTATCTGATGGCCTAATTTGACCACTTGCGCACTGGCAACAAATTGATGGTGCAGCACTTGGTACATCATCTGTTCAGGATTTGGGTAATCGGTGTAGATCATCCCTGAGTTACAATATCCCCAAATCGGCAGTTTCCAGTTACGCTGATTGTTAATTTCATTAAAAGTGATCCAGTATTTGACTTTGTGCTGATAGCGCTCCATCACAGTCTGGCTAAATTTAACGAAAAAGTCGATCACTTGGCGATTCGCCCAACTGCCATAGTGTTTCACTAAGTGATTCGGCATTTCGAAATGCGAAAGGGTGATGACCGGTTCAATGCCGTATTTCAACAGCTCATCAAACAGATCATCATAAAATTGCAGCCCAGCTTCGTTAGGTGTGGCTTCATCGCCGTTCGGAAAAATCCGCGTCCAAGCAATCGATGTGCGAAAGCATTTAAAGCCCATCTCAGCAAATAGCGCGATATCTTCTTTATAATGCCCATAAAAATCAATCGCTTCATGGTTAGGATAAAACTGATCGGATTCTACGCTATCGGTGATCACTCGCGGTACTTCATGCGCCCCTTTAGTCAGCACATCAACCACACTCACGCCTTTACCGTCTTTGTTCCAGCCACCTTCTACTTGGTGAGCCGCCACTGCGCCGCCCCAGAGAAAATCTTTCGGAAAACTGTACTGTGTCATAGGTTACCCCTTAATCATTTACCAGAAATAGGCTTAATCTGTGACTAGTCTAGATCGTTTTTTACTCAATTGAAACCGGTTTCTGTAACCGGTTTCAATTTTTTTCTGTTCGGTGTGAATTTTACCCTGAAGCGCATAGAAATGATGCACAGGCCCATGGCCTTTACCTACCTGTAACTGGTCAGCATGTAAGATGGCTTGCGAGATATAATGCTTTGCTCGCGTTACGGCTTGCTCAAGGCTTAAGCCTTGCGCGAGGTAAGACGCGAGCGCCGCCGAAAGGGTACAACCTGTACCATGAGTATTGCTGGTGTGGATTCTTCGCCCTGAAAAACACGTCACCCGCGAGCCGCAGATCAGCCAATCGTGACTATTTGCTGATGCAGTAAAGTGGCCACCTTTAAGCAGCACCGCTTGGCTTGGCAAAGCTTGTAATGCGGTGATGATCTCATCAAGTTGCTGGTCGTGTTTTGGCATCGGACAGCCAGTTAATACCACGGCTTCGGGTAAGTTGGGGGTAATAACCGTGGCTAATGGTAATAACTGCTGTTTTAAGTCATTGACGGCTTGTTCGGCAAGTAACGCATCACCGCTGGTGGCGACCATTACCGGATCTAACACGATAATCTTTGGTTGATAGTGACGGAGTTTTTCAGCCACGATATGGATAATCTGGCTATCAGCCAGCATACCAATTTTTACCGCGGCCACGGTAAAGTCGCTAAAAATCGCATCCAGTTGACTGGCAATATGTTCAATGGCAATCGGTAAAATTGCCGTTACTCCAAGGGTATTTTGTGAGGTGATGGCGGTAATGGCGCTACAAGCATAGCTACCAGTGGCTGAAATGGCCTTGATATCGGCTTGGATCCCGGCGGCGCCGCCGCTATCTGAGCCAGCAATGGTTAATACGATTGGGATGGATGAAAGAGCAGATAAGGTGTTGGTCATGACAGGCTCCTATAGATGACGTATAGGAACTGACCAATGACGACCAAAATGGTCAATGTCACCTAAGAGCAATCGAGTGTGCGCACGTTGTCTTTGTAAGTAACATCGTTATTGGTGTTAATAGTTCCCTACGTCAGTGCTAACTGAATCAGGTTCAACGGGTCTCGCAATGCGATCTCAGCCTTAAGGCTCCCCGACTATAGTGGTGCATATCCTGCCGACTTAACGCGACAGGGTTATTGGATAGGTCCCCTTTTAGCGACAATTTTAAGCCACTTGGATAGACTGATTGATTTTATAACAATCATTAAGATAACAATCAATCCAATCAGTCCCTGTGGGATAAATAAAAATGCCCACTCAAAGAGTGGGCAAAGCGTAAGATTAACGGTTGATGGTTTGTCGCGTAATCGATGTTCAAAGCGACTTAATAATTTTTGCCGTTAAGGGGGATACCTTACGCGTTAGCACGAGCACCTAGTTTGGCTTTTTCACGCATACCGAGCAACAAGGTGAGGGCAAATGATGCGACGAACGCGATAACCATGCCGACCACATAGTAGCCAATTTTATCAGGACTGATGGAGATAATACCCGGTAAACCTGCTGCACCTAAAGCGTGTGCTTTTACGGTAAATAAAGTAATGAATGCACTGGCGATGGCTGCACCGCAGATTGCTGCGATAAACGGATAACGCAGTTTTAAGTTAACCCCAAACATTGCAGGTTCAGTAATGCCCAGTAACGCGGTTACACCAGAAGGCACAGCAATCCCTTTCATTTTGGTTTCTTTGCTGGTAAGTCCCACGGCTAAAGCAGCAGCGCCTTGCGCCACATTGGACATGGCAGCAATAGGGAAGATAAACGTACCGCCAGTGATAGCGATATCAGCAAGAAGCTGAGTTTCAATCGCAATAAAGCTATGGTGCATGCCTGTTATTACAAATGGTGCATAGACGAAGCCAAATAGTGCGCCACCGATAAAGCCCGCTGATTCATACATCCAGTTTAAGCCATCGCCTAATAGGAAGCCGACATCACGAGTTAAAGGACCAACTACCGTAAAGGTCAGAAACCCAGTGATGAAAATAGCCAGCATCGGCGTTAATAGGTTATCAAGCACAGAAGGGATGATTTTTCTTAACCCATTTTCGACTTTAGCCAGAATAAAGGTCGCGACTAAGACGGGTAATACCGAGCCTTGATAGCCGACTTTCTGGATCTCTAAGCCTAAAATATTCCAAGTAGGAATGTCGCCGGTTAATGAAGCGCTACCAAATCCCCAGCCATTGAGAAGATCAGGATGGACCATGAGCATGCCCAAAGCTGCGCCAAGGAAGGGATTACCACCAAATTTACGAGAGGCAGAAAAAGCCAGTAAAACCGGTAAATAAACAAAAGGGGCATTAGCGAAGGTATTGATCATACTCGCTAAATCAGCAAGACCCGGATTGGCGTCAATCAGTGATTGCCCTTCGATAAATAATCCTTGTGCCGTTAATAGGTTATAAAGACCCATTAATAAACCGCCCGCGACAATGGCTGGAATGATCGGCACGAAAATGTCCGATAAGCCTTTCACCGCACGCTGGACAATATTTTGCTTCTGCGCACCCGCAGAGGCGACATCATTGGTGGACATATCTGCGAGGCCAGTCAATTTCGCCATTTCAGCGTAAACTTGGTTAACAATCCCAGAGCCAAAAATGATTTGGTACTGGCCTGCGACTTTAAATTGACCTTTAACACCATCGAGATCTTCAATGGCTTTTTCATCAATCAGCGATTCATCACTGATCGCCAAACGTAGTCGAGTGGCACAGTGTGCGAGTGCTTGAATGTTGGCTTTGCCACCCAAGAGCTCAATAAGTTGTTTTGCTATGACTGGATAGTTCATAACTCACCCCGGTTGTTGTGAATGATTTATAGGATAGTTTTAATGATTACAGTTGTTTTTTTGGGAACGTTTGCAGATTTAATAATCATCAACAAATCGCTACAGGTCAAAAGGAAATCAGTAAATATGTGAATGGGATCGCCAAAACCCGCAGTGATAATTAACAAAACAAGGGTAGAATCACGCAATAAGAACGATAAGATGGTAGTGATTTTGCAATCAATCCCAATGTGATGATGGAATGAGAAAATAATGGCAAGTTTGCATGATGTAGCGCGTTTAGCTGGTGTATCAAAATCGACCGTATCACGAGTGATGAATGACGAGTATGGTGTTAAAGAATCGACCAAAATCAAGGTGTTAAAAGCGGTTGCTGATTGTGGTTATATGGTCAATCAGGTTGCAAAAGATCTCAAATCACAAAAGACCAATTTGATTGGCGTGATTGTGCCTCGGGTCTCTTCCCATGCCACCGCGCAAGGGGTTGATGGTTTAACGGCTATTTTTGAACAAGCAGGAAAGCATGTATTGCTCGCCAATACTCATCAAATTCATGCTAAGGAATTAGAATACATTCAAATCTTTAATCAAAAGCGGGTTGAGGGAATCATCTTCTATGCGACTCACCTTGATGAGCCTTTGATTAAAGCGATTCAACAATCTCATGTTCCCGTTGTATTAATTGGTCAGGATGGCTCGCTATACAATATCCCTAGCGTGGTGCATGATGATTTACGAGTCGGGTTTGAAGCAGGTAATCGCTTAGTCGCGGCCGGGTGCGAGCAGATCGGTTTTATCGGTGTGCAAAGTGATGATTTGGCGGTGGATGCCCTGCGTTCGCAAGGGTTAGCTCAGTCACTAGCGCTTCATCAGCGAGAGTTATTGTTTCATGCACGTGGTGATTTTTCGATTGAATCAGGTTATCGGTTAGCTAAGCAGCAACTGCAAGTTTTCCCTCAACTCGATGGACTATTTTGTGCGACTGATCGATTAGCGGTCGGGGCAATTAAAGCCCTGCATGAGAGCGGTAGAATTGCGGGTCAGCAGGTGAAAATACTCGGGGTCGGTAATGACGAGTTGGCTTATGTCAGTACTCCAAGCTTATCTACTTTCAATTATGCTTTTGATAAAGCAGGAGAAAATGCCGCAAAAATGTTGCTTGATCGTATTGCTGGGCAAGGTTTAGAGATGAGTAAAGTCGTGTTGACCTTTCAAAATATTGATCGTGAGACTTGCTCACCATTAGTCTCGTAGAGACTCGTCGACAATTTTGTGTTCTTTCTCACATTGCTCTCGTCGAGTTACTCATGAAAATCAGAAATACTTGCCTATCGGCGTAATGTCTTATACTTTTTGAGAACGTTCCCGATTTAATGGTAATTCTATGTCTCTTAATTTGTTGATTGAACTCGCTGGTGGGATAACCAATATTCTGCGTATTTTAGCACCAGAAGGGCGGGTAACCGTTGCGGTACGTGATTTACAGCAGGTTAAACCGCTGCCAACATCGATAGTCTCAGAGTCGGTATTAGGGGAGTGGCAGCTTTCTATGCCGATCAGTGATGAAATTTCTGAACACGATTTGGCAGAGGTTGGCATTCACATTGCCAAGCAGCAACGTCAACAAGCTAAAGCTTATTTACCGCCGACCGAAAGTGTATATCGTCCGCAATGGCATATTTCGCCGCCACAAGGTTTACTCAATGATCCTAATGGCTTTGTTTATCATCAAGGTGAATATTATCTGTTTTATCAGTGGCACCCGTTTGCTTGCCAGCATAAAGACAAATATTGGGTGTTACTCAAGAGCCAAGATCTCATCAACTGGCGTTGGCATTCGATCGCTTTAACGCCTTCAGATTGGTTTGACAGTCACGGTGTATTTTCAGGTCATGCGGTCAGTGATGGTGACGATCTGTGGCTGTTTTATACCGGAAATACTCGATTAGGACAGGATCGTCAGCGGCAGACCATGCAGTGTATTGCCAAAGCTAACTCCGAAGGTGGTTTCACTAAGCTAGGCCCGGTTATTCGCACTTTACCAGATGGTGTTACTGAGCATATTCGCGACCCTAAAGTAGTCTATAAACAAGGCCGCTGGCAGATGCTGCTCGGCGCGCAAACTCAGCAATTAGCGGGTTGTTTAGCCGTTTATCATTCGGATAACTTACATGATTGGCAATTTGATGGATTGTATGGTCAAGAATTAGCGCCTTATGGTTATATGTGGGAATGCCCAGATAGATTTGAACTGGATGGCCAAACCTTGGTTGTTTTTGGTCCACAAGGTATTCGCTCATCTAATCCTCATCACACCATTGAACACCACAATCGAATTTTTACCGTCGCCGACAATCAGCAAGGACAGCTACAATTCTTACAAGGTTGGGAGCTTGATAGTGGTTTTGATTTTTATGCGCCGCAAACGGCATTAACGCCAGATGGACGCCGCGTACTCTGTGGTTGGATGGGGCTACCGGACGAGGTCGATCACCCCAGTTGCGTTGATGGTTGGATCCATCAATTAACCGCGTTACGTGAGTTACGGTGGATAAATGGTCGCGTGATACAGAGCCCGATTCGTGAACTGACTCAGTTGCGTGGCGAAAAACGCTCACTACATTTGACCGAGCAGGGTATCGACATTGGCGGTAAAAGTTATGAATTACAGGTCACTTTACCTTGGGGGAGTGAGCTGCATTTGATGAAAAATCGTCACCAGCAAGTTGTGTTATCCCTTGATGATCAGAGCCACACTTTACGCTTAGATCGCAGTCAAACTGAGACCCGTCAAGGGGATACAATACGAGAGCTAAACCTCACGACAGAACAAGTTAAGCTACAAATTCTGGTTGATCATTCGTCGATTGAAATTTTTATCAACCAAGGAGAGCAAGTGATGAGTAGCCGCGTGTTTACCGCGCCGGATGCTACGCAAATCGCTTTGTTCGGCGCTGAGGTTGAAGCGGATTACTTCCCTCTTCAGGCAACATTAAAGCCGTTTGCTGCTTAAGGTTATCCTCCTCCTATTTGCAACTGTAGCGATGTTTGCTACGTTCGTTCATCCCAATAAAATAGCTTGTTTATGCTTATTGGGATGAATTCATTTGCCGCTTACCTGTGACTCCAAATCGTTTGGGTATAGTGGCTGTTGGTTCAACAAGACCAACAGCCATTCAATTAAGATTCGATAAATTCGAGTAATGCTTGTTGATTAGGCAGAGCCGTCATGGCTCCTTTTTGGGTAGTGGCTAATGCACCGCAGCCATGTGCCCATTGGATGGCTTGGGCAATATTCTCTTGCCAGTTATGGCTTGTCGCCAATTGGTACAACAAACCACCGACAAATGCATCGCCTGCGCCAGTGGTATCAATAGGTTTGACCACTTTACCTGTAACTAACTGCTGTTGTTTGCCTGTTACCACTAAAGCACCTTTTGCCCCTTGAGTGACCACCACTAAGGGTAAGGCGAGGGGAGCTAATGCGGTTAACCCTTGCTCAATAGTTTGTGTTTGAGTTAAAAAAGTCAGCTCTTCTTCAGAAAATTTCACCACGTCAGCCTGACTGACTGCCTGCATCACGATCTCGATAATCTGCTCCGGGTTTTGCCAGACTTCTTCTCGTAAATTAGGATCAAAACTAACATAACCGCCGGCTTGTTTGATTCGTTCTATAGCTGCAAAAGTGCTGCTGCGACTTGGCTCGTTAGCAAGAGCAATAGAGCAAGCGTGTAACCAGTCACCTTGTTTAAAGTTTGGGATATCGGTTGGCTGTAGGAACTGATCGGCACTGGGTTTGACCATAAAAGTGAAGCTACGCTCACCAGAGCTATCGAGATCAACCACCACGGTTGAGGTGCGTTGCTGCTCATCGAGAATAAGATGTTGGCAATCGACTTGTTCCGTGGTTAAGATTTGTTGGATAAATCGACCAAAGGGATCGTTCCCGACTCGACCCAAAAAAGCGCTTTGCCCACCTAATCTTGCAATAGCAACGGCAACATTAGCAGGAGCCCCTCCGGGACATTTTAAGTAATGCTTGTCTCCTTCGGGAATTAAATCGACGACGGCATCACCCGTTACCCAAATTTTGTTCATTGTCATTTCTCCAGATAATGGTTTGTTCCAGTTTAGCTGATGGACTAGGGAGTAAAAAGCGCCAAGTGATGAGTAGAATATTTTGCTTCTCAAAATGTGACCGTTTATCAATAAACGAGGTAAATTTAAGATTTTTAGTTTAATTTCCGGTATCGTTCCCAGTTTGATTTAAATTACGCTTGGACAGATTGACGAAAATAAAATCTCAGCGCAAACTGCGCTGGTTTTTCTACTTGTTGCGGAGCGTTTAGCATGTTTTCCTTACCGCCAATGTTGGTCACTATTGGTCTATTATTGATCAGTAATGTTTTTATGACCTTCGCTTGGTATGCCCACCTAAAAGATTTAGCTCATAAACCTTGGATCATTGCTGCATTGATCAGTTGGGGAATCGCCCTATTTGAATATATGTTTCAAGTACCCGCCAATCGTATTGGTTATACGGTAATGAACTTAGGCCAACTGAAAATATTGCAAGAAGTTATTACGTTAACTGTGTTTGTACCTTTTGCGCTGATTTATATGAAAGAACCTTTTCGACTTGATTTTATCTGGGCCGGACTGTGTTTACTTGGCGCGGTGTTTTTTATTTTCCGTCCACAAATACTTGAAATTCTGACGCGTTCTCTTGGATAGCTGATGTTTAGGCGAATATCGGACGAAGAGTCATTAAAACTAATCGGTTAGGCGTGTAGTTATTCTTTTTGTGAATGCGATATGCTGGGGCAATATGATCAGCTTAATGCAAGGTAGTGACCCTCTTCACAGAACGCAGGGCTTTAACAGGGGATTATTACAATAAGTTAGACGTTCTACTGTTTAAATGTTAATTTTTTGCTAAATTGACGGCGAAAGATACTGCTAATCGGGTTGTAAGCAGTGCTTATGCCCGACTTATCTAAAGATTGTTTCCCCTTGTCGATTAAAAAGGCTACTGGCTAAGTAAGTGGTGGTTTATTAGTCACTAGGGTATAGCCGCAAACGCGCAGCGGTACAGCGTTATAGTGGAGTAATTGCCTAATAATTGATGTGGGTTAAGGATATCATTGGTTAGCTTTACATTTTATTGGCAAATTACTTCGATGATTGCTAATGTGCGAAATTCTTTATTAGGTCTAGGTTATATTGCTTGGTTTTTGCGCTAAGCCACCTGATTCAGGCCGTTCTGAAGGCTTAATAAAGAGTCATGGATGCAAAATAAAAACTTGGAGTTTATGCATGTACAAAAATAAAATCACACAAGCCTTGTTACTTGGCGCAGGTTTAACTGTCGCTACGGCCTCTTTCTCTGCGCTCGCTGCTGATGTTCCAGCAGGAACTAAACTTGCTCCTGTTCAAGAGCTTATCCGTGGTAATGGTACTGAAGTTGCTTCTCTCGATCCGCACAAAACAGAAGGTGTACCAGAATCGCACGTAATTCGCGATTTGCTCGAAGGTTTAGTTAACCAAGATGCTGATGGTAATACCATTCCTGGTGTTGCCGAGCGTTGGGAAACCTCAGATAACCAAACTTATACCTTCTATTTACGTAAAGATGCAAAATGGTCTAATGGCGATCCAGTGACTGCGCAAGATTTCGTTTACAGCTGGCAGCGTGCGGTCGACCCTGCTACAGCGTCACCTTATTCTTGGTATATGGAATACACCAAGATGAAAAATGCGAAAGAGATCATTGCCGGAGAAAAAGCCAGCACGACATTAGGTGTTAAAGCATTAGACGATCATACTTTGGTGGTTGAATTGGATACGCCACTGCCGTATTTCGTGATGATGACTGGTCATACCACAATGAAGCCTGTCCATAAAGGGACGATAGAGAAACATGGTGATGAGTGGACTCGCGCGGGTAATTATGTCAGCAATGGCGCTTATATGTTGGACCGTTGGGTAGTTAATGAGCGTTTAGAGCTGAAACGTAATCCAAATTACTGGGATGATTCAAAAACAGTGATTAATAAAGTCACGTTTTTACCGATTGAAAACCAAGTCGCAGAGATGAACCGCTTCTTATCTGGTGAGATTCACATTACCAACGAAGTGCCGATTGAGCATTTCCGCCGTTTACAACGAGACCATGCTGACTCGGTTTCGGTAGTAGGAAGTTTATGTACTTACTACTATGGTTTTAATAACCAAAAACCGCCTTTGGATGATGTGCGAGTTCGAAAAGCGCTCTCTTTCGCGATTGACCGTGATGTCATCGCCAATGCGATTATGGGCCAAGGTGAAAAACCGGCTTATTTCTTAACCCCAGAAATTACCGCTGGTTTCCAACCAGAAATGCCTGCTTATGGCAAAATGACTCAACCGCAACGTTTGGCTGAAGCGAAAAAGTTACTAGAAGAAGCGGGTTATAATCGTAGTAATCCACTGCGCTTTAATTTGCTATACAACACCTCAGAAAACCACCGTAAAGTCGCGACCGCGATTCAATCGATGTGGCGTTCAGGCCTTGGAGTGAACGTTACGCTAGAGAACCAAGAGTGGAAAACCTATCTTGATTCACGCCGTGAAGGTAACTTTGACGTGACGCGTGCTGGCTGGTGTGGTGACTACAACGAAGCTTCATCATTCCTTACCTTGATGAAGTCAAGTAACAGCTCGAATGATCCAAGATATCATAACGAAGAGTATGATGCGCTGATGGTCAAAGCCATGGCAACTACCTCAGAAAAAGAGCGTCAGGCGATTTACGCTCAGGCAGAAAAACTGCTTGCACGTGACATGCCTATTGCCCCTATCTATCAATATGTTAAATCTCGTTTGTTATCACCACAGGTCGGTGGTTTCCCGAGCAATAACGCTGAAGAAAAAATCTACACTAAAGATCTTTATCTCATAGCAAAATAATAATTGAGTGGTTAAACCACCTGTTGTTCGACTCTGCATGTACGTAACGGTGCATGCAGTGTCGTTTGTATTTTTTATTATCACAGATTGGAAAGAGTGAGTTTATGTTTAAATTCATCGTAAAAAGGATATTTGAGGCAATACCAACCATGTTGGTATTGATCACCCTGTCTTTCTTTCTCATGCGCTTTGCACCGGGAAATCCGTTTTCTAGTGAGCGTCCATTACCACCGGAAGTCATGGCCAATATCAATGCCAAATATGGCCTTGATAAGCCCGTTTCAGTGCAGTATATCACTTATCTCGGTAATATTTTGCGTGGTGATTTAGGTCCCTCGTTTAAATATAAAGATTATACCGTGAATGAGTTGGTCGCGAGTTCACTGCCCGTGTCGGCAAAAATTGGTGCTGCGGCGTTTATCTTTACCATTATTATCGGTGTCTCGATTGGTACGATTGCGGCGTTAAAGCACAATACTTGGATAGACTATACGATTATGTCGACCGCGATGCTCGGGGTCGTCATGCCTTCCTTTGTATTAGCGCCGGTATTAATTTATGTCTTTTCCATCAAATTAGGTTGGTTTCCGGCCGGTGGCTGGCTCGATGGATCCTTTAAATATATGGCGTTGCCAGTGATTGGTATGTCGTTGCTGTATGTTGCAACTTTTGCCCGTATCACCCGTGGTTCGATGATTGAGACCTTAAACAGTAATTTTATCCGTACCGCTCGTGCCAAAGGATTAAGCTATCGCTATATCGTGTTTAAGCACGCGTTAAAACCCGCTTTACTGCCGGTTGTCTCTTATATGGGACCGGCTTTCGTTGGCATTATCACTGGTTCGGTGGTCATTGAAACCATTTTTGGTTTACCCGGAATTGGTCGTTTGTTTGTTAACGCGGCATTTAACCGAGATTACTCCTTAGTGATGGGAATCACCATTTTGATTGGTTTCTTATTTATCTTATTTAACGCGATTGTCGATATTCTTCTGGCTTATATCGACCCGAAAATTCGCTACTAGTTTGAGGGCGAAAGCATGTTAAAGAAACAAGAACACTTACAAGCCATAGAGAAATTTACCGAAAACCTTGAGATTGAAGGTCGTAGTTTATGGCAAGACGCTCGTGTACGTTTTATGCGCAACAAAGCGGCAATGGCGAGCTTATGTATTTTATGCTTCATCACTTTACTGGTGGTGTTTGGGCCGATGTTGGCTAATTTTAGTTACGATGAAACCGATTGGTATGCGATGCACGCGGCCCCTTCGGCAACCCATTGGTTTGGTACTGATGCCTTAGGGCGAGATTTGTTTGTCCGGACCCTAATTGGTGGTCGAATCTCTTTGATGGTCGGGATCATGGGTGCGTTTGTTGCCGTACTGATTGGGACTTTATACGGCGCGGCTTCTGGTTTTATTGGTGGTCGTACCGACCGTGTGATGATGCGTGTTTTGGAAATTTTATACGCGATTCCTTTTATGTTTCTGGTTATCGTTCTCGTCACCTTTTTTGGCCGTAACATTGTGTTGATCTTTGTTGCGATTGGCGCGATTGCTTGGCTGGATATGGCACGGATTGTTCGTGGGCAGACCTTAAGCCTACGCAGCAAAGAGTTTATTGAAGCTGCGCATGTCTGTGGTGTCAGTCAATGGCGAATTATCACTCGTCATATTGTGCCGAACGTACTGGGTATTGTTGCGGTTTACTCTACGCTACTGATCCCGAGTATGATTTTAACCGAGTCATTTCTTTCTTTCCTTGGTTTAGGGGTTCAAGAGCCGATGACCAGTTGGGGGGCGTTGTTACAGGAAGGCGCTAACACAATGGAAGTCGCGATCTGGCAACTTATCTTCCCGGCTACTTTTATGATCGTCACTCTATTTTGTTTTAACTACGTCGGTGATGGGCTGCGTGACGCGCTCGATCCTAAAGACCGATAACCCAACTTAGCTAAGGAATAGATAATGAACTTATTAGATGTTCAAGACCTGCGAGTTGAGTTCTCGACTCGGGATGGCATGGTCACTGCGGTCAATGATTTAACCTTCTCTTTGCAACAAGGTGAGACCTTGGGCATTGTTGGTGAGTCTGGTTCGGGCAAGTCACAAACCGTGTTTGCTTTAATGGGTTTGCTGGCCAAAAACGGAAAAATCAGTGGCAGTGCTAAATTTGAAGGGCGAGAAATTTTAAACTTGCCTGAACGTGAATTGAACAAAGTTCGCGCAGAACAAATTGCAATGATTTTCCAAGATCCAATGACGTCGCTCAATCCATACATGAAAGTCAGCGATCAGTTGATGGAAGTGTTAATGCTTCATAAAGGCATGAGTAAGGCGCAAGCTTTCGAAGAGTCAGTGCGTATGCTCGATGCGGTGAAAATCCCCGAGGCACGTAATCGGATCACCATGTATCCTCATGAGTTTTCTGGTGGTATGCGTCAACGGGTGATGATTGCAATGGCACTGTTGTGCCGTCCAAAACTGCTGATTGCCGATGAGCCGACGACCGCACTGGATGTGACAGTACAAGCGCAAATCATGGATTTGCTCAATGAGCTGAAAAAAGAGTTTAATACCGCGATCATTATGATCACCCATGACTTGGGCGTCGTCGCTGGTTCATGTGACAAAGTGCTGGTTATGTACGCCGGGCGGACCATGGAATACGCTGACGTGGATGATATTTTCTATAATCCAAGTCATCCGTATTCAGAAGGGTTATTAAAAGCCATTCCTCGTTTGGATACGGAAGGGGAAATTTTACCGACCATTCCGGGTAATCCACCGAATTTATTACGTCTACCACCGGGGTGTCCGTATCAAGAACGCTGTCATCGAGTCACCGATCGTTGTAAACGTGAAGCGCCGCAGTTACTGACTTTTGCCGATAATCGTCAGCGCGCTTGTTTTTCGGATTGGGAGGGATGGAAGTAATGAACTTAGAAAAAAAATTATTGTTGGATGTGCAAGATCTGAAAGTACATTTTAGCATTCCAGCCAAATCACCATGGCCATGGGCTAAACCCTCGACACTTAAAGCGGTCGATGGCGTGAATGTGCGTTTGTACGAAGGGGAAACCTTAGGTGTGGTCGGTGAGTCAGGGTGCGGTAAATCGACCTTTGCGCGGGCAATCATTGGCCTAGTCGAAGCGACCGAAGGGCAAGTGGTCTGGTTAGGGCAAGATTTAACCCGTCTGAATGCTGTTAAGCGACGAAATACTCGTAAAGATATTCAGATGATTTTCCAAGATCCATTAGCATCACTCAACCCGCGGATGACGGTGGGCGATATTATCGCCGAGCCACTACAAACCTTTTACCCTGAGCTATCTAAACAAGAAGTGAAAGATCGCGTTAAAGAGATGATGGCCAAAGTCGGTTTACTGCCGAACGTGATTAACCGTTATCCTCATGAATTTTCAGGTGGTCAATGTCAGCGTATTGGCATTGCCCGTGCGTTGATCTTAAATCCGAAAATGATCATCTGCGATGAACCCGTCTCAGCACTCGATGTGTCGATTCAGGCTCAGGTGGTTAACTTATTGCAGCAGTTGCAAAAAGAGCTAGGCTTGTCGTTGGTGTTTATTGCTCATGATTTGTCGGTGGTTAAGCACATTTCCGATCGGGTATTGGTGATGTATTTAGGTAACGCGGTGGAGTTGGGCACGTCCGAAGCTCTATTCTCCAATCCGCTGCATCCTTATACCAAAGCCTTGATGTCGGCAGTGCCTATTCCTGATCCTAAAAAAGAGCGCAGTAAAACCATTCAGATGTTAGAAGGGGATCTGCCTTCGCCGATCCATCCACCTTCTGGTTGTGTATTCCGCACTCGTTGCCCACAAGCCACGGCAGAGTGTGCGCAAACCAAACCGCAAATCAAAGGTAATGATATTCACGCTGTGTCGTGTCTACACGTCGAAATATAGCCTAATATCTACCTCTACCACATCGCCCCGAAAGATTGATTGTCTTTCGGGGTGATATTCAAATGGTTTTATTTACTTTCCCCATCAAAAATTTTGAACATCTAGGCCAATTCCCTTCGGTTCTCTTCTTACGGCTGCACTTTATACTAGCGTATCAATACTGAGTAGCAAAATACGTAAAGAGAGGTCAAGCATGGGTAGACTAGTGGCAGGCCAATGGCAGGACGTTTGGTACGATACGAAACAGAGTGATGGGCAATTTGTGCGTGAAGACGCTGGCTTTCGCGATTGGATAGACAATACACCGAATGCTCGATTCACTCCCGATTCAGGTCGTTATCATCTGTATGTTTCTTTAGCTTGTCCATGGGCGCACCGCACGTTGATCTTTCGAGAGTTAAAACAGCTGACGGACCATATTGACGTAACAGTGGTTTGCCCTGATATGCTAAGCCATGGCTGGCAGTTTGGGATCCCCGAGCCTTTATTTGGCCATCGTTTTTTGCATCAACTCTATACTCAAGCCAAAGCGGACTATACCGGACGCGTTACTGTGCCAGTACTATGGGATAAACAAACCCAAACCATCGTCAGTAATGAATCTGCAGATATTATCCGAATGTTTAACTCGGCTTTTAACTCATTAACCGGCAATGATATCGACTATTACCCATTGGCATTACGTGAAGTCATTGATGATTGGAATGCTTTTATTTATCCCAATATTAATAATGGCGTTTATCGCTGTGGTTTTGCTACTACCCAGCAAGCATATGAAGAAGCGTATGAAGCACTCTTTGCGGCTCTAGATAAGGTAGAGCAACATTTGGCAACGCATCGTTATTTGGCTGGAAAAGTGTTAACTGAAGCGGATTGGCGGTTGTTCACGACCTTGATTCGTTTTGATGCGGTGTATGTGGGTCATTTTAAATGCAATAAGCGACGGATTGCTGATTATCCTCATCTTAATGGCTATCTTAAAGAGTTGTATCAGCATCCGGGAGTGCGTGAAACGACGGATTTTTATCATATTAAGCGGCACTATTATTTTAGTCATAGCATGATTAATCCAACGCAAGTGGTGCCAAGAGGTCCAGAACTTGATCTTGATAGTGCTCATGGTCGTGAACAGTTAAGTTAATCGACATTTGGTCGTCATGATTAAAAAAGCCCTCGAATTACATCGAGGGCTTTTTGTCTGCCATTAACCGTGAGCAATCATTATCTCAATTATTTTTGCTCTTGGTCTGCTTGAATCGCAGTTAAGGCGATGGTGTAGACGATATCGTCAACCAAAGCACCACGTGATAAGTCGTTCACCGGCTTACGCATGCCTTGCAGCATTGGACCGATAGAAACCAGATCCGCTGAACGCTGTACGGCTTTATAAGTGGTGTTACCTGTATTCAGATCAGGGAAGATAAACACGGTTGCTTTACCTGCAACTGGAGAATTCGGTGCTTTAGAAGCCGCGACATTTTCCATGATGGCAGCGTCGTACTGTAGAGGTCCGTCAATGATTAAATCAGGACGTTTCTCTTGAGCAAGACGAGTGGCTTCGCGCACTTTATCCACATCCGCGCCTTTACCTGAGGTGCCGGTTGAGTAAGAGATCATCGCGACGCGAGGCTCAATACCGAATGCAGCCGCAGAGTCTGCCGATTGAATCGCGATCTCCGCCAATTGTTCAGCAGTTGGATCTGGGTTAATCGCGCAGTCACCGTAAACCAAAACTTGATCAGGCAGCAGCATGAAAAACACCGAAGAGACGATCGAAGCGTTCGGCGCAGTTTTGATGATCTGGAATGGTGGAACAATGGTATTGGCTGTGGTGTGAACCGCACCAGAAACAAGACCATCGACTTCATTCGCTTCAAGCATCATAGTGCCGAGGAATACCGAATCTTCAAGCTTTTCACGAGCGACGACTTCGGTCATGCCTTTCGCGCCACGCAGCTCAACCAAACGAGCAACGTAATTTTCACGAACGGCTGCAGCGTCAATAATTTCAACGCCTGCACCAAGCTCAACGCCTTGCAATGCAGCAACGCGTTTGATCTCTTCTGGGTTACCAAGCAGTACGCATTTTGCAATACCACGCTCTGCACAGATCGCAGCGGCTTTAACGGTACGTGGCTCATCACCCTCTGGTAGCACGATACGTTTGTTAGCACGACGAGCAAATTCAGTCAGTTGATAACGGAACGCTGGTGGGCTTAAACGACGCGTTGCTTGAGTGCCTTCGGTCAGCGAATCAATCCATGGGCCATCAATGTGGCTAGCAACATGTTCACTGACAAACTCAACGCGCTCTTTATCATCCGCTGGAACTTCAAGGCTAAAGCTTTGTAGGTTCAATGAGGTTTGCCAAGTATTGCCTTGCGCTTTGAAAATCGGTAGGCCAGTGTCAAAAGCAGGCTTACATAGGTTAGCGATCTCTTTAGGAATATCGTAACCACCGGTCAGCAATACGGCACCAATTTCTACGCCATTCATCGCCGCTAAAGCAGCAGCAACAATAACGTCAGGACGGTCGGCTGAAGTCACTAATAATGAGCCAGGTTTAAAGTGCTCAATCATATGCGGGATAGAGCGTGCACAGAAAGTGATGCTCTTAATGCGTCGACTGTTGATATCACCTTCATTAACGATTTCGGCTTTGAGATGTTTCGCCATATCAATCGCACGAGTCGCGATAAGGTCAATGCTCCATGGCACGCAACCAAGTACGCGAATTGGGCTACTGTTGAAGATTTGCATTACTTCAAGGTTGGCCTGTTTTGCACCATCGGCATCGTCAAAAATCTCTGACAAATCGGGACGAGTACGACCCGCATCATCGACTGGCGCATTGAGTTTGTTAATAACCACACCAGAGATGTTTTTATTCTTAGTGCCGCCAAAGTTAGAGCAAGCGACTTCAATACGCTCTTTGAGCTGAGTTGGATTATCAGTACCAGGCGTGGCAACGAAGACAATTTCAGCGCCTAACGTTTTAGCAATCTCTGCGTTAACTTGGTTCGCAAAAGGATGCTTACGCGTTGGGACTAAACCTTCGATTAACGTGACTTCGGCATCAACAATAATTTGGTTATAGCGTTCAACAACCGTTTCCAGTAGTACATCCATTTTTTCGCCGCCAATCAGCGCTTCGGCGGCTGACATGGCCATTGGTTCAGCAATTTTGATATCGCTACTATGACGAATAATGGTTGATGTTAAATCTGGCTGATCGCCACCGCTACGTGGCTGTGAAATTGGTTTGTAAAAAGAAACGCTTACACCTTTACGCTCCATGGCGCGCAAAAGACCCATGCTCACACTGGTTAAACCCACACCGGCACTGATTGGGACAAGCATAATAGTACGGGACATACGTTAAGTACCTCAACACTATCGATACAATCTAAACGAGTTAGATTGAAAGGAACAAAGCCCAACGCCGTATTCCGTAAGAATAGGTCTTGAGCCCCTAAAAAAATAGGCTACATCTTGAGACGCTAGATAAACCTTGCCGATAAGTAACACTATCGGCAAGGAAGGAAGAGTCGCCTACATGGACAATTAGATGCCTGCTAAGCGCGCAGTATCTTCAGCAATCACCAGCTCTTCGTTGGTTGAGATAACCATTGCAGGGATGCGGCTGTTTGCTGTGGTGATCACACCTTCACCGCCAAAACGAGCTTTGAGGTTAGCGGCGCTATCGACTTCAATACCAAAAATTGCTAAACGATTTAGAACCATTTCGCGAATTGGACCCGAGTTTTCACCGATACCACCAGTAAAGACGATAGCGTCTAAACGGCCATCCAGGCTTGCAGTGTAACCAGCAACGTATTTCGCTAGGCGATGGCAGAATACGTCCATTGCGCGAGTGGCTTCTTCTTTTTCACCGTAGTTATCTTCAACAAAACGGCAGTCTGAGGTCACTTGAGTTAAGCCTTGTAGGCCAGACTCTTTGGTTAGCATCGTGTTGATTTGCTCAACCGAGTAACCTAATGCATCATGTAGGTGGAAAATGATCGCAGGATCGATATCACCACAACGAGTACCCATTACTAGGCCTTCAAGTGGTGTTAAACCCATTGACGTATCAACCGATTGACCGTTTTTAATTGCACAAACTGAAGCACCGTTACCTAAATGGCAGTTAATGATGTTCAATTCATTGGCTGGTTTACCTAAACGCTCAGCGGCTTCACGAGCAATAAATAGGTGAGAAGTTCCATGCATACCGTAGCGACGGATACCGTGCTCTTTATAAAGATGGTAAGGTAGTGCGTATAGGTAAGCTTCTTCAGGCATGGTTTGGTGGAATGCGGTGTCAAATACAGCAACATTTTTCAGCGCTGGAAAAGCTTTTTTAGCCGCATTGATACCAATGATGTGTGCAGGGTTATGCAGAGGTGCGAAAGTTGCAGCGTCTTCAATCCCTTTTAGTACCGAATCATCGATTAGCGCTGATTGAGTGAATTGCTCACCACCGTGTACCACTCGGTGACCAATAGCTGCAAGGTTTTCAGCTAGTTCAGGTTTTGAAGCAAGGATGGTATCAACCATAAATGCGAGCGCTTCTTCGTGAGCTGCGCCATGACCTAATTGGGCTTCATGTTTACCATCAAGTTTCCACTTGATACGCGCTTCAGGAAGGTGCAGACATTCTGCAAGACCGGAGAGATGCTCATTGCCGTTTTCTGCATCAACAACCGCAAACTTGAGCGAAGAACTACCGCAGTTTAAAACTAAAACTAGCTTGGACATGTATAACTACCTGTATAATCAGTTAGGATAAAATTTAACCACAAGAATAGCTGAACCCGTAAAAAGTGAGAACTAATCTTGATCAATAACACGGTGAATATCCGTATAATAGGGACGTGACTGAATCAGTATAATCGCCGACGCATTCCATGCTGATTTCGTCTTACGGTTGCCTAAATTGTAAATAACAGCAACAATAAGATTGAGAGTCCGCAGAGGATAGCGATAATGGCTCAGTATAACAAAAAAAATTTGAAACAATATTAGCTTTCGTCAAATTTTTACGCCATTTGTTGAATCATTAAACTATTTTTTAGTCTTAAGGTTCATCAACAGTGAAGGAGAGAGGGTATGGCCAATAGAGCAGGAATCATCCATAGTTTAAGAGATGGCCAAAAGTACATGGATACCTGGCCAATGCGTAAAGAGCTCAACTTACTGTTTCCGGAAGCACGTATCATAAAAGCGACCCGTTTTGGCATTAAAGTCATGCCAGCCATTGCGGCGATTAGCGTACTGACTCAAATGAGCTTTCATAATTTACAAGCCATGCCACAAACCATTGTGGTGGCTCTGTTTGCGATCAGTTTGCCATTACAAGGCATTTGGTGGTTAGGCAGTCGTGCGAATACCCAGTTGCCTCCTTCATTGGCAGGCTGGTATCGTGAATTGCACCAAAAAATCATTGAGACGGGTTTTGCGCTTGAGCCACTCAAAGCGAAACCTCGTTATAAAGAGTTGGCTTTAGTGCTTAACCGCGCTTTTCGTCAGTTAGATAAAGGGGCGTTAGAGCGCTGGTTTTAAATAAGATATCGACGGTCATATGACCATATAAACGAATAACACCGCGCCGCTGATTGAGCCGCGCGGTGTTTTGTTTTGGGAGCCGATTAGCGCAGTTGATCGCGATAGCGTTGAAAGTGGCTCACGATGGCGTTGACGTCAGTCAGTGTGCGTATCTCTCTAAATAGCTCTGCCGCTTCTGGATACGCTTGACGTAAATACGAAAACCACTGCTTGACGCGGTTAGGATAGTAGCGACCTTTATCTCCGCGCACTTCATAGGCAGAGTACTCGAGTAATAACTCGACAACTTGATTCCAAGGCATTGGCGCATGGTTGTATTTGACTATATTGCCTAAGTTAGGAATATTCAGCGCGCCGCGGCAAACCATTAAAGAATCAACACCAGTCGTACTAATACAAGCTTGAGCATCGGCATAATTCCAAATTTCACCGTTGGCTATCAAAGGGATGGTGCTTTTTTGGCGGATCTGATCAATATAGTCCCACTGAATTTCACTGGCTTTGTAGCCACCCGCTTTGGTTCGCGCATGCACGGTCAGCTCATCGGCCCCTGCCTGAGTCACCGCATCGACAATGTCAAAACAGTCATTAGGATCTTCCCAGCCTAAGCGAATTTTAGCGCTGACAGGGATGTGTTTCGGTACCGCGTCACGGCAGGCTTTAACCACCTGATAAATCAATTCAGGGTGTTGCAGCAGTGCCGCGCCGCCTTTGCTTTTATTGACCATTTTCGCGGGACAACCAAAATTGAGATCAACGCCATAGGCGCCCAATTCAGCGGCGCGTACGGCATTTTCTGCCATCCATTGTGGCTCTTGGCCTAAAAGCTGGACTTTGATTGGGGTACCGGATTGAGTGCGTGAAGCGTGTTTAAGCTCGGGGCAAAGACGATAGAAAACATGATCCGGTAGGAGCAAATTGACCACGCGAACAAATTCGGTGACGCAAAAATCGTAATCATTGATTTCGGTGAGCATTTGACGCATCAAGTGGTCAAGAACGCCCTCCATTGGGCCTAAAATAACGCGCATAATAAAGAGTGGTACCGCCAATAACAAAGACGCGAGATTGTAGTGGCAGATGGGCGATGAGTCATCCTCTTTTGTCGTCTTACGGATCGATTGTAGCAAGTGATACTCGGATCATGGCTGCAACTGACAACGGTTTACGTTTATACTGTGTCAATCTTAATTGACCGATACCGATAATTTATGAACTACCCATTGATAATGCTCCCTAAGCACTTCTGCTCTGTATCCCCCTTGTTTATCGAAGGCAGTATATTAGCGGCGAATTTTGCTACTCAGCCACTGGATCCTAAGCAGTGGTTAAGTGAGTTGTTTCCAGACAATGTCGATGAACTGGAACCTTTGGTTACCGCCCAGATCAATGCACAGTATCAGCAGCTTAAAGCCAATCAATTTGCGTTGTTAAGTCTTTTATCGCAACACGCAGAATCACGTGAAAAGGGGTTAACGGAGTTTGCTCAGGGGTTTATGAGTCTATGGCCGATGATCGAACCGCAATGGCAGACGAGCAGTCATTCCGATGGTTCATTACGCATGCTACAAGCGTTATTAACCACCTTAATGTTGGCGATTGATGAAGCGGGGACTCATCAGCAGATGCAAGCCGCGGGTTATCAATCATTACCCACGTTAGCGCATATGATTGAACAACTGGATTTAATGGTTCATGAGGTGGCGCTGGCCGCCGATGAAGCGATGCTTGGTGCTAAAGCCCAAACCATTAATCCTTATAAACAAGTTGGGCGTAACGACGCTTGTCCATGTTCGAGTGGTAAAAAATTCAAGCATTGCTGTGGCCAATAACCACACTTAGACGGCGTCATGTCAACCTTGTTTTCGACATGACGCGGTTTAACCACGAACTTTTTCTACCGAATGTTGACATATAAAACAAGGAAAGCCGTTATACCTTAGCATTGAAGATATTGATGCGGTTAATCATCACGGATTTATCCTTAAGTCAGGTTGTCAGGAGTAAAAATAAAATGAAAAAATGGATAGTGCTGCTGTTTTGTAGCTTTTCGGTATTGGCGAGTCCTAAAGAGACGCTGAGTCAGCGTTTAGCATTAACCGAAGGTTTTAGTGCCCAGTTTGATCAGCAAGTGCTGAGTCCAGAAGGGGAAACAGTCATGGAAGGTAAGGGCACCGTTGAAGTGGCTCGTCCGGGATTGTTTCGCTGGGAAACCTTTGAACCGGATGAAAATATCTTGGTCTCCGATGGACAAACACTGTGGTATTACAGCCCATTTATCGAACAAGTCTCAATTTATAATCAGCAACAAGCCACCGAGCAGACACCTTTTATATTACTGACTCGTAATCAAGCCAGTGATTGGAATGCGTACCAAGTCGAAGCTGAAGGCGATGTGTTTACCTTAACACCGATTACCTTTGAATCGAACCAAGGACGTTTTCAGATCGTGATTGATGCACAAGGGAAAGTGACCGGATTTACCGTCATCGAGCAAGATGGTCAGCAAAGTCGTTTTACGTTCCATGATGTCACTTTGCAAAAGCCGCCTATCAGCCGTTTTCAATTTGTCATCCCCGATGGGGTTGATGTTGATGATCAACGCTAATCACGGAATCAATGAGCGATCGTGAGTAATTACCGTTTAGATTTTTCAGGGGATGAAGATTTTCGTCCCCTTGCGGCACGTATGAGGCCACAAACCATTGAGCAATATATTGGCCAGCAGCATATTCTTGGCCAAGAGAAACCACTGCGTCGTGCGTTACAGGCGGGGCATCTTCACTCGATGATTCTTTGGGGCCCGCCGGGAACTGGAAAAACGACGCTAGCTGAAGTCGCTGCCAATTACGCGAATGCTGAAGTAGAACGTGTCTCAGCCGTCACGTCCGGCGTTAAAGAAATTCGTGCGGCTATCTATAGAGCGAGAGAAAATCAGCGCGTCGGGCGGAGGACGATTCTTTTTGTCGATGAGGTTCATCGCTTTAATAAATCACAGCAAGATGCTTTTTTACCGCATATTGAAGATGGAACGGTGACCTTTATAGGCGCGACGACCGAAAACCCGTCATTTGAATTAAACAATGCGTTGTTATCTCGCGCACGGGTGTACAAACTCACCTCATTGAGTGTCGATGAAATTTTACAAACGCTGCAACAAGCGATTGACGACAAGCAAAAAGGGCTTGGCCAACATCCAGCTGATTTTCATGATAACGTTTTGCAGCGGCTCGCCGAGTTGGTTAATGGCGATGCACGAATGTCGCTCAATTATTTAGAACTGTTGTATGACATGGCAAGTCAAGATGCGCAAGGCCGTAAACAGATCACGCTCAGTTTATTGGCTGAAGTGGCGGGAGAAAAAGTCGCTCGTTTTGATAATAAAGGCGATATTTGGTACGACTTAATCTCGGCATTACACAAGTCGATTCGTGGTTCCAATGCCGATGCCGCCTTGTATTGGATGGCGAGAATGATCAGCGCAGGGTGCGACCCATTATATATTGCGCGTCGTTTACTTGCGATTGCTTCTGAAGATGTGGGTAATGCAGACCCAAGAGCAATGCAAGTCGCTCTCTCTGCTTGGGACTGTTTTACCCGTGTCGGTCCAGCTGAAGGTGAGCGCGCGATTGCTCAAGCGGTGGTTTATTTGGCCTGTGCTCCGAAAAGTAATGCAGTTTATACCGCTTGGAAACAGGCCCTGAATGATGCTCGTAACTTACCAGAGTATGAGGTGCCAGCACATTTGCGTAATGCACCGACTCATTTAATGAAAGATCTCGGGTATGGTGCGGAATACCGTTATGCCCATGATGAGCCTGGGGCTTTTGCCGCTGGTGAGCGTTACTTACCGCCAGAAATGATAGGTAAGCGTTATTATCAGCCAACTAATCGTGGCCTAGAAACTAAGATTGCGGAAAAACTCCAGTATCTAGCCGATTTAGACGCAAAAAGCCCACAAAAGCGCTATGAAAAGTAGTGGCTTTTGGTTATCTTTGGCTGAGTAAATTCAATACGTGTGATGTTGTTCAAAAAAACAACGTCCATGTTTCTTCACAACATTAAAGCATAGGATTAGCAATGCTGGATTCTAAATTACTTCGCACAGAGCTGGATGAAACAGCTGCAAAATTAGCACGTCGTGGCTTTACGCTCGACGTCGACACCATTCGCACCCTTGAAGAGCAACGTAAGTCGATTCAAGTCGAAGTTGAAAATTTACAATCCACGCGTAACTCCATCTCCAAGCAAATTGGCCAACTGATGTCGCAAGGTGATAAAGCGGGCGCGGAAGCGATTAAGCAGCAAATTGGTACTCTCGGTGAGGATCTCGACAGCAAGAAAGTTGAGTTAGACAAAATCCAAGCGGAACTAGAAGCGATCACGCAAACCGTGCCTAATATTCCTGATAGTTCAGTACCCGATGGTAAAGATGAAGATGACAACGTGGAAGTGTCACGCTGGGGTACACCGAAAGAGTATGATTTTGAAGTGAAAGATCATGTCGACTTAGGTGAAATGAGCGGCGGTTTAGACTTTGCGAGTGCAACCAAAATTACTGGCGCTCGTTTTGTGATCATGAAAGGTCAGTTTGCTCGTTTGCATCGTGCTATTGCCCAATTTATGCTTGATTTGCACACCGAACAACATGGTTATACTGAGCTATACGTTCCTTACTTAGTCAACCAAGAGACGTTATTTGGTACTGGTCAGCTACCTAAATTCGGTAAAGATCTGTTCCACACCGAGCCATTGACGGAAAAAGCCAGCGATGAAGATCCACGTCGTTTTTCTTTGATCCCAACGGCCGAAGTTCCAGTGACCAACTTGGTACGTGATGTGATTTTGGATGAGGCAGATCTGCCACTGAAAATGACCGCTCACACACCGTGTTTCCGCTCTGAAGCCGGATCTTATGGACGCGATACGCGTGGTTTGATCCGCATGCACCAATTTGACAAAGTTGAGCTGGTGCAGATCACTAAGCCAGAAGATTCGATGGCGGCGTTAGAAGAGTTGACCGCTCATGCAGAAAAAGTGCTGCAACTGTTAAATCTTCCTTACCGTAAAGTGGTGCTATGCACCGGTGATATGGGCTTCGGTGCTTGTAAAACTTACGACTTAGAAGTGTGGGTACCCGCGCAAAAAACCTACCGTGAGATTTCATCATGCTCAAACATGTGGGATTTCCAAGCTCGCCGTATGCAAGCTCGCTTCCGTCGTAAAGCAGAAAAGCGCCCTGAGTTAGTACACACGCTGAATGGTTCTGGTCTAGCGGTTGGCCGTACCATGGTAGCGATTTTGGAAAACTACCAGCAAGCGGATGGCCGTATTGAAATCCCAGCGGTATTACAAAAATACATGGGTGGTTTAACCCACATCGGTTAATTTCTGCCTTATTGTTACTCAAAACCGACGCTCAGTGCGTCGGTTTTTTATTGGATGCTAAGCTGCGCGCTATCGATTTAAAACCAGTTTTCGTTTATTGCTAGCTTATTTGGAAACAGGCGTCATTTTGCACAGCCATCTCGATAGCATCTAACAGAGCATCAATGTGTTTATGGTCACTGATATAAGGTGGCATTAAATAGATTAAGCGGCCAAAAGGCCGGATCCATACACCAAGCTCGACAAACAGTGCTTGAATCACACTCATATTGACTGGATGGTGGGTTTCTATGACGCCAATGGCGCCAAGCCAGCGCACGTCTTTTACGTGTCGGTAGGTGGTAAAATCGGGTAAACGTTTGGCAAATTGGCTTTCAATATTAGCCACTTGTATTTGCCAATCTCCTTTGGCAATCAGTGCGAGACTGGCGGAAGCGACAGCACAAGCTAAAGGATTACCCATAAAGGTTGGTCCGTGCATAAAGCATCCAGCTTCACCACTACAAACCGCATCAGCGACTGCTTTGCTGGTTAATGTTGCCGAAAGGGTCATATAACCACCGGTTAAGGCTTTACCAAGACATAATATGTCTGGTTGTATATCGGCATGCTGACAAGCAAACAATTTCCCCGTTCGACCAAAACCGGTAGCAATTTCATCAACAATTAACAGCACGTTATAGTGATCACAAAGTTGACGTACTTCACGTAGAAATTGTGGATGATAGATGCGCATGCCTCCTGCACCTTGAACGATCGGCTCAAGGATCACCGCGGCAATCTGTTGATGATGGAGTGCGATCTTGCTGCGAAAATCGTCGATATCAGACTCTTGCCAACGATCATAAAAACCAGTTTTTGGTGAATCAGCGAAGATGTGCTCAGGTAAAAAGCCTTTATATAGGCTATGCATTGAGTTATCCGGATCAGTCACTGACATTGCAGCGAAAGTATCACCATGATAGCCATGACGTAAGGTAAGAAATTTAGCGCGTTGTTCACCTTTGGCGTGCCAATACTGTAGCGCCATTTTTAGGCTAACTTCCACGGCTACTGAACCGGAATCGGCGAGAAAAACCTGCTGTAAGTTGTTGGGCGTCAATGCGAGTAGTTGTTTACATAGTTCGATTGCCGGTTGATGCGTGAGGCCGCCAAACATGACATGGGCCATTTTATCCACTTGCTGATGCGCCGCTTGATTTAAAGCTGGATGATTATAACCATGAATGGCCGCCCACCAAGACGACATACCATCAACCAATGTTTTGCCATCTTCTAAGTAGAGAGTGACGCCTTGTGCATGAGTGACGGGATAACAAGTTAACGGGTTAATGGTTGACGTATAAGGGTGCCAGATATGTTGGCGATCAAAAGCTAAATCCATGAAAAATCCATACTCAAGTGAGAGCTTAAAGTAACCTTTTGTAAACTCAATGGGTTTTTAAATGTTGACAGTCTAGCTTGGAGGGGTGATAGATCCAAGCATAAGCGGTATAAAAACTGGGGAAGGTGATGAGAAATTTATCTAATGCGTAAGGTTGTTATTTAATCGACTGTAAACTTGCAAGTTAATTCAGTGTTGACAGTTAATGTCGCTTAAGTAGACTACAGCGCATAAATGTCACCAAGCAAGGCACATTGCTAAGGATTACTCGTGGAAGTACGTCACAACTGGACAAGGGCGGAGGTTACTGCGCTGCTTGATCAACCATTTATGGATTTGTTATTTACTGCGCAGCAAGTTCATCGTCAGTTTCACCCCCACAATCATGTTCAGGTCAGTACCTTATTATCGATCAAAACTGGGGCTTGTCCGGAAGATTGTAAATATTGTCCACAAAGTGCTCATTATCGGACTGATGTTGATAAAGAGCGACTTATGGAAGTAGAGCGTGTTTTAGACGCGGCGGAAAAAGCCAAGCAATCGGGATCGACGCGATTTTGCATGGGAGCAGCATGGAAAAACCCCAAAGCGCGCGATATGCCATTGTTGAAAGCGATGATTGCTGGTGTCAAAGAAAAAGGGCTAGAAACCTGTATGACGTTAGGCATGCTCAGTGCAGAGCAAGCGTATGAGCTAGCGCAAGCGGGATTAGATTATTACAACCATAATCTTGATACCTCTCCTGAATTTTACGGCAATATTATTACCACGCGAACCTATCAAGACCGTTTAGATACCCTGTCTCATGTCCGTGATTCAGGAATGAAAATTTGTTCTGGCGGGATCATCGGCATGGGAGAAAGTGTTGATGATCGTGCTGGCCTGCTCGTTGAGTTGGCGAACCTACCGACTCAACCTGAAAGTGTGCCGATTAATATGCTGGTTAAAGTTCAAGGAACACCACTCGCGAGTGCAGAAGAGGTTGAGCCTTTTGATTTTATAAGGTTAATTGCGGTTGCACGGATCATGATGCCAAAATCTGCAGTACGTTTGTCGGCAGGACGAGAGAAGATGAATGAACAGATGCAGGCACTGTGTTTTATGGCTGGTGCCAACTCAATCTTCTATGGTTGCAAATTATTAACTACGCCAAATCCTGCTGAAGACAGTGATCTGCAGCTGTTTAATAAGTTAGGTATTAACCGTCAACAAGCGATTCAAAAACCGGATCAAGTGACAGAAAACGATCTGCTCGATCAAGTGATTGAACGTGTTGCATCAAGACCAAGTAATACGGATCTGTTTTACGATGCTAGCCTTTGAGCAACGGATTGAGTATGCGCTGAATGAGCGAAACCAACGAGGCTTAACCCGCCAATTGTCAGCAGTTCAAACCACAGATTCAGCGCAATTAGTTCACGCAGGGCGAAAGTATGATCATTTTGCGAGTAATGATTATTTAGGATTAGCGAGAGACCGCTCATTAGTTGAAGCGTGGCAGCAAGGCTTAGCTCACTTTGGTGCTGGCAGCGGCGCTTCACCATTAGTGAGTGGTTTTTCACCCGCGCATCAGCGGCTTGAAGCCTTGCTTTGCGAGTGGTTAGGGTATCCTCGAGCTATTTTATTTAGCTCTGGCTTTAGCGCCAATCAAGCCCTGTTGTTCACCTTGTTAGAGGAGGGGGACCTGCTCTTACAAGATAAGCTTAATCATGCCTCGTTGATTGAAGCTGGTCTATTATCTTCAGCTCAATTACGGCGCTTTCAGCACAATAATCTTGAACACCTTAAGCAATTGTTAACCGCCCATTCATCCCAGCACGCGTTGGTAGTCACTGAGGGGGTATTCAGTATGGATGGTGATAGAGCGCCTTTATCATCAATCCAGCAGCAGGTTGATCAACGAGCATGGCTGATGGTTGATGATGCCCATGGTATTGGTGTTTTGGGGGAGCAAGGGCGAGGAAGCTGCGCGCAAGCAGGAATTCACCCCGATATTTTGGTCGTCACCTTTGGTAAAGCGCTTGGTTTATCGGGAGCAGCAATCTTATGTAGTGAGGCTTTGGGAGATTATTTAACTCAATTTGCTCGTCATCATGTCTATTCAACGGCGATGCCGCCAGCACAAGCTTATGCTCTCTGCCATTCTATCCAAATGGTGCAACAACAATCGTGGCGCAGAGAGAAGTTGCAAGAACTTTCTATGGTCTATGACCAAATGCTTACTGGTGTGCCTGGCTTTGTTTCCACTTCAACTCCCATCAAACCATTTATCCTTGGAAGCAACCAGCGTGCCATCACTATTGCTGACCGACTGCGTGATGGTGGCATTTGGGTGGGTGCAATTCGCCCCCCCACGGTCCCGACCAATCAAGCAAGACTGCGAATTACGTTAACGGCCAATCATACCAATCAACAAGTCACAAAGCTGGCTGACGCTTTAATGATGGCGATGGAGGGGCAATTATGAACCTCGCGGTTGGGGTAGAGCACGCTGAGCAAGGGGCAACGAAAAAAGCCATTGCTCAAGCCTTCAGCAAAGCGGCATCTCGTTACGATCAACATGCGGCTTTTCAACGTGATGTCGGGCAACGGTTATTGGACACTTTGCCCAAACAACTGGTGGATTGGCAGGTACTGGATTTGGGATGTGGTACGGGTTATTTCGCTCAGCAACTGCGATCACGGGGTGCGACCGTCGTCTGTGCGGATCTTTCATCAGCAATGTTGTATCAGGCTAAACAGCGTTGTGGTCATTATCGAATGCATTATGTCCAACTTGACGCTGAAGCTCTCCCTTTCAAAGCTGCGCACTTTGATCTGGTGTTTTCGAGTTTAGCCTTGCAGTGGTGTGAGGATTTAGTCGTTCCGCTGCAAGAAATTCATCGCATTCTCAAACCTCAAGGACAAGCAAGATTTTCCACTTTATTGTTTGGATCATTAACCGAGTTAGCACAAGCGTGGCAGAAGGTTGATGTACATCAACACGTTAAACGCTTTGCGGATGTGAATAAGATAAACCTTGCGTTAGCGCAATCTGACTTTGCGCAATATCACTTAGACTTACCCGCAATAACCGTGTGGTATGAGAGCGCTTATCAATTAATGCGCGATCTGAAAGGTATTGGGGCCACCCATATCCATGGCCGATCTCAAGGGCTAACGGGCCGCCACACTCTTGCTCAGGTAGAGCAGGCCTATCAGCAGTTTGCTGGTCAGCAAGGCCTCCTACCTGCAACGTATCAAGTTTGTTTAGGGGTGTTACATCGATGATTAACGCAATATTTATTGCCGGTACGGATACCGATGTGGGTAAGACCGTGGCTTCAAAAGCGATTTTGCAGGCATTGGCCGCTCGTGGTTTTTCTACTATAGGTTATAAACCAGTAGCGGCTGGATGTGAGCAAACGGCAGAAGGAATGCGTAACGGCGACGCTTTACATTTGTTGCAAGCAGCAACCGTCAAAATGCCGTATGAAGATATTAATCCGTATCCGTTAGCCTTGCCGGCTTCGCCTCATATTGCCGCCAAACATGAGCAGGTAAATATAGATACTAGTGTGCTGAGTGAAAAACTCGCGAAGTTACAATCTCATGCTGATGTTGTATTGGTTGAAGGCGCAGGTGGTTGGCGGGTACCAATATCGGATAGTGAGGGTTTATCTCGCTGGGTGCAGCAAGAACAATTAGCAGTGATTTTAGTTGTTGGTATTAAACTGGGTTGTTTAAGCCATGCTTTACTAACGGCAGAAAGCATTCATGCTGATGGATTAAAGATTGTTGGCTGGGTAGCGAATCGAGTCAATCCTGGAACCGAGCACTATGCAGATATTATTCAATTACTAGAACATCGGATTGATGCGCCAAAGTTAGGTGAGATTCCCTACATGCCAAGTATTAAGTGCCGAGATTTGGGTAAGTATATTGATTTATCCCCATTATTGATTGAGCAGCAAGAAGCGCTGACTTGTTAGAGAAACAAGGTCTACCGGAATGGTTAGACCTTGTTCATTTGAGTTTGCCCGCGACTGAATTCTCATCGATAGGAAAGCCGAATTTAGCGTTTATTTGCAGCTACTTTTCGTCATCGATTGGTCAACCATGGTTTGTCCTCGTGGGTTGCGTACCAAGAAACGATAACTAATGCCGACATCAAGATTGGCACGAATATCAGGTGTCGAGCAAAAACGTTGTAAACTGGATTGCATCACTTGATCAATTGGGGTCGCACCTTGTTGGTCGTTGTTATAAATCATCATCATTTCAATCATTGTCCCCTTGGCGCTGGCACGCATGATAGTCAAAGGGCCTTGTTCAATCGGGAGTTCAGCGTTTAATACGCTGGCGCGATTAGCGGCAAGCAGTTCTAGGTGTTTTTGTTGATCGGCGGTTGAACTACAGCCAGCCAATAATAGCATCGTCAGTCCTACGCAGGACAATAGTAACTTATTCATAATTAAAACACTTTTTTGAATGGTTTGACGATCACCTGGGCATAAACGCCAGCCGTGACATAAGGGTCGTTGTCAGCCCATTGCTGGGCGGCTTGTAGAGATTCAAATTCAGCAATCACTGTTGAGCCAGTAAATCCAGCGTCACCTGGATTCTCTGCATCAATAGCAGGCATTGGTCCTGCGGTAAGCAAGCGACCTTCATCACGTAATGCTTGTAAGCGTGCTAAATGAGCAGGACGAGCACTAAGGCGTTGTGTTAGAGAATTCGGTACATCCTGAGCAAAGATCACATACCACATATTGATATCCTTATTGGTGTTTAAAAGTAGATTATCTGTCTACCTATAACTTTCGGTTTAGTCAGTATGGTTGATGTTAATGTACTGAAAGTAAAGCGATTTTAAAATGCCTATTGACGATTAATATTATTAATCCTTCGTTATGTGATCAAGCGCCTCTCTGCTTTATCACTCGAGGCCGCCCATCTACATCAATCGCGACATAATTAAACGTAGCTTCACACACTTGAAAGCGATCAAGTACCCCATCTTCTTTGATTGGCTTGACCCACACTTCAAGATTAATCGACATCGAGGTTCGGCCGATTTTGGTGCATTCACCATAACAGCACACCACATCACCGACTTTGACTGGTTTTTTAAAGGTAATACTAGAAACAGAGACAGTAACAATACGTCCGCTGGAAATTTCTTTAGCGAGAATACCACCAGCGAGATCGAGTTGCGACATAATCCAGCCACCAAAGATATCACCATTGGCATTGGTATCGGCTGGCATCGCTAACGTTCTCAATAATAGTTGGCCTTTAGGAGAGTGTGCATCCTGATTCATTTTCGACATCCACAATAAACAAAACAGCGACCCACAAGGGTCGCTGAAAAAGAACTGAGATTATACCCTTAAAATAGGATTAAGCTCAAAAGTGTTATGAGTATCGGGCTGCCTCCCGTTACTGCTCCGTGTCTTTTTTCTCTTTTGGCAGGTGTTTATAGATATAAAATCCGGTCAGTAAAGTATAGATAAACGTTGCGGCAAGTAAGCCAAAAACCTTGAAATTAACCCATACTTCTAACGAGAGCTGAAAGGCAATGTAAGTATTGAGAAGCGCACAGACAGCAAAAAACATCACCCATGCCCAAGTGATTTTGGCCCAAATATCATTCGGTAGTGAAATTTCTTTGCCAAGCATACCTTTAATCGCTGATTTACCCAGTTTATGGCTGACAGCAAGTCCGATAGCAAACACCAGATAGACAATAGTCACCTTCCATTTTATAAAGTTATCATTATGTAAGAAGATGGTCATGCCGCCAAAAATAGCCACAAGAGCAAAAGTGATCAGCTGAATCTTTTCGACTTTTTTGACTAAAAAGTAAGTGATCACCACTTGCAGTGCGGTTGCGGCGATCAGCGCGCCAGTCGCAATATAGATATCGTAAAGCTTAAATAGTACGAAGAAAATAATCAGCGGAATAAAGTCGAGCAGTTGTTTCATTATCAGATGAGGCCCAAAAGGAGACGATGGCGACAGTCTAGCGAAATAATCACTAAATCAAAACAGATAATCGCTCACCGTGGTGTTGGCTTACCCCAATCATATCGTTTATTTATATGATTGGGGATTCACTTCGTTACTGCCTAATTATAATTCCACGTTGTTTGAGTATAGAAGCAACCATGATTATTTAATTCGGCTTTGTTGCAACTCACTTACTCTGGCTTGGCTAGAGACAATGTGTGGCGTTGATACTGGAAGCGCCTTGATTAACATAGAAAACCCCAAGATGGCTGAAGCGGTCGAGCCCATCAAAATACCGATTTTGGCGTAATCGACCATCACACTTTGCTCAGCGGTAAACGCGAGAGTGGAAATGAAAATAGACATAGTAAAACCAATCCCACACAGTACAGCTACCGATAGAATCATGCGTAGGTTGACAGTAGGGGGCAGTTGAGCGACGCCAAGCTTAATCGCTAACCAACTGAATAAGAAGACACCGATAGGTTTACCGACAAATAATCCTAGCGCAATACCGAGCGGTAAGTGAGCATTACTACTGACGATATTAATCGACGAAAACGTGACGCCAGAGTTAGCAAAGGCAAACAGCGGTAAGATTAAAAACGCGACATAAGGGTTCAATAAATGCTCAACCCGTTTCGCTGGGCTCTTTCCTGCTCGGCAAGTCAGTGGAATTAAGAAACCAGCGATAACGCCTGCGAGCGTAGCGTGAATTCCTGAGTGGTAGACGGTAAACCAAAGTACAAGGAATAATACAAAATACAGCGCGAGAGAGGAAAATTGCTTCTTGCCACAAAAGAATAAAAACAAACTGATGGTCAAGACAAACAGCAGCATCATGCCTGAAGGCTCACTGTTATAGAATAGAGCAATAATAAAAATCACGCCTAAGTCATCAATAATGGCCAAAGCCAACAAGAAGACTTTCAATTCAACGGGCACTCGTTTACCGAGTAAGCTTAAAATCGCTAAAGCAAAAGCAATATCTGTCGCCGCTGGAGCTGCCCAGCCATTGATGGCAATCGGATCTTGATAATTAAAAAACAAGAAGATAGCGATAGGGAATAGCATGCCACCTAAGGCAGCCATCGCTGGTAACATGGCTTTTGAGCGACTATTTAACGATCCCTCAATCAACTCACGTTTTACTTCTAAGCCAATCATTAAAAAGAATAAAGCCATTAAGCCATCATTGATCCAATGACTGACGCTGATCCCAAAAACATAGAAGTTTAAAAATTGTTGATAAGAGTGTTGTAGTGGTGAGTTAGCGATGGCAAGTGCGGTGATGGCGGCAAGCAGCAGTAATACACCGCTCGCAGGATCACTGGTGAGAAAATATTTAATCCTTTTATACATTGTCATTCTTCCATTGTTATTTTTTTAGTATTGCTATAGCCGATAGTTTCAATCTAGTCGTGTAATGAAACGTTAAGTCTTCTATCAACATTGGTCTTGGGCATTGTCAGAGTAAAAACTCAACATCTGAGCCTATGATAGTTGACTGTAAAAATATTCGTCTCGTTTATATCGATTAAATCTTGTTTAACAATCGGGATTTCCGAATTGGAGCGTAAATTGAAGGGTGAAAAGTGAATACTTGGAGTCAGTTCACATTTGTCACCAGAAGAGGAAGTGAGAGAAAAATAGACTGGGTTTGTAGATAAAAGGAAGCGAAAAAATAGGCGACCATAAGGCCGCCTCAGTGAAACGCTAAGTACTTAGCGGATAATTAGTTATCGCGTTGAGTAGCGTTTTTCATTGCCGAAATAAAAGTTTTCAGTTCATCCAGCATCACTTCGGGTTCGGCAAGATGTTGCTCGATAATTTTGACTACCGCCGAGCCAGAAATCGCCCCAGCAGCGCCAGCCTCAATGGCCTGTTTGACTTGTTCTGGCTCTGAAATTCCAAAACCGAGTAACGCTGGAGGCGCTGAAAATTGGTTAAGGCGATCGAGTAAGGCGTGAACGGGCATGTTGGCTTTGGTTTCTGCGCCCGTTACCCCTGAGCGAGATAAAAGGTAGGTATAGCCGCTACCTAGCTCTGCAACCGATTGTAAGGTCTCATCACTGGCGGTAGGTGGTGCAATAAAAATTGGATGAATGGCGTATTTTTTCGCTGCGGTCACAAACTCAGCACTTTCATTGGTGGGGACGTCAGCGATTAACACTGAATCAACGCCCGCTTGTTGGCAGCGTTGATAAAAATTATCGATGCCGCGAGCGTAGACCAAGTTGGCATACATTAATAAACCAATGGGTAAATCAGGATATTGTGCTCGAATGGTGCTGATCAGCTCAAAGCATTGATCGGGTGTGGTACCGGATGCTAACGCGCGAATATTCGCCCCTTGAATAGTCGGGCCATCCGCCAAGGGATCTGAAAATGGCATACCCAGCTCTAGTGCATCGGCTCCGGCTTCAACCAGGGTTTGCATAATGCGCAGCGACTGCTGTGGGTTAGGGTCGCCAATGGTGACAAACGGAACAAAAGCGCCTTGGTTCTGTGCTGCCAAACGTTGGAATAAATGTTGATAACGATCCATTATAGTGCGCCTCGTTCTTCTAATAATTGATGGACGGTGAAGATATCTTTATCACCACGACCAGATAAATTGACGACCAGTAACTGCTCTTTATCGGGCTCGGCATACGCCATTTTTACCGCATAAGCGAGAGCGTGTGAGGATTCCAAAGCCGCGATGATGCCTTCGTTACGCGCGATAGATTGAAACGCCTCTAACGCCTCATCATCGGTAATGCTTTCATATTCTGCGCGGCCAATGGCATTCAGGTGCGCGTGCTGCGGGCCAACGGATGGAAAATCCAACCCAGCAGAAACCGAATAGGACTCTTCGACTTGGCCATACGAGTCTTGCATCAGTGGCGCTTTCATACCAAAAAAGATCCCCGTTTTACCGTGTTTGAGTGGCGCGCCGTGTTGATGGGTATCAATGCCTTTTCCTGCTGGCTCAATACCAATCAAACGTACGTTAGGTTCATCAATAAAATCGGCGAACATACCAATCGCGTTAGAGCCGCCACCGATACAGGCTAATACGGCATCAGGTAAGCGTCCTTCACGAGCCAAAATTTGCAGCTTAGTTTCTTCACCAATGATGCGTTGAAATTCACGCACTATGGTCGGGAAAGGGTGTGGGCCTGCCGCCGTACCGAGTAAATAGTGAGTCGTTTCATAAGTAGCAGACCAATCACGCAGCGCCTCATTACAGGCATCTTTTAAGGTTGCCGAACCAGAATGAACAGGGATAACTTCTGCGCCCATCAGTTTCATACGAAAGACGTTCGGGCTTTGGCGCTCAACGTCCTTAGCGCCCATGTAAACGCGACATTTCAGTCCAAGTAGCGCGCAAGCGAGCGCGGTGGCTACCCCGTGTTGCCCAGCGCCGGTTTCGGCGATGATTTCATGTTTGCCCATCCGTTTTGCTAGCAAGGCTTGGCCTAGAACTTGGTTGGTTTTGTGCGCGCCGCCGTGCAATAAATCTTCTCGTTTTAGGTATAGCTTGGTTTTGGTGCCCTTAGTGAGATTGCGGGTTAGGGTTAGAGCGGTTGGGCGACCGGCATACTCTTGCAACAAGGTCATAAATTCAGCACGAAAGTCAGGGTCTTCTTGCGCATCAATAAACGCTTGCTCTAACTGATCCAGCGCAGGGACTAAAATTTGTGGCACATATTGACCACCGTATTCGCCAAAATAGGCATTAAGCTTTGCCATGATTCGTATCCTTTGTCTTGTCATTGGTTGCGCATGATCCTCTTGTCATTGGCGTCGTTTGCCCCCCTAGTGGGTGGTTTGGACTGTTGGTCATGCGCAAATCGGTGATTAATAATGCCTAATGGCACGAAATGCTGAATTCAGTTTCTGTTGATCTTTTTTACCGGGTTGACTTTCTACTCCTGAATTGAGATCTAATCCCAAACAGCCAAGGCTTGCCGCCTGCTGAGCGTTGTCTGGGTTTATTCCTCCCGCGAGCATCACGTTATTGACCTCATCGAGCAGTTGCCAGTTAAAAGCTTGTCCTGTGCCACCCGATTGAGCGCCGACTTGGCTATCAAACAGATGACGATCAATATGCCGTTGCAGAGTTTTTGGCTTGCTATCACTCACGCCATAGGCTTTCCAGATCTCAATCTCATTGGCTAATTGCATTCTTAATTGATCAACGTAAGCTTGGTCTTCATCACCATGCAACTGTACCGCTTTGAGCGATAGCTGCTGCGCGATATCGACCACCTCTTGCAGTGAATGATTTTGAAATACCCCCACGTAATGCAGTGGTGCGCCGCTCATGACGAGTCGTGCCTGTTCAATATCCACATAACGTGGTGACTTAGACACAAAAATTAACCCGCCAAACACGGCTCCGGCTTGATAGGCTTTGGCGGCATCATCGGCATGGGTTAAGCCACAGACTTTATTTTCACCGAGGATAATTTTGCGCACCGCCAGTTCAAGATTTTGCTCGGCCATCAGTGAACTGCCGATTAAAAAGCCGCTGGCATAATGGGCCAGATCACGCACTTGTTGATGGTGATAAATGCCCGATTCTGAAATGATGATGGTGCCTTTTGGTAATAAGGGAGCTAACTGTTTAGTGCGATTGAGATCAGTTGAGAGATCGCGCAAGTTACGGTTATTAATACCAATCACCTTGGCTTCTAGGGTGATGGCGCGCTGTAATTCCGCATGGTCACTGACTTCGGTTAATACGCCCATGCCCAGTTGGTGAGCAATCGCGGCTAAGTGTTGATACTGCTGATCATCGAGTACCGATAGCATCAATAAAATCCCATCAGCGCCATAATGACGAGCCAAATACACTTGATAAGCATCAACCATAAAATCTTTACACAGGATTGGCTGACTCACTTGCCCTCGGATCCGTGGCAGAAACTCGACATTGCCTTGGAAATATTTTTCATCGGTTAAAACCGAGATCACATCTGCATATTGATGGTAAACCGAGGCAATATAATCCAAATCAAAATCTTCGCGAATCAACCCTTTGGACGGTGAGGCTTTTTTACATTCTAAAATAAAGCGCGTTTTCTCTGGACTGAGGGCGTCATAAAATGAGCGATCGGCTGGTGTCAGCAAGGCTTGAAAAGTATTCAGCGGCTGTTTGGTTTTACGCTGTTCAACCCAAAGGTACTTATCTTGCACGATTTTAGCTAATACTTCGGCCATCTGAGTATCTTGGATTGAAATATGTTCGGAGAGTTGCTCAGACATAGGATTTAACCTCTTTGTGCTAATTGTTGAACCAGTTGAAACGCTTTACCCGAGTTCATCACGTCGATGGCTAACTGGGCGTTGGCTTTCAGATCGTCACGGCCAAATAGGCGTAGCAGCAGAGCGACATTCACCGCAACAGCAGCCAGTTGTGCATCGCTGCCTTTCCCCGTCAAAAGATGGGTAATGATGGCGCGGTTTTCTGCCGGCTCTCCGCCTTGAATAGCAGAGAGAGGGTAAGACTCGAGGCCAAAATCTTCAGGGGTCAAGGTGTATTGAATAATCTCACCATGACGAATTTCTGCAACTAAAGTTTCACCATGGATGGCGACTTCATCCAAGCCGCTACCATGCACCACGGCAGCACGTTGCAGCCCCATTTGTAACATGGTTTGGGCGATTGGCAATACTAGCTCAGGGCTGTAAACCCCCATCAGCTGAATCGAGGGCCGAGCTGGATTGATTAAAGGCCCTAAGATATTGAAAATGGTGCGTGTTTTCAGGGTTTGACGCACGGGCATCGCATGGCGAACCCCTTGGTGATATTGAGGTGCAAATAAAAAAGCCACGCCTAACTCATCCATGGCTTGACGAGTTTGCTCAGCGCTCATTGCAAGGTTGATGCCAAAAGAGTCCAACAGGTCAGAAGAGCCTGATTTGCTAGAAACGCCTCGATTACCATGTTTGGCGATTTTCACGCCGCAGGCGGCAGCCACAAAAGCGGCAGTGGTGGAAATATTAAAAGTATTCGCACCGTCACCACCAGTACCGACGATATCCGCAAAGTCATAGTCGGGACGTGGGAACGGCTCAGCGTTAGCAAGTAAAGCTTGCGCCGCGCCAGCGATTTCATCCGGTGTTTCGCCTTTCATTTTTAAGGCGGTTAATACTGCGGCGATTAAAATGGGGTCAAGTTCACCGCGAATGATGACGTCAAATAGCTGCTGACTTTCCAGTTGCGAAAGTGACTGCTGGGCATACAGTTTATCGATGATGTGTTGCATAAAATATCCCTATCAATCTGTGTATAAAATTAGGCGGAGCATCGTGGTTGAGCTTATTCGCTCAGTGCCCAATCAATGGCATTGGCAAGCAATGTGGCGCCATAGGTGGTCATGATCGACTCAGGATGAAACTGAAAACCACAAATTTTGTCTTGTTCATGGACAACAGACATCACCAAACCATCAACTTTTGCTGTAATAGTTAAACAGTCAGGGACTTGTGTGGCGACCAGTGAGTGATAACGCGCAATCGCCATCGGTGAGGGCAACTGGGCATAAATCGCGTGATGCTGATGTTCCATCATTGACACTTTGCCATGTACGATGTCTCCGGCTCCAGCAACGGTGCCGCCATAGGCTTCAACGATGGCCTGATGACCAAGGCATATGCCGATGATCGGCACTTTACCTTTTAAGCGTTGTAGTAGCTCGGGCATACAACCCGCGGCAGATGGCGCACCCGGTCCTGGTGATAAGACCAGCAAAGGATTATCTAGTTGCGTGATGGCGTGTTCAATGGTTTGCGCGGTAATGTGGTTACGATAAATGGTCACTTGATGACCTAAGGTGCGAAATTGATCGACCAAATTGTAGGTAAAGGAGTCAAAGTTATCGACAAACAAAATATTCGCCATGAGGTTACTCCTGATGCGCGGATTGAATCGCCGCGATCACGGCTTGGGCTTTACCGCGTGTTTCATCGGCTTCGGATTGCGGATCAGAGTCATAAACAACACCAGCGCCCGCTTGTACTTGTGCGATGCCATTTTCCACATACGCTGAACGGATCACGATGCAGGTATCTAAATCACCATCCCCTGTTAAATAGCCCACCGCACCGCCATAGCTACCACGTCTGGTTTTTTCTACTTCACGAATAATTTGCATGGCGCGGATCTTCGGTGCTCCCGTTAACGTGCCCATGTTCATACAAGCTTGGTAAGCGTGTAGGGCATCGAGATCGCCCCGCAACTGACCAACAACGCGAGAGACCAAATGCATCACATGGCTATAACGGTCAACTTTGAGTAAATCAGCCACATGGCGGCTACCGGCTTGCGCAATTCGCGCCACATCATTTCTTGCCAGGTCAACCAGCATCATGTGTTCGGCGTTTTCTTTTTTATCACCGCGCAATTCAAGCTCAATACGACTGTCTAAATCATGATCAAGGGATCCATCAGCGCGTTTACCGCGGCGGCGGGTACCGGCGATCGGATAAATCTCGACTTGATTGCTGTCGGTTGAGTATTTCAAGGCGCTTTCTGGCGAAGCCCCAAACAGAGTGAAACGGGTATCCTGCATATAAAACATGTATGGGCTTGGGTTGCTGTCTTTGAGTTTTTTATACGCAGCCAATGGAGACGGGCAAGGCAGCATAAAACGGCGAGAGGGGACAACTTGGAAAATATCGCCTTTCACGACCAAGGTTTTTAGGTGCTTGACCGTCTCACAGAATACCGGATCAGAAAGATTGGTGGTCACGCTGAGATCAGCGACTTTTTGTGCTGTAGGCAGTGGCTTTGACTCTGCACTAAGAGTGGTAATGGTTTGTAAGCGAGCGGCTAACACTTGGCGTTGCTCTTGATTGGCGCTAAACAGCGTCGCTTGTAGGCGGCAGTGTGCGTTTTTATGGTCAATGACCATTAAAGTTTCAGCGACATAAAACACATAATCTGGACACTGGTCGATGGCCTCTGCATTGCCTAAAGGTTCAAAATTAGCCACTAGGTCATAAGCAAATAAACCGCCGAGAAAAATCGCATACTTATCTTGGTTGCTTAGATCAAAGCTGTGCTGCACTAAACGCAGCGCATCAAATGAACTGGCTTCTTGCAAGCGTGAATCTTCATCTAGCTGATCACTGAGTGGAGCGAAGTTGAGGGTTAATGTATCATGATCGAGCTGGTGGCTAATATCGGTAGCAATATTATGTTTAAGTAACTCAACCAACTGCTGGCCATTATCGGTGAGGGCGTGAAAAGTGACGCGATGACCGACGCAAGTAATGCGCACCGCGGCATCAATCAGCAACAGGCTTTTGACATCTTTTTTTGATTCAATATCCGCGGATTCCAGTAATAAACAGTCGGTTTTATCGGCACACAAGGCATGGAAGACACGCGTCGGATCCGGTGTATAAGGTAGCGTTGTGTGAAGAACCTCAAGCTGCCCTTGTTGTTTGATATCAATAGCTTTGTTCATAAAGCTTCCTTGATGAATGGTTTTCTTGCTACTTTGCATACTCGCATAATCCTGTGTTTGACCCAATCGTCTTGTGATGTATTTCTAAGCTGTTATCCCTTTTTATTGAAAGTGGTCACTCCAAGTCGTTTAGGGAGAATAAAAGTCAGCGATCTGAGTCAATAAAAAAGCCCGCTCAGTATCCGCGGGCTTTTGGTTGCGTATTCGATTTAGAAATACACCGTTGCCCACCAAGAACTTGTCCAAGTGCGCCACCAAGTGAGTTCAGCAGAAGCTGCACTAAAATTGTGATTATGGTTTTGGTTAAATTCTTGTAACATAGGAAGCCTTAATACGGTGCTTTTGTATTTGCGTACTAGTTAACTAGTTCGAGAGCAGAAAGTCAAGCCTAAATAACAGGCAATAGATATGAAAATAGATCTCCACAGTCATACGACTGCTTCAGACGGTCGATTTAGCCCTGAGCAATTGATCGATCGCGCGTTAGAATTTAATCTCGATGTATTGGCGATTACCGATCACGATACCATTGATGGTTTAGCTCCAGCCCGAGCCTATATTGAAGCTGGTCAGCATCCGATTACGTTAATCAACGGTATTGAGATTTCCACGGTATGGCAGAATAAAGATATTCATATTGTTGGGTTAAATATTGATCCCGATAATATCGCTCTCACTCAATTAATTGCAGAGCAAAAACAGCACCGCGTGGGGCGTGCTGAGCTGATCGCTGAGCGGTTAGCGAAAGTGACGAGAGAAGGGGTATTGGAAGACGTTAAGCGGATCGCTGGTGATGCACCTATCACTCGTGCTCATTTTGCCAAATGGCTGGTTGACCAAGGCTACGTCAAATCCATGCAACAAGTGTTTAAAAAATACTTAACCCGTAATAATCCCGGCTACGTGCCACCCAACTGGTGCAGTATGAGTGAGGCTATCAGTGCGATTCATGCCGCTGGGGGACAGGCGGTTTTAGCCCATCCAGGGCGATATGACTTGACGGCGAAATGGCTTAAGCGCTTAATTAGCGCATTTGTTGAAGCGGGAGGTGATGCTATGGAAGTGGCACAGCCTCAGCAAGCACCGCAAGAAAAGCGCACCCTTGGTGATTACGCAATACATTTTAATTTACTCGCTTCGCAAGGCAGCGACTTTCATTATCCCTCTCCTTGGATGGAGCTTGGGCGAAATCTTTGGTTGCCAGCAGGCGTTGAAGCGGTTTGGAAAGAGTGGCAGCACCTGCCAAACCAGAGAGTCGTGAGACTCAATGAAGAGGAATAATCATGAGCCAATTTTTTTATGTTCATCCTGAAAACCCACAAGCACGTTTAATTAACCAAGCGGTTGCGATTATTCGTAATGGCGGTGTTGTCGTCTACCCAACGGATTCTGGCTATGCGTTGGGTTGTCAATTAGAAAATAAACAGGCTTTAGAGCGGATTTGTCAAATTCGTCGTTTGGATGATAAACATAATTTCACATTATTATGTCGCGACTTATCGGAGTTATCTTTGTATGCACGAGTCGATAATACCGCGTTTCGTTTGCTCAAAAATAACACACCGGGCCCCTATACCTTTATTTTCAAGGGTACTAAAGAAGTCCCTCGTCGTTTAATGAATGTGAAACGCAAAACCATCGGTATCCGCGTACCAGATAATAAAATTGCTCTCGATTTATTAGAGGCGTTAGGTGAGCCATTAATGTCCACTTCGTTGATTCTTCCTGGCAAAGAAACTACGGAATCGGATCCGGAAGAGATTCGCGATCGCTTAGAGCATCTCGTTGATGTGATTCTCAATGGTGGGTATTTAGGGGAACAACCCACCACGGTGATTGATTTCAGTGAAGATGAAATGGTTGTTGCACGTTTAGGTGCAGGAGACCCAACCCCATTTCAATGATCGCATCAGTCACAAAACGGATGCTTTTTGTTGGATTATTTGCAATAATATTCGACCGCGATTTTAAGATCGCATATTGTCATTCGACGTCTGAGAAGACGACATCATAGGTAGATAAATGAGCGAAAAGTTACAAAAAGTTTTAGCACGTGCTGGTCATGGTTCTCGTCGAGAGCTTGAAGCTCTGATCCGAGCTGGACGTGTAAGTGTTAATGGCAAGGTAGCTATACTCGGTGAGCGTCTAGAAGATGAAACCGCCGTAGTACGTATTGATGGGCATGCCGTTTCTGCTAAAGCGCCAGAAGAAGTGATCTGTCGTGTGCTGGCTTATTATAAGCCGGAAGGTGAGCTGTGTACTCGTCACGATCCTGAAGGTCGTCGCACCGTCTTTGACCGTTTGCCGAAAATTCGCGGGTCACGTTGGATTTCAGTTGGACGTCTTGATGCCAATACTTCCGGTTTACTATTGTTCACTACCGATGGTGAGCTGGCTAATCGTTTGATGCACCCAAGTCGTCAAGTAGAACGTGAATATTTAGTTCGAGTTTTTGGCGAAATTAACGAAGAAAAAATTCGCAACTTAGTGCGCGGTGTGCAGCTTGAAGACGGCATGGCTCGTTTTGAAGATGTTATGTATGCGGGTGGTGAAGGTATGAATCATACCTTCTATGTGGTGATTAATGAAGGGCGTAATCGCGAAGTTCGCCGTTTGTGGGAGTCACAAGGCACCACAGTAAGTCGTTTGAAGCGCGTGCGTTATGGCGATATTTTCTTAGATAAGAAATTACCGCGTGGGGGATGGGTAGAGCTCGATCTTAAACAAGTTAACTACTTGCGTGATCTCGTTGAACTACGCCCAGAAAAAGAAACCATGCTGGATGAATCGAAAGATAATACATCGCGCAAACGTGAACGTTCACGTAGTCAGAAGATCCGTCGTGCTGTGAAGCGTCATGAAGAGCGAATCACGACCACCACCGCTAAACCGAAAAGCCGAGTGACTAACGGGACAACGACTGGTGGTTCGACAGGCAATACACCTACACGTGCTCGTCGCAAACCTGGTTCAAGTACTCGTAATAGTGCACAAGAGCAGAGCTCCCGTCAGGGTACCCGCGCTCCGAGCGGTAAAGCTAAAGCGCCACGTCGCCAAGGCTAAGCGCATTTTTTGTTATTGAATAGGTTTATCCATAACAAAAGTAGCACTTGACCTTTGGTTAATGATTGAAAAATCCCGAGCAATGCTCGGGATTTTTATTTGTTCATCAATAAGATTACTGTACCGATGGGGCTGAACGTTGATGATAGTCAACCGTGATACCGCTATCGTTAATATCGATGACAAACTGAGTAATCACATTACTCGTTGAACCATGCATTAACTCTTCAGGTAACTCTTCGCCACTGAACTCTGCGGCTAATCGCATGGCTTCCATAAAACGTGGCATATTAACATCAAACTGAAACAGACCTTTAGCCGTTAATGGTTGTTTTAAGATAGCTTCTGCGGAGGTTGCTGATTGGGCACCAGAATAAAGAGCAAGGTGTTTATCATTAAGCCGAGCAAATAGTGGCGTTTGCATCCCTGTTTCAGCTCTCACCAGTGTCGAGAGATCAATCGGCTCTCCATTGGCTTCAAGTGTCAATTGCGCTAATTCTGGCACGAACATCTGAGCGCTGAGCAAGAGGTTTTCTGGTTGATTAGCTGAAAGAGTGAAGAGAAAATCGAGTTTATCCCATTGTGGTCCAAAAGGATGCTCTGTATCCAAGGTCAGGTCATTCAGCGCAAAATGCATACCTTTGACACTGCTTAGCATACTTGCCCCTAGACTGAGCATTGTCGCCGGGTTTTCATCGCCTAAACTTTGTTGAAAATCTGCCAACAAACCACAAGAGTAGCTTGGTTGACGTAAGTCATTCCAAATGCTACCAACAGAAGTGGCTAATTTTGAAACATCTAAACCCAGACCGATAGAAAAAATGCGCTCTGTGGGATCGGTCACTTCAGGTAAAAAGCCACGTATGGCTTTGAGTGCATTAATGATCACTTGGTTATGGCTTTCAATGACCAATTTACCCTTGATCGCCGCTTGTCCATTATGCATGCTATATTCAGCAAGCCCAACGGTGCGTGGCCAGTTACGGGCAATGGCTGCTAACTCTGTTTGACAATTGGGGTGACGAATTTCATCAAGAAATGGTTCAGAGGTCTGTTGTTGTAATACCTCCAGCTGACGAGCAATACGGTTACTGGCTGGTTGGGTGAGACCTTGGATAATGGCTTGATGATCTAAGTAAGCATAGTTGCTGTATTGTTGACCATATTTGGTTTTCAGCTCGCTAAAACGATCGCTTTGCGCAAAAGAGAGTTGTGGTTTTTCAATGCCTAAAGCTAATTTAAGCGGGTTTTCTTCACCAAGCATTGGCAGATCAAGCGTAAAGGTCGCGACTTGATTACCTACCGCAATGATCAGACCAATATCTTCATCCTCTTCTTCAGTGAGTCGATAACGGCGATAAGTGACTTCACCGAATTGGCCAGTTTGGTAGGTTGCCCCTGTTTCTTGTTCAACTTGCGAGATGGTTCGCCAAAAAGCGTCGCTGTTTTCGAGCTGAAGCTTATACACAGGAACTAAGCCTAAGGTATACATCACTGGCTTAATGTTATCCGGTGCACCGAGGTAGGTTTTCAGAGTCTGTTTATCAACAGCACTTTGTAAATAACCATCAAGATATTGAATAATAAAGGCTTGCTCTGCGGTGAGCTCTCTATCATCAAGATAGTCGTACAAACTCTCTTGAGCATAACCGAAGGCATGTAGATATTGATAATGATCGTAGTCTTCGGTAGCGAAAGAGACAAAAGCCGATTCTGCTGGGATCAGAGTCAGTAAAGGATCGATGTCACTATCGGTTTTTGGATCAAGATGGTAAAAATAGCCACCCGCCGCTGCCGTGGCAGCAATGGCAGCGGCAAGAATCAGTTTTTTCACGGTCAACTCCGTTGTGTCCCTACGATGAATCGTCAATAAACCGAGATTAAAGAGGGCATAGTGATGATTGAAATAAGTCGCCCTACGTTATGTAGGGCGAGTATAAAAACCATATCATATAGTAATGACTATGCTATTCAATACGTTGTTTATTGATTGCTTATAAAGTTTGTTGCAGTTGAAAGTATCGTCCTTGTTGAGCGAGTAGTTGGTCATGATGACCTTGCTCGACGATTTCCCCTTGATCAATCAGGCAAATCGTATCCATCGACTCTAGAGCAACCAAACGGTGAGTGATAAACACCACCGTCTTATCGACAAAATGGGTTTGTAGTAAGGCCATAATTTGTTGCTCAGTTTGCTTATCTAAACCTTCGGTAGGCTCATCAAGCAGCAAAATTTTTCCGTTATGGAGCAGTGCTCTTGCGATACCAATCCGGCGTTTTTCACCTCCGGAAAGTTGACGTCCACCATCGCCAAGCCAAGTATCTAATCCTGGGCCATCCAACAATTTCTCTAGCCCGACTTGATGAAGTAATGGTTCTAATTCACGGTCGGTTACATCAGGCTTAGCCATCAGAAGATTATCACGCAAACTGCCATTTAGAATATCAACCCGTTGACTGACGACACTGATTGCGCGGCGTAAATCGCTCTCTTGCCACTCTTGCAAACGAGTTCCACCAATAGAAATGCAACCTTGTGATGGATCCCAATAACGACACAGCAATTGAATGAGTGTTGATTTCCCCGATCCGGTTTGACCCACAATGGCAACTTTTTTACCAGCAGGAATCGTGAGATCAACCTTATCAACAACGGTTTTTGTACTGTCAGGGTAAGCGAAACTAACCTGATTAAACTCGATATCCAATTGCTCAGCATGTTGAGTGGGTGACAGGGGGAAAACCACGTCGGGCTCACTAAGAATGATTTCATTTAAGCGACGAGCGGAGGTTAAGGTTTGTCCTAAATACTGAAATGCACCGGCAATCGGCATTAATAATTCAAAGCTAGCCATGGTCGCAAAGGCCATTAAGGCAATCATCGGATCGGGTGCTTGACCATTGACGCCATCTGCCGCTAACCAAAGCATGAGTAGCAATGCCCAGCCGTTAGCGAGAAGCAAGAGGGCTTGTGCAAGGCCAGTATAATGGGTATTGACCTTTTGATTGTATAGGAGCTTATCTTGGGCAATAAAAATCGCATTGCGGTAGCGCTGCTCAGCATTAAAAATAACCAGTTCACTATAACCTTGCAGCCAGTCTAGCGTTGCAATACGCATCTGCGCTTTATGTTCCGTTAACGCTTGACCATTACGTTTACCTAGCAGGTAAAACAAAGGCGGCCAGACGAGCAGTAACGTCAGTAAGATAGCCCCTAACGTTAACCCCAAACTCATATCAAACCAACAGAGTAGGGCGGTTAATGCGCCAATCCCAAAAATACCCACGGTTACTGGGTTAATGAGTCTTAGATAGACATGATCCATCGCATTGATATCAGCGACTAAGCGATTGAGCAAATCCGCATCACGCAGATTATTGATTCGTCCGGGAATCAAGGGTGCTAATTTAGTAAAAAAGAATACTCGCAGATCGGTCAGCAGTTTGAAGGTGGCATTATGGCTAACCACTCGCTCACCCCAGCGGCCTGCTGTACGCTGCATAGCAAAGCCGCGGACAAAAGCCCCAGGTAGCATATAATTAAACGTTTCTCGGGCAATGGTTAAGCCTGCTACCGCTGCAGCCGATAAAAACCATCCTGACAGTGTTAATAAACCGATTGAGGCACAAACCGTAAAAAAGGCCAGTAACATACCCAGTGATAAGCCAAACCAATGTTTTTTATACAGCTTGAGATAAGGCAATAATTCACGCATCTAAATTCCCCTTATCGGCTTCTTTTCTAGTTTGGTTTGCACTAAGCATGCGAGAAAAGAGTCCTGGTTGCTGACTAAGTTGATGAAAATTACCTTGTTGAACGATCTGTCCCTCTTGCATCACTAAGATTTGATCGACGGAACGTAAAGGTTCAAGTTGATGAGTCACAAATAGCGCCGTTTTATCACTAATTTGTTGTGTTAAGCTGCGCATAACCAGTTGCTCACTTTGTGCGTCTAAGCTGGCAGTTGGCTCATCCAAGAGCCAAAATTTGCCGTTCTGTAACATCGCTCTCGCCAGTGCTAGGCGTTGAGCCTGACCGACGGATAAGCCACCAGAGCGATCACTGATTGGGTAATCTAATCCATGTGAGTGAACAAATTCGCTAGCAAAAGCCTCATCTAATACTTTTTGTAGCTGTTTATCGTCGATACTTTCTTTACCTAAAGTGACATTGTCACGAATGGTTCCGTGGACTAAAAGCGGGTTTTGTCCAATCCAACTGATTAACGCTCGCCAAGAAGCATGGTCGATTTGACTTAATTCCGTACCATTAATGGTTAAACTGCCTTGATAAGGCATAAAACCAAGCAGGGCATTGACTAGGCTGGTTTTGCCTGCGCCACTTGGTCCGACTAACGCCGTGGTTTGACCATGGGTTAATTGAAAAGAGATCGGACCAACGAGCGTTTTTCCTTCTAGGCTTAACACGGATAAATCTTTGGCAATAATCTCGATAGAAGGGGCATTGGCCATAGAGTGATGGCCTGATTGGACTTGTTCAACATCGATACTTAAGAAATCCACCATACTTTCAGCGGCAGCAATCGCTTGTTGTTTGGCATGATAAAAGGTGCCTAAATCACGTAAAGGCTGATAAAACTCTGGGGCGAGGATCAAAATAAATAATCCTGCAAATAAGGTCACGCCAGTACCGTAATATCCAAAATTGAGTTCACCGATAAAGCTAAAACCAAAGTATACCGCGGTGATGGCAATCGATACCGAGGCAAAGAACTCTAATACTGCGGAGGATAAGAAAGCAATGCGTAAGATATCCATGGTTCGTTTACGAAACACTTCCGAAGCCCCTAGCATTTGATCGGTTTCTGCTTGGGTTCGATCAAATAAACGGATCGTCGTCATGGCCTGTAAACGATCATAAAAATGACCGGATAAACGTTGCAGCGCTTTAAAGTTTTTCTTGCCTGCATCAGCGGCTTTCATGCCCACTAAAGCCATAAATAGCGGAATAAGCGGAGCGGTGATCAAGAAAATTAATCCTGCCGCCCAGTTGACCGGGAATACCACCACTAAAATGATAAAAGGGATCAATACTGCCAGCGCCATTTGTGGTAAATAACGAGCAAAAAAGTCATGCATTTCTTCGACTTGTTCAAGCGTTAAGGTTGCCCATGCTCCGGCAGGTTTACCTTTAATGTAGGCTGGTCCTAAATCACGAAGTTTATTAAAAATCAGTTGCCGAATGTAGGTTCTGATCTCTTGACCAGCACGAAATCCAGCCATTTCTCTCGCCCACGAACAGCCAGCGCGCAGTGCAATGGTCATGGCCAATAAACCGAAATGCGTGACTAAGGCTTGTTTATCTACCTGCTCGATGATTAGCTGGTGAAGAATACTGGCGATCAAGGCGGCTTGCCCGAGCAAGAGCAAGCTCGAAATAACGCCTAACCCAATAGCAAGCATTAACCAACGTTTGGCAAGTTTGCTTTGCTGTTTGAGCCAAAGATTGAGGCTGCGTTGCTTTTTCTTATCCATTTTAAAGGCTTATTGATCATTATTATGAAAGGTAAGTCGGCTAGTATACAAAAGAAAACCCAACGGATATACCGCTGGGTTAGTCAGTTGTCACACAGGAGGCACAATCGATGGTTTTTTATTTGTTATTGAGGCTATCAAGGTAGCGCTCAGCATCGAGTGCGGCCATACAACCTGTACCAGCAGAAGTGATGGCTTGACGGTAATTATGATCCATCACATCTCCCGCAGCGAAAACTCCAGCTACGCTCGTTTGAGTGGCATTACCTTCTAAGCCAGATTGAACCCAAATATAGCCATCTTTCATATCAAGTTGACCTTGGAAGATGTCGGTATTGGGTTGATGACCGATAGCAATGAAAACTCCCATGACATCGAGTTGTTCGGTTTGATCAGATTGTGTGTCTTTTAAACGAACGCCGGTCACGCCCATCTCATCGCCAAGCACTTCATCTAACGTGCGGTTGGTATGTAGAACAATATTACCGTTGTTGACTTTATCCATTAAACGGTCAATAAGAATTTTCTCTGAGCGAAAGGTATCTCTGCGATGAATTAAGTGAACTTCAGAGGCGATATTGGCAAGATACAAGGCTTCTTCGACAGCGGTGTTACCGCCACCGACCACCGCGACTTTTTGGTTACGATAAAAGAATCCATCGCATGTTGCACAAGCAGAAACCCCTCGGCCTTTAAACGCTTCTTCAGAAGGTAGGCCTAAGTATTTTGCGGAAGCACCGGTTGAAATAATCAACGCATCGCAAGTGTACTCTTGGCTATCACCTTTCAAGCGGAAAGGGCGCGTTGAAAAATCGACCTGATTAATATGGTCAAATACAATTTCAGTTTCAAAGCGCTCTGCGTGTTGCTTCATCCGCTCCATTAAATTGGGTCCGGTTAATCCTTCTGGATCGCCTGGCCAGTTTTCCACTTCCGTGGTGGTCGTAAGCTGACCACCTTGTTGCATCCCAGTGACTAACACTGGATTTAGGTTCGCACGCGCTGCGTAAACGGCAGCGGTGTAGCCAGCTGGGCCTGAGCCTAAAATAAGTAGTTTACAATGCTTTACATCGCTCATGATGACTCCGCTGTGAGTTCTAAAAAGTTAATCGATTGTAAGGAATAATGTTCGGGATGAAAAGCCATATATCCCCTTGCTACTTGAAGCCGTGGTGTGAGCTGCCTCCACCACTGGCCACATCAAGTTATTAGAGGTTCGCTAGGGGATGACTAATGAATCGGGTTGATGACCGAGTTTTTTCCATTGGCGATACAACATAAAACCCACCAGTAAGGATAAACAGATATTGGACAGCGGAACCGCGAGCCATACGCCATTTAAACCAAAGAAATGGGGCAAAACCAACAAAAAAGGAATCTGAATCATCATATTACTCATGGTAATAAACGTCGCTTTATTGCCTAATCCTAAGGATTGAAACCACGTTGCGGTTAAAATAAGAAAACCGTCTAAAAACATGGCACATAAAAACAACCGCATTGCCCATGTGGTGGTGGAGAGCAGTGCTTCATCGCCTTGAGCAATAAAAAATTGTGCAAAGAAACTGGGTGACCATTGAATCGCCAGAACCAGGAAAATACCACTGCCTAGGGTAAATGCGCTGGCGATTTTAAACGTTGCTTTGACGCGTTGTTTAAGATTCGCACCGTAGTAAAAACTGGTCAGAGGCTGCATCCCTCCTGCAGTGCCTTCGGCCATCAGATAGTAAAAAGTCAGTAAATAACCAGCAATACTATAAGCAGCAACATGGATGGCTTGACCATGTTTGAGCAGCAGCATGTTGTGCAGCACAATAGAAAAACTGATATATAGGTACATCAGCATACTCGACAAGCCGGTTTTTAGAATGTCGAACACGGCTTTGCTTTGCCAGTGAAAAGCTTGTTTTGAGATAGGTAGTTGGCTGCGACGGCTCAGTAAATAGTTTAAACAGATGGCGACGGAGATCAGCTCCCCCAGTAGAGTAGCAATCGCTGCCCCTTGCAATCCAAAACGGAAATAACCAATAAATAGGGCGTCCAAGGCAATATTACTGATCGCACCAATTCCCATCGCGAGTGTTGCTAAACGTGGTGCTCCGGCGTTACGTACTAACAGTGGTAAGGCAATACTGCCGAGAACAATCGGAGCGCCAGCCATCATCCAATACAGATAATCTGCTCCTTGTAAGTAAGCTCCATCTGTTGCACCTTGAAAATGCAAAAACATTGGACTTAGAAAGTGCAGTGCAATGCCTAGCGGCAAGCCGACAGCGACCAGTAATAGTAGGCCGTGGATCAAATAATTAATTGCAGACGAGGTTTCACCTGCGCCCATTTTTAACGACGTATGAGCCCCTGCACCCATGCCAATCATCATACCAAAGGCGAGTAATACGCCGACAAATGGCCACGCTAAGCTAATTGCGGCTAATCCATCGGCACCGATAAAGTGGCCAACAAAAATACCATCGACAATTTGATAGGTACCACTGACCATCAATGCGGCAATCGATGGCAAGGTGTAGTGCCAAAACGCTTTACCGACAGAAGTGCGCTGTAAATTTATCATGTTGTTTCTCAATTAATAAGGACGAGAGGTGAGCTGAGGCGGCTCCATGCCCCCAAGATCTAAATCACGACAAGCTTTCATTAACAACTGTTCTAATTGTCTCAACTCATCGCTGGTTAATGTCTGTTGAAAGTGCACAATGGCGGAGTGATACACCTCTGCTTCATATTCTTGCATGGCCAACATTTTTTCACTCGGCAATAGGCGCTGTGCTCGCGCATCCTCCAGGCAAGGTTCACGAATGATATAACCTTGTTTTTGCAGCTTATTGACCATGGCACTCGCTGAAGCTTTGCTCACCTTCATCTGGTCAGCCAATTCGGTTAAACGAATGCCCTGTTCCGCATAGGCAAGTAAGGTATAGATATACTGCAATTCACTATTGGTTAACTCTAAATGACCATTATGTTTTGCTTGTTCACGCCAATGATGCCATAAGTGCCACTCTAAGCGCTGTAGGCTATGCCTTAAGTCCATAATTTACTCTTGCGTTTATCTTTTTAGTTAGTCTAACTAATGATTTCCGTGGTAACAAGAAAATCATTATTCAATCCATGGAACGACAGGCCAGTCGAATGGAATGAATGGTTAGATTACGCTTTAGTATTCTAAGACAGTTTTTATGTATAACCATTTGTTTTAATTTAATTTTTATTTTTCTTGGTGTGTGAGTCTGAAATTTGGGCTATGCAATGTTAGTTTTTGGTTTATTAGTCTAATTTTAATGCATTAATTGGCTTTTTATTTCTTATTGTTGCTGTCTCTTAGGGTTTATTGTCTGCTTGGCTTGAATAAAGCGTATTTCTGCGTATTCTTTATGTGAATATAATGTTAACTAAAAGTATCTGACATGTGTTTTCATTAAGGAGTCAATAATGTTATCTGCACATGAAACAACCCTACAAATAACTCATTTAAGTCCAGAGGCCACGCGCCAATTAGCGCCATCGTTTGCCACGCTGCCCCATACCGAACATGCGGATGGTAAATACCGCTTGCGTCGTTATTCCGTGATTCAGTATCGAGATGGTCAAGTGGTTTCCCTTGGAAAAAATGAGTTTGTGCAAAGTGAAGACATTAACCATTTTCAAGGGGATATTATTCGTCAGTTTGAGCCGATTCTTGCCGAGACACTCAATAGTGAGGGAATGCGTGAGGTGTGCGAGTTATTTATGCAGGCTAATGAGTTACCTAATGGGCAAGAGATAGAGATTCATCAAATTCGAGTCACGGCGATTTATGATGAAACTCAAGTCGCTCCAGAAGGCGTTCATCAAGATGGGTTTGATCATATCGCCTTAGTCAGTATTGACCGTCATAATATCGTTGGTGGTGACATAATGCTTTACAACGACTGCCATGAAGCGCCATTTTTCCGTAAGGTGCTTGATAATGGCGAGGTGGCGATACTCGCAGACAGTAAGTTATGGCACAACGCGAGTCCCATTCGCTCGGTGGATCATACTCAAGAAGGGCACATGGATGTTTTTGTTCTAACCGCTAAGGATGGTCGCCATGAGTTTCACTCCTGAGCAAGCACGGGTGCAGTTTTCTGCTTTAGCCCAGACTCACCATGATCGGCCAGTGTATTTCTTTGATGGGCCCGGTGGTTCTCAGGTTCCTCGCTCAGTGCTACAAGCGATGACGGATTATCTGGGTCACTTTAATTCTAATCTTGGTGGTCACTTTTTTTCGAGCCAACGGACAACGGATCTCATGTTACAAGCAAGAGAATCGGCTCAAGCGCTACTCAATGCTGAATCGTCGGGTAACATTGTCTTCGGTGCGAATATGACCTCCTTGACGTTTCAACTCAGTCGCAGCATCAGTCGAGAGTGGCAAACGGGTGATGAAGTGGTTGTTACGGCCTTGGATCATTATTCTAATGTATCGAGCTGGGAACAGGCCGCACAAGATAAAGGGGCGCTTGTTCATCAAGCAAGGATCAATCCTGAAAACGGTACGCTGGATATTGATCATCTTTTAAGCCTAATTAATGCTCAAACAACTTTGGTCGCGTTGACTTATGCGTCTAATACGACGGGTTCAATCGTCGATGTCAAAAGGGTTATCGAGGCAGCTCACGCGGTAGGGGCTCAAGTGTTCATTGATGCTGTGCATTATGCGCCGCACCATTTAATTGATGTCCAAGATTTGGAGTGTGATTTCTTAGTCTGTTCGGCGTATAAATTTTTCGGGCCCCACATCGGTATTGCCTATATCCACTCTCAATGGCTACACAGTTTGCAACCTTATAAAGTGGAACCCGCAACCAATATTGGTCCCGGCCGATTTGAAACGGGAACCCAGAGTTTTGAAAGCTTAGCAGGCTTAGTGGCTGCGATTGATTATTTGGCTCAATGGGGAGAAAGCGGTGCGCCTTTACGTCAACGTTTGGCGCAGAGTTTTGCACAATTTAATCAACATGAGCAGCAGCTGAGTGGTTATTTTCTGCGTAAATTACAACAATTACCGCAAGCTCAACTGTATGGTCGATGGGAAGCGGACAGCGATAAGCGTACACCGACGTTCGCGATTCGTATCGCTGTTCATTCACCAGAATGGATAGCCAAGACGTTAGGTGAACAAAATATTTGTGTCTGGAATGGCCATTTTTATGCGCTAGGTTTGATTCGTCAACTAGGGTTAGAAGCGAAAGGTGGAGTGGTGCGAATTGGTTTAATGCACTACAACACCGTTGAAGAAATCGATCAGCTTTTTAACGTATTGGCGCCATTGGTTAAGCCGGTATCGCTCGTCGAGTAACGCCGCCAGTCGCCATCGGGCAAACTTGTTTGCTCGATGGCTCTCTGGATTATTTCCGATATTATTCGTTGTAACTCACTTCTACTTCGTAAGCGGTGTATTTGCGAATATTGATCACGCCGCTATCAAAAATCAGATATTGACCTTTAATACCTTGTAACACACCACTAACTAATGGCTGTTTATCAAAATTATGGGAAGTGATTTTAATCGGATGTTGTTCAACCGGATAACTGATCTCGGTACCGCTCTCATTCAACTCAATTACCGCATCATCTCCAAATTGTTGTTTTAATTCGGTAATTTTTTCTGCTAATAATGGTGTTAACTTTGCAGCGTGTTCGGCTAAGGGCAGAGGTTCACCATCCCCTTTCAGTAGCGTTCGCCAATTGGTTTTATCAGCGATGTGTTTAGCCAGTTCGACTTCGAGTAAGCCTGAAATATGTCGAGTTTTGACTTTGTACAGCGGTAATCCTTGAGTGGCTCCTTGATCTATCCAGCGCGTCGGAATTTGATTATGGCGAGTGATGCCGACTTTTAAGCTCGAGGTGTTGGAGAGATAAACGTAATGATCGACCATGCAGTGATTTTGTGCCCATTCAGGTTCACGGCAGGTGCCTTGTTCAAAATGGCAGGTCTCTGGTTTCATGATGCACATATCGCAACTAGCAAGTTTCTTCATGCATACAAAACAATGACCTTGAGAGTAACTTTTTTTGGTCTTTTTGCCGCATGAATGGCAAAAAATATTACCCGTATGGTGAAGCGTCAGTGTTTTACCAATCAATGGATTAAGGTCGATCAAATGCTCGCCAACGGGAAGTTGGTAATGAACCGTTTGATGATGTTGAGCGCGCATTTTTTGTAATACGCCGCGAATAGTTAAAGACATGACATCGCTCTTTTTTGTAGTGTTATCCCTTACTGACCGAAACTTACGTTGCTTATGACCTAGTTAATCAACAGATTATTGAGATCCGTAAGCCAGAGCATAGGTTATTATCGGCGTGTTTTCGGTCGTTTGGGTTTAGAATTATGTGATTACTTTTGAGTCCAATCAGACTCATCGACAGTGTTCTCGCTTAGTGTACCATTATCACGAGATTCAGACAGGATAGGTTCTTTGGGACCTAAGAACCTTGGTTGCGTATCGAGGAAGTAAAGATCTAAAACCGCTTTGCTTCTTGCGAAGACTTCACGTAAACGTACTTTGTATCCTAGATGATTTTTAGGACCGGGAACGGCTAGACAAGTAGCGTTAATCTCGTGATGTTGAGCGATAAAGAGCGCACGCTCGCAATGAAAACGTTGAGTGACGATCAAGAAATCATCGGTATCAAAAATGCGTTTCGCTCGGACAATCGAATCTAAAGTACGAAAGCCAGCGTAGTCGAGATAGATCTGCTCATCGGGCACGCCCGCTTTGAGTAAATCGCGTTTCATCGTCCAAGGTTCGTTATAAGAACGATGAGCATTATCGCCGCTCAGAAGAAAATAATCGGTTTTATTGAGTTGATAAAGCTCAATCGCCGCTTCAATACGGTGTAGATAATAATCGTTTAAGGTGCGCCCAAGGTACTTACTGGTTCCTAGCACCACCGCGACATCAAATTTGGGTAATTTATTGATATCACTAATAATATGCGGTTGAGTTTGCCAGCTTACCCAGCGGTCGATAGAAAAAATGACGGCTACGGCTATCAGGAAAAGCAGCATCAGCAAGGCTACGCCGCGGAGAAACCAACGTAAAAGCGTTTTCAGTCGGCCAATCATTAAATTTGTCGGTTTTTTTGTGCCCATAAACCTATCACAATAAAACTGATCATGATGATACTAAACATCATGCCTCGCTCTAAGTTGGCCAGTGTGCGAGTTAGGTAAGGGCTGGCTTTGACAATCAGTAAGCCATAACCAAACGCATTGACGATAATAAAGACTAAAGTGCGGATAATAAAATGCTGGTTATGCATCAGGCGACGCAGTAACGCATTCACCTCTCCGCCTAGCATTACCAACCAGCAGGCGATTAGCGCCATCGAGATTTCAGCAAGATAGGGGGCCAGATACTGACCGGCTGGGGCAAAAAAACTCATCATATCGGTGCTCTAGTGATTAAAGCCTTGGAGCTGCTAACGTTGCACGACAAAACAGTGCAAAAATTAACAGCTCCTATTAACGCTTTGTTCAACGGGACGAATTAAAAAGCAGTACGCTTGTAACGACGATAAGCAGGTTGCCAGAAATGCTGTTCAATGGCAACGTCCAAAGCTTCATCCGTAATTTCTAACGCAACACCTTGTTCTATCGCTTTTTTAGCAACAGCGAAGGCGATTTTCTTCGAGACAGAATGAATCGATTCTAATGGTGGTAGAAGCGGACCGTGACCATTAATCGCTAGTGGTGAGCAGAGTGATAAGGCTCGGCTCGATTCCATTAACATTTCATCGGTCACTCGTTTTGCGCCCACGGCGAGTACGCCTAAGCCAATCCCGGGGAAGATATAGCTGTTATTACACTGGGCAATCGCGTACGTCTTACCATCATGGATGACGGGAGCAAACGGACTTCCTGTTGCGACTAACGCTTCACCATTTGTCCAATGAATAATGTCAGCAGGTGTCGCTTCAACTCGACTGGTTGGATTAGACAAAGGGAAAATAATTGGTCGAGGGCAATGCGCATGCATCTCTTTGATCACTTCCTCACTGAACAGACCCGGAGCGCCTGAAACACCCACCAACACGGTTGGTTTGGCATGACGCACTACATCGACCAATGAGTAACCATTACCTTCAGAAGTCCAATCTTGTGTATTGTCTTTTTTCTGCACCAGACGCTGTTGGAAATCAAGCAGATTCGGCATCCCTTCTTCTAATAGACCCCAGCGATCGACCATATAGACTTGTGAACGAGCTTGAGCATCGGAGATCCCTTCGGAGACCATCTGGGCAATAATCGCTTCAGCAATGCCACAGCCAGCAGAGCCTGCACCTAAGAAGGTGATCCGCTGTTGTGATAATTGGCTACCTGCCGCTTTACAAGCCGCCAGTAGTGAGCCAACGGTGACCGCCGCTGTACCTTGAATGTCATCATTAAAGCAGCAAATGCGATTTTTGTAGCGTTCCAACAGTGGCATGGCATTTTTTTGCGCAAAATCTTCAAATTGAATTAACGCATCTGGCCAACGATGTTGTACCGCTTGGATAAAATCTTCGACAAAGTTATCGTATTCGGCTCCGGTGATCCGAGGATGACGCCAGCCCATGTACATTGGGTCTGCTAAGCGTTGCGGGTTATTGGTACCGACATCCAATACGATAGGTAAGGTATAGGCCGGACTGATTCCGCCACAAGCCGTGTAAAGTGATAATTTACCGATTGGAATGCCCATCCCTCCAATCCCTTGGTCGCCAAGGCCGAGAATACGTTCACCATCAGTCACCACAATCACTTTAACGTTATGGTTTGCGGCGTTATTAAGCAGATCGTCGATACGATCTCGGTTAGCGTAGGAGATAAATAGCCCACGACCACGACGGTAAATATTAGAGAAATTCTCACACGCAGCGCCAACCGTCGGGGTGTAAATGATCGGCATCATTTCAGAGATATGGTTTTGTACTAAACGATAGAAGAGAGTCTCGTTGGTGTCTTGAATATTACGTAGGTAAATATGCTTATCCATATCACTTTCAAAGCTGCAATATTGTTGGTAAGCACGGACCACTTGTTCTTGAATCGTTTCTGTCGATTCCGGAAGTAAGCCTTCCAAGTTAAAAGATGCACGCTCTTCGGCGCTAAAGGCACTACCTTTGTTCAATAAAGGGGTGCTAAGTAGCGCAGGGCCAGCATAAGGAATATAAAGCGGACGTTTATCGTTATTCATTTGGTGCCTATGTAGGGTAGGTGGGAACAGATGGTTAAAAATGATAGCGGCTTATCCGCTAAGTTGTAAATAGATAAGCCTTTCCGTTTAAGTGATTATTTTCATTATAGACTTAATTAAAGGTTAAATCGGTCACTCTCGCGTACTTTTTGATGGATAACCTTCTGTTGACGAGAAGAGTACCAATCAGAAACATAGTCGGTATATAGTGTTACAAGTTTGATTTTTTATATTCCAGTTAGAAGAGAATACTTCCCATAAAAGATTGTTTTTACATATCGTATTGCTATATAAGTGTTCCTGCATAATAGTAAGCCCGCTAGGATAGATTTTTACATTGAGGTAAACATGCAACAATCACAACGAGTTTCTGTCGTGTTTGATTATGCGAGCTTTTTAGGAGCATCGTGTACCAAGCGATGGAATTTTTCTGATGTATTAGCCTCCTTTGCTCCGATTTTCGGTACCGTCTGGCAAGATACCGTTAAACAGAGTAAAACCCATGAAGAGCGACTATGGGATTTGGCCTTAAGCACGTTATCTAGCCGTCGAAGTGACGAAGCCAATCTCATCGCATTGCTCAAACTGGCTAAAGCCGAAGGGATAGAAGAGCTAACACTGATCATGCCTTATGGATTAGAGCCTGCGCAGGTTCTGTTGATCGAGCAAAGCGCCGAGGTTAAATTACAGCCCGCTCAGGGGGATGAGTTTTTGGTGATCGTTAACCCCGCTTTGCCCGTGAGTTAGCGCTTTGATTATCATCCGCACCCATCGATCAGATGATGAGTGCGGGTAAAAAACAGCGTTAGACAATCAAATCGTATTGATCACGCAATATAGCGATGATCTCTTGTTTAGGATGGCTACTCAGTTTGATAGGGTGGCCGACAATTTTTTCTGCAATGCCTAAATAGGTGCGCGAAATGTCCATCAGTGCTTCTACCGGAAGCGCATTATTTTGTGCCAATGCTTCGCGCTCTGTCATCCGTTCTTTATTGAGTAAAATATCTGGGTCAGGGAAGTAACCAAGCAAGAATTGGCGGAAGCCTTCTTTTGAATTTTCGACGATTTGGCCTTTTTGATAATATTCGGTGTCCCAAATGCGCGAAGAGTCGGGCGTACCAACTTCATCCATATAAATCAGTTTTTCTTGTCCATTGGCATCGGTAACATAACCAAACTCAAATTTGGTATCAACAAACTGTTGCCCGATGGCTTTTAATGCTTCACTAATCACGCTAAAACCCTGTTTAAGCAGCGTTTCGTAATGATCAATATCAGCAGGATGAGTAAAGTTAAATGCAGCGAAATTCTGTTCGATATCGTGTCGAGTGATATTCACATCATCGGCTTCAGGAATACCAGGGATCCCAGTTAAAATCCCTTTGGTTGATGGCGTGATCAGTAGCTCAGGGAGTAGGCTATCTTTTTCCAATCCATCAGGCAGAGCAATACCACAAAATTCGCGTTCACCTTTAGCGTAAGCACGCCACATCGATCCAGTGATGTATTGGCGGCAGATCGCTTCGATTTTAATCGGTTTGGCTTTTTGGACTATCCACACTAAAGGGTGAGGAATGTCGACGATGTGACTATCGGCTAACCCTTGTTGTTTGAAAAGGCTAAACCAATGGTTAGAAATAGCATTGAGCGCCGCGCCTTTACCGGGAACGCCTTTTAATCCACCTTCTGCATGCCAAATACAATCAAAAGCAGAGATACGATCGCTGATCACCATAATTGCCAGTGGTGCATCTTTGGCAATCGGATAACCTTTTTCTTGGATCAATCGCTGACTGTCTTGTTCGGTAAGCCAGTAAACCGAGCGGACTTTACCGCTATGTACAGGCAAGTGGGTACGAATGGGGAGGTCGTCATTGACGGCAAGAACTTGATCAGCAAGACTCATGAAACATTCCTATCTGGATTAAACAGCGTTGACAAGAAAGACCCTCTGGTTTGTAAACCGACCATTGGGTCTTGTTTATGGCACGCATCATACCAGAACTATTTTCTGTCGCCATATAAAAAGCAAACGTTTGCCTTGGTGGGTTATTGATGGATTCAGTCTCTGCTCGGGGTACCGTCGTTAATGAAAGACCGGCGAGTTTTTGTTCAGGAAAAAAACTTCACATTGGTGCTGTTTCGCCATGTGTTGTAAACGGCGTTGATTTGCTTTATCGATACCTGCCGAAGCAACAATAGCACTGGCATTGCCTGATTGAATCGCTTTGAGCACAATGTCTATTTCAGAACCTGAACGTGAAGCCTTCATATGAATAATTTTATGGCACTGGATCCGGTGTATGCTTAATTGTTGATAGTGAGGACGCGGGCATTGTGCCGTATAGAGAATCCATTGGTGTTGCTCGGATAGCTGAGCTAATCGAGACAACATAGGATAATTGAGCAGTGGTACGCTGTGGTGATTGACTGTGCAAGTCTCGTAAATCGTGTCTGAATAATGGAAGGTAGTGTTAAGCATAATACTGTCCTCATATACATGCTGTATGTATATACAGTAGTTGAGGCGTGGATGATGATCAAGTGGTAAATGTGTTCGTTTTTGGTTCATTTCTGACATTTAGTCGTCATTTTTATCCTAGATGATTGATAAATAAGCGGTTGTTTTTTGAACGAGAGAGTAGATGAAAGATGTGAATTTGTGATCAAATTTACAGTTTGTTGAGATGAGAGATGAAAAGGGAATTTATTTAACAATAAAGCGCCTTGGCGGCGCTTCTATCGAGGTTAGGATGCTTGGTGCATTTGTCGTTCACGGGAGGCGAGTTCATCAAGATTGAATAATCTGACGTCCATTCTTGCCAGATCATGGCAATTTGGACAAGAATAATGCGCTTTACCGTCAATATATTCATGCTTAGTTAATTGGTTTGACAGTTTGCACCAATCGCACACTCCGATCACAGTAAACATTACTTCTCCCCACCTTATTCTGTTTGGTGTTTAATCTGTGCAGATTATCGCACATGCTCAGTAATTAAGTTAAGTATCTGTTACTGGCTTTGCGATGCTAATCGTTTGCTTTCTAATTTATTTAGAAGAGGTTGCGATATGTTTATTATAATTATTAACGCTTAGTTAACCTTTGGTTGATGATTTTCATCGCGCCGTTGAGACGTTTCATCTCTTCTTCGTTGCCTTGCAGATCGGGATGATAGATTTTACTCAGTTGTTTATAGCGTTGTTTGATGATTTTTTCATCGGGTAATCGATGAGGGTGAAAACCGAGTAGGGCGCAGGCCAAAGAAAAAGTCTGGTCGTGTTGGTGATGTGCCTGTTGGTGTTGTTGTTTTTTAAACTCTTGATAGAGCTTATCAAGTTGACGTTTTTGTTGTTTTATAATCGCCGCTTGCTGTTGGATCTGCTCTTTTTGTTCCATATTTAATTGCTCGGCTTGATGCTGTTGTTTGTTTTTGATTGAACGATACAGAGACAAGATGCCCATAATTAACAATAGGCCAATTAAAACGAACAAAAAATCGCTCATCAACGACATCGTATGATCTTGAGTTTGGCGTTCTTGTAACGCCTTATCTTCGTCCTCGTTCCTTAAACCGTCCTGTTGCGCTTGTATTTCGAGATTTTGTAAGGCAATTAATTGATTGGCTCGACGTTGATTAAAACGTTGTTGTAATAGTTCACTGTAGCGTTGTTCACCTAGCGGATGGCGATCCGCAATACTGTGATACCAAATTTCTGCCATGAGCAATGATTGAGGGAGATATTCTCCTTGTTGATATAAACGTCCCATTGCTAAGGCTGCCTCAACATCACCTAAGGTGGCTGATTTGGTATACCAAAGTAGAGCTTGGGTTACATCAGTAGACGTACCTAGACCCTGTAAATAAGCATTGGCTAGTGGTGTCATTGCGGGTTGATAGCCGCGCTCTGCCGCTTGTAAAAACCAGTAATAGGCTTGGTCTGATTGCTGCGCTTGTTGATAGCTCACTGCTAATTGAAATTGTGCTTCCGGATTACCTAAGCGAGCTTGTTGGCGAACTTGATCGGTTTGCGCGGCAATAGGCCATGAACACACCAAGGTGAAAAACAGCAGTAACCAGGGTGATAAAACGTGCATGCTCAGCGTGTCCTAATGAGTTGATGGTTGTGATCACCGTATCGGTGCTAATGAGAAAAAGGCCCAATTAAGGGCCTTCTAAGTATACTCTTGTTCACTAAACTTGCCTTGCTGGAGGGCTTATTTTAGCGGCAAAATTTGAATGTCTACTCTGCGGTTACAAGCTCGTCCTTCCACAGTACTATTGGTACAAATTGGGAAGCGAGAGCCATTACCTCGCGCGATAGCTCGTCCTGGAGCGACCCCTTGTGACAACAAGAAGCTGCGCACTGACTCAGCACGACGTTCCGATAGCACTTGGTTAGTGGTATCACCACCAGTACTGTCGGTATGCCCATCAATCACTAAACTGGTGTCTGGGTATTGGACAAGAATTTTGGCTACGCCGCGTAGTGTACGGTGAATGCTTGAGTCGAGTTGATAAGAGTTGGTTTGGAAACCGATGCCGTTTTCCATACGCAATAAAAGTTGATTGTCGCCGACACGTTGAACTTGTACGCCTGAATGAAGCAATTCTTCACGCAAAGCCGCTTCTTGTTGGTCAAAATAGTAACCGACACCACCACCTACAGCCGCGCCACCAGTCGCACCAATTAAAGCGCGTTGACGGCGCTGTTTCGCATTATCACCAGTGGCTAAACCCGCGGCCGCACCAGCTACCGCGCCAATTAATGCTCCGCGAGTGGCGGCATTCGTTTCTGATTCGCCTGTTGTGGCATTTTGCCTTTGTGTGGCAGCACAGCCAGACAATGTGATGACCAGTGCCATCGCCAGCGTGATTTTTTTCAATGTATTCTCTCCGTGTTGGCAGTATGTGTTCATTTCCGCTTATTGGCTACGCCATGTGTAGTTTATAGCCTTAAACTTTTTAAGCTTTGGTTGGAAGTTGTTGGTCATCCAGCGGTAGGGGCGATAGGGAAGACGCCTTGAGTCCACTGGAATTAGCCTGAAATAAACAAAACTTATCGAATAAAGTCAATCCATTGATCTAAATTTTACATTCGCATCACTTAATTGAGCGTTATAGACGAAAGGTTATTTAAGTCGTTTTGGCGCTTGTGCGCCATCAATCGGTCTATTAACGGAAACTTTACGGCCTTTTTTGAGCCCGACTTCATAATCTGCGGTGATGTTCTTCATCGCATCACGTAGCTGTTGCTTAAAGGTTTCCCGATCAATGTTTTCGAACTCTTTATCAATGTAACTGTTGATTTTATTCATTGAGTTTTCGTCAGGCGTAATGGTTGGCAATTTTTCCAGTGCGCCTTCTACCCAACCGGATAAAAACGAATTTACGCGCCGCGAGACTTCTGTCGTTGGTGTGCCACTGCCTGCAAAACTGTTGCGAAACTGCCCAGTCTGTTCATTCATTTCACGATAAACAATATCAAAAGCAAAGGCGGCAAAAATCGCTCTGTCTGCCTCACCGATAAATTCGACGCGTTTTAAACCTTTATGATTGATCAAAACGGCTTCAACACCAAATTTGGTATTAATGCCTCGGATAATACGTAAAATGCCGGAACTGATGGAGGCAGGCAGAAGATGAGTTGATTGGGTTTTGCCCATTTTAATAAACTCAATATCGTCTTTATCCAACCCATATTTGAGCATCAGCCGGTGGGCCATTTTGATCGCGTTGGCCGCTTCATTGACATTAGCGGAGTTACCTAACTCTAGGCATTTGGCTATTTTTTTTAAGGCTTTTTGTTTATCCATCGAATTATAAAATCGGTTCCGCAGCGCTAAGAAAAGTCAGCTATTTTACCGTTTTTATCTAAGGAGTGAAAGGGATGCTGGATATTCGCCTACCGGCGGGACGAATTAACCGGTAATTCGATGTTATCTTGATGGTAACTTGAAGTTGCGGCTCGGTTGGTAAGCGACAACTTCAAGTAGGGTAAAGATAGATACTCGGTTAGATACCTAGTTCATCGAGTAAATCGGCGGAGAGGTCACTATTTGCTTGGCTTGCCGCTTTATTGGCCGCTTTGTCGGCCATCTTTTGTTGTGTATCAGCTAAAATAGAGTCTGGACTTTCATCTTCCTGAATTTCAAAGTCTTCCAATTGAATAAACTCAGTGCGATCCATGGCCAATTCTAGATAGAAAATATTATTATTTTCGGTCGAGAAGGTTACGCGGCGGGCTTGTGGTCGATCTAAGTTAGTATCAACCGATAAGTTAACTTGTTTGTTGAGTGACAACATTTTCGGCTGGTTTTGAGTGATGTTGGTTTGTAACTCTTTGCGTACTTTGTTGGTGAAATCACCGACCAGTTGGTTCATCAGTTCACCGAGTACATCACCAACTTCGTCGGAGGTGTGTAATACCGCAAGTTCATCTTCTGGCATGCCCATATTGCGCATATATTGGGTATACACTTCTAAAGCGGCTTTAGAAGTGAAGTTAATTACCACTAAACCAGAAAATCCGCCATCAAACAAAACGAAGCAGCCAAAGTCTGGTTTGAGTGACGTTTTGGTGATTTTTTGTACCATTGCCGAGTAGGTGATGTTCGAACCCGTGGCTGAGGAGAGTACGGTTGAAACCGATTGACAAAGTTTCAATAGAATATCTTCTGTGGTAACGACTTTATTTTTTTTCATATCTAGGTCCATGAGTGTGTCAGGGCTAAGTGGTTAATCAATGACCGCTTAGGAAAGTAGGCGACGAAAATGTATCTGTGTTTACTTAACGATAGCTGGATTTAGCTGACCTTCAACTCTTCCGTTATCTAAAAAATGGCTTAACTCTATTGTTGTTAAGATTCTGATTTGATCACTGATTTAAATGTTGTAAAGTGACCGGACTCAAAAAAATAAATTAAAACTCACCCATTACATAGCGCTGATTGGATCAGCGGCGTTCGGGCAGGAAGCAAATGTTACCAAGACTTCACCTCCAATCTGATGTTGATCCGGTTGTTTTAACCTTTTTACATGAGTTAAAAACAGCTGGGTTTACGGGCGATATCGAAACACAGTATGCCAGTCGTTTAGCCGTGTCTACTGATAACAGCGTTTATCAGCAACTTCCACAAGCGGTTGTTCATCCTAAAACTAGCCATGATGTTTCGCTTATCGGTCAATTAAGTATTAGGCCAGAATTCGAACGTGTCACGTTTTCTCCGCGTGGAGGCGGGACAGGCACCAATGGTCAAGCCTTAACCAAAGGGATTGTGGTTGACTTGTCTCGCCATATGAATCAAATCCTTGAAATCAATCCAGAGCAAGGTTGGGTAAGGGTTCAGGCTGGTGTGATTAAAGATCAACTGAATGATGCGGTGCGCCCTTATGGGTATTTTTTCTCACCGGATCTCTCCACCAGTAACCGAGCTACATTGGGTGGGATGATTAATACCGATGCTTCAGGCCAAGGTTCACTCAAATACGGTAAAACCTCCGATCATGTTCTCTCGCTACAAGCGATATTTGCCGATGGGTCAATCTTAGAAACCGACGGTTCACGGGGCGACCCGCAAGCCAATAGCTATGCTGAAAAAGCCATGCAGGTTACCGAAACCGTCTGCCGTAACCAGCGAGAGCAGATAGTCGCCAAGTTTCCGCCTTTAAACCGTTTTTTAACTGGCTATGATTTAAAAAATGCTCTTGATGAACATACTGACGAATTTAATATCACCCGCGTACTGTGCGGCGCTGAAGGTTCATTGGCTTTTATTACCGAAGCCAAACTCAATCTCACCCCAATTCCTAAAGCGCGAACCTTAGTTAACATCAAATATGACAGTTTTGATTCGGCATTACGTAATGCGCCGCTAATGATTGAAGCCAATGCGTTATCGGTGGAAACGCTAGATTCAAACGTACTCAATTTAGCGAAACAAGACATTGTTTGGCATAGCGTCAGTGATTTGTTAACCGATGTGCCTGGCAAGGAATTGCTCGGAATCAATATGGTTGAGTATGCAGACCAAGACCCAGAGCAGGTAAAACAATTAGTCACGCAATTGACCCAGCGTTTAGATGTGATGATCAGTCAGCAGCAAGCCGGGATTATTGGTTATCAAGTGTGTGATGATTTAGCCAGTATTAACCGTATTTATACTATGCGTAAAAAAGCAGTAGGTTTATTGGGCGCGGCCAAAGGACGAGCTAAACCGGTGCCATTTACCGAAGATACTTGTGTGCCACCGGAGCACTTGGCGGATTTTATTAGTGAATTTCGCGCGCTGCTTGACGACAAAGGCCTCAGTTACGGTATGTTTGGTCATGTGGATGCTGGCGTATTGCATGTGCGTCCCGCACTTGATTTATGCGATCCCAAGCAAGAGTTAATGATGCATGAGATTTCCGATCAAGTCGTTAAGCTGGTGGCGAAATACGGCGGTTTAATGTGGGGGGAGCATGGTAAGGGTTATCGCTCTGAGTACGGCCCTGAGTTTTTTGGAGCGGATCTATTTACCGAATTACGCCGCGTCAAAGCGGCTTTTGATCCTCACAATAAGATGAATCCCGGTAAGATTTGTACGCCCCTTAATAGCAGTTTTGAGCTGGTTAAAGTATCGGATACCAAGCGTGGCTATTTTGATCGGCAGATTGCCGTTAAAGTTCGTGACAGCTTTAAGCAAGCGATGGAATGTAACGGCAATGGGCTATGTTTTAACTACGACACTAGCTCCCCGATGTGTCCATCGATGAAGGTTACCGCCGACCGTCGTCACTCGCCAAAAGGTCGAGCGGGTTTAGTGCGTGAATGGTTGCGTCAACTGACGGAGCAAGGGATTGATATTCTCGATTTAGAGCAACAAGCCTTGCAGAAAACAGCCAGTATCAAAAGCCTATTGGATCGCGTTCGGCAGCGTATTCGTCCCTCTCATGAGTATGATTTCTCTCATGAAGTGTATGAAGCGATGAATGGCTGTTTAGCCTGTAAGGCCTGCGCTAGCCAATGCCCAATTAAAGTGGATGTGCCGAGTTTTCGTTCACGTTTCTTAAATCTTTATCACACTCGCTATCCGCGTCCGGTTAAAGATTATTTAGTGGCTAATATCGAAATCATGTTACCGCTGATGGCGAAAGCGCCACAAGTGGTCAATGCGGTTATTGATCAGCCATGGATTGAACGCTTAACGGCGGCGACAGTCGGCTATGTCGATACCCCTCGGTTATCTATCCCGACCTTAGCGGCGCGAGCTCGTCGTCATAATATTGTGCCGTTTGATCGCCAACAATTGATGGCGCTTTCTCAGCAGCAGCGCTCTGAACATGTGATTATCGTACAAGACCCTTTCACCAGTTATTATGATGCGCAAGTGGTGGAAGATTTTATCGCCCTGGTGATTAAGCTGGGTAAAAAACCGATTTTGCTGCCGTTTAAGCCTAATGGTAAAGCGCAACATATTAAGGGCTTTTTACAGCGCTTTAAGAGTACAGCAACCAGTACGGCTGGCTTTCTATCTCAAGTCGCGGATCTTAATATTGCTATGGTTGGGGTTGACCCGGCTCTGGTGCTTTGTTATCGCGATGAATACGTGGAGATTTTAGGTCAGCAACGGGGCGAGTTTGAAGTGCTTACCGCACATGAATGGTTATTACCACGATTGGCTGAGATACCATCGCAAGCCAATGTTACTCAAGCGAATATTGATCAAGGACAGGCACCACAAGCGCCTTGGTATTTATTGGCTCACTGCACCGAAAAAACTAAGTTACCTAATGCTGAAAAAGAGTGGGGGCAGATCTTCAGCCACTTTGGGGCTGAGTTGCACACCGTACCTGTAGGTTGCTGTGGTATGGCAGGTACCTTTGGTCATGAAGTGGATAAGCTACAGATGTCGAAAGACATTTATGCCTTAAGCTGGCAGCCAAATTTAGATAAACTGCCTAAAGAACGCTGTTTGATGACCGGTTACTCTTGTCGTAGCCAAGTGAAGCGCTTTGAGGAGATACAACCAAGGCATCCTATCCAAGCCTTGTTAGAGATCCTATGACCCTAGCGGCCATCTTCGGATGGCCGTTTAACCAATGAGGAGAGGAGTTGTGCGTTATTTAGAACTGAAAATTCCACCCGTGGCCCTGTTTTTAGTGGCACTGGTGATGTCTAATCGGTTAGCGTATCTATTTAGCTTTGCCGATCTTACTCTTCCGTATACCAAGCTGATCTTTGCATTATGCGTTATGTTATCAGGGGTAGTCGGTATCTCTGCCGTTGTACAATTTCGCAGGGCGAATACCACGGTCAATCCCACTAAACCGGATCAAGCTTCTACTGTTGTCGATTCTGGAATTTTTAACTACAGCCGTAATCCTATGTATTTAGCGTTATTACTATTGTTATTTGGCGTGGCATATTGGCAGCAAAATCTAGTCAGTTTATTAGTGGTGATAGGGTTCATCGCTTACATGAATCGGTTTCAGATCCAGCCAGAAGAGCGAGTATTAGAGCGGGTGTTTGGTGAGCGTTATAGCAATTACAAAGCGCGAGTTAGGCGTTGGATATGATTTATAGCCTTCCTACTTGGAGCTGCAGCGGTGTTGGCTACGTTCGTTCACCCCAATCACATAGTTTGCCTATGCTCATCGGGATTCACTCACTTGCCGCCTACCTGCAACTCCAAGTCGTTTGGATATAGCTCCTCCGGTAGTGGCGGAGCTGAGATGATTAGGCCGCTTGTGATAACTCAGCCAGAAAACGCACTTTGCGGTCGTTAAAGCGCTGCACTAAATCATCAATATCGGCTTGGTTATAAGGCTTTAATCCACTGGCAACCATACGTTTGATGCCTTTGCCGACTAATTGGCCTTGATCTTTAAAGGTAAAATTCAAGGTCACGACGCCTCGTTTACCATCGACATCGAAGGAGGCACCGCTAAACTCAACTTCTGGATGGCTAAGATCCAAGCGCTCAAATTCCACTTCCATACTTTCATAAATCACCAATGGACGCTGGCAGTTGATCATCACTTGTTGCTGCTCCATCAGTGGCACCATAATGTGTGGAAAGTTCATGCCTGAAAATTGGACATAACTTTTAATCACATGCTCAATAAACACCGCATCGTGGGAAACTTCTCCCTCGCGTTGCATTAATAAATATTCTTTACCCGATTGATCGACCAACGAACTCATTTGGCTGCATTGATTTTCAACATGCAGCGCAACGCCATCACTGACCATGCCGGAGAAAGTAAAGCGCATTTTTTGGCTAATACCGTTCTTTTTCAAGAGCACAGCAAACAGCAGATCGCCGGGTACGCAAAACCGCTTACTGTCTTCGTCGTGGATCGGATTGAAATCACCCGCCACTTTCTTGGCAAAATGGCTCGCTTGTCGGCGAGTAAATTGAAATTGATGTTCAGCAGATGAAAAATAAGGTTTAAGCAGCATAATCAACACTTGTTCATAAAAACTGTTGCCGATTATAGCCCCAAGAAAAGTTTTAATGGTCCAATCAGTGTTAAATTGTTCACAATTCGTGCCTTTTGGCAAAAAGAAAGGATTTTTAGCTTATAAAACAGCACGATTTTAGCTAAAACCGTGATCGTGGTTGGCAAGCTTGACGTAATTAACGGCATGATAACGAATCAATCAATGGTCATGACAAGTCATCAAAAAGCCTTTTTACCTGAAAAACTCTGCTCAGTGTGTAAGCGCCCTTTTCGTTGGCGGAAAAAGTGGCAACGTTGTTGGAATGAAGTGAACTATTGTTCAGAACGGTGTCGTCGTCAGCGAGGTAAAGCATAATGAGCCCTCCAGCCATCAACATTGTTTGGTTCAAGCGCGATTTACGTTTAAGTGATCATCCCCCCTTGTGCGCTGCATTAGATAGCGGAATACCGACGCTGTTGGTGTATTTCTTTGAGCCCATGCTGCTCAATGATCGCCATTATTCTGAGCGCCATTGGCGTTTTGTCTGGCAATCACTGCAAGATATCAATCAACGGCTCGCTCGATTTGGTCATCAGATACTGATTGCTAATATCTCAGCTGAGCAAGGTTTGGCGACATTAGCGGCACATTTTTCGATTCAAGGCCTTTATTCTCATCAGGAAGTGGGTCTTGCCAATACCTTCGAGCGTGATGTTGCCCTTCAGCATTGGTGTACGGAGCAGGGGATAAGTTGGCATCAAAGTGCTTATGGCGCCGTACGCCGCGCGGCAACTCATCGTCAAGGTTGGGATGAGCACTGGCAAGCAATTATGCGAGCACCATTGGCAATGCCGAATTTAACCGCACAGAGGTTAATTTCTGTTTGTGCTACCGATTTAGGTTTGGATAACAATGTACCATCAGCTTGGCGACGTAAAGAGAAAGGATTCCAAACAGGCGGTGAGACACTCGCTAAACAGACCTTAGCGGATTTTTTTCAGCGTCGAGCAAAAAATTACTACTTTCAGATATCCAGCCCGTCGCTCGCCCGAGTATCTTGTTCGCGTATGTCCCCTTATCTTGCATGGGGGAATATCTCATTGCGCGAGATGTATCAAACGCTACTCAGTTATTGGAATACGACTGGGTTAAGGCGGAGCCTAATTGCGTTAGCTTCACGGTTACACTGGCATTGCCATTTCATACAGAAATTTGAATCAGAATGTGAGATGGAGTTTCGCTGTGTAAATCGTGCTTATGAGCCGCTTCTGGCGCAAGCGTGTCAGCCGGATACAGAACTATTGGAAGCTTGGAAAAGCGGCCAAACAGGCATTCCATTAGTCGATGCCTGTATGCGTTGTTTGTACCATACCGGTTATTTAAACTTTCGTATGCGCGCAATGTTGGTGAGTGTGTTGACTCATCATATGAATCAAGATTGGCGTGCTGGGGTCGGGCACTTAGCACAGCTATTTTTAGATTTTGAACCAGGCATTCATTATGCTCAATTTCAAATGCAGGCTGGGGTGACTGGGATCAATACGATTCGAATTTACAACCCAATCAAACAAGCTCAAGAGCATGACGCGCAAGGTGTTTTTATTCGGCAGTGGGTGCCTGAATTGGCAGAAGTACCACTATCTTTGCTGTTTGAACCGTGGCAAATGAGCCCTATGGAAGCCATTATGTATCAATTGCCCGCCGATAGTCGCTATTTAAACCCAGTGATTGATGTGGCAGCTTGCGCTAAGCAAGCGCGAGATAGGTTATGGGCTTGGCGCAAACGAGAGGATGTTAATCGTGAAGCTCAGCGTATTCTTGCCATTCACGCGCGGGTGAATATGAGGTAATGGGGATTTTTGTACAAAGACGGGGGCTGGGTTAGCTACATTTATTGGGGATGTTATGGGACACACACCAAAAGTATGGAAAAAGTATGATTTTTAGTCTTTTGGTGATTTGATAGCACATTTAATCATCATTTATTGCTAAGGTTCCTTCACGTTTAATGGAGGACACTACTTTGACCACCGCTCGACAACAACTGGTTTCTACGGATGTAACATCTTATTATCACTGCATTTCTCGCTGCGTGAGGCGTAGCTTTTTATGCGGAAAAGATACGCTGACCAATCGTTGTTATGAACATCGAAGAGAATGGATAGAACAAAAAATCTATTCGTTAACTAACGTCTATTGCATTGATATTTGTGCATACGCAATCATGAGCAATCACTACCATTTAGTGGTAAATATTAATCAAGACAAGGTGTTAAACCTCACGCATCATCAAGTCGTTGATCGCTGGAGCCAAGTTCATAAACTCCCAGTACTAATCCAACGTTGGCAAAATAAACAACTCACTAGTCTAGCTGAACAAACGTGCTGCATTGAACTAATAGAAGTTTGGCGGGAAAGGTTATCGAGCTTGAGCTGGTTTATGAAAGAGCTCAATTACGACATTGCTTGTAAAGCTAACCGAGAAGACAATTGCACTGGACACTTTTGGGAGAGCCGCTTCAAAAGCCAAGCGTTACTGGATGAAAAAGCACTGGTTGCGGCAATGGCTTATGTTGATTTAAACCCGATACGAGCGGGGATAGCTGATACCCCAGAAACCAGTGAATTTACCTCGATAAAAGCCAGAATTAATGCGCTAAGCAAAAATTTAGTGACAGCGCCTTGTTTGCATCCATTTATTGGTAACCCAACTAATGAGCTGCGAGAGGGGATCCCTTTTCGTCTGATGGATTATTTAGAGTTGGTTGACTGGACCGCTCGCCAGTATCGAGACGGCAAAGCATCCATGAGCAATAAAATGCCAAATATTTTGTCGCGATTAAGTTTCAATTCAAGGGATTGGCTAAAAATCTGCATTGGTCTAGAGAAGTCGCGCGCGACCGCTATTGGTACTCGGCCTCAGGCAGCAATAGCGAAGGTAGTTTTTAAAAAACAAAAGATGCACCTGTATCTTTTGGAGTAAGTGTTAGCTTTACTATAAAAACTCAGTATAGAAACTAGACCAGAACCTTTGCTGGAATTATGCATTCTTTTAATTCAATCAATATACGATATCTACCTACTTGTTATAACCTCGTTTTAATTAATTTAGTTTAAATAGACCTTAAACGCTTGGAGACAGAGTTAGTTTCACTATCATTTGATAAGTTTTTAGTACTAATCCTTAGAAATGGGGTTATTTAGTGTGTGTCCTGTAAAAGATATTAGAAATGGAGTTATTTGGTGTGTGTCCTGTAAAAGATAAAGGTATACGAGAGAGATGAAGATATCTTGGAGTATGCTGATAACTACAGCTACACTGAAATCACATGAGCATATGATGTTTACTGCACAGCTATCTTCGAAATCAACAGTGGATGGTCGTGTTTTTACTGACAGTGCAAGAAATTGCGCGAGCCAAAAAGGATCTCGAGAATGTCCTCTCAAAACATGAATAGATTTGATTTTATTTTCGACAAAAAAAATGCCATGGTTTTGGTGCTTGCTACCTTTATTGGGGGCTTTATTAGTTCTCTCGTAAAATCAGGTACTGAGGCTAATATGCCGCCACGTATAGCGGGTGAAATATCGCCGCCTGCCGCGAATATTGATGCTTGGTTAGGATGGCTAGGAGTAAACTCTCATTCGCTGGATTATGTTTATCAAGGCATTACTATCCCTGGTGCGGTAATGCTTTATCACTGGCTATTTAGTTTTGCTTTTGCCTTTGTTTATATTTTCATCTCAGCAATAGCACCCAAGATAAGACTTTGGTATGGGGCAGTGTACGGAATTATAATTACATTAGTCATGCATGGTCTATTGATCCCCGCATTAGGTTTTCGACATCCAGCGTATCTTGATGGACAAGTAGGATGGTTATGGAATCTTAATGGTTATGAGTTTTGGAGTGAGATGATCGGCCATATTTGTTGGTCCGTTTCGATTGAGATCAGCCTTATTGCCGTCTTAGCTCTGCTTGGAAAACCGATCATAGGTAATTGGGCTAAGTAGATTGTCTATAATAGCGGAGATTTTATAAGCTAATCGAATGCACGCTGCGCTGATATAGCACAGGGATTAATCTGACGATCAATCCCTGTGTTAGTGGATTACCTTTTATTATCACATGGTTACATGATGAGTAACACTTGGCAGCAAGCCTTCAGGCATTAAACCATTATGCACCGCTTGTTTAAGCAACTCGTTCGCTTGTTGTATGTCTGGTGCAAAGTAGCGATCTTTATCATAAAACGATACTTTGGCGCGTAACATTTGCTTGGCCAGTTCAATGCGTTCAGAAGAGCGATGCGGCGCACGAAAATCTAATCCTTGCGCGGCTGAGAGATATTCAACCGCCAAAATCCCACGCGTATTTTCTGCCATATCGCGCAGTCTTCTGGCGGCAAAGGTTGCCATCGAGACGTGATCTTCTTGATTCGCTGAAGTGGGTAAACTGTCAATCGAGGCTGGATGGGCATAGGTTTTATTTTCACTCGCTAGTGCAGCCGCGGTGACTTGGGCAATCATAAACCCTGAGTTGACACCGCCATTATCAACCAAAAAGGGCGGTAGTTTACTCAGCGCACTATCAATTAACAGCGCCATGCGCCTTTCTGACAAGCTACCAATTTCGGCTATCGCTAAGGCGAGGTTATCGGCAGCCATTGCCACAGGCTCGGCATGAAAGTTACCGCCAGAAATAATATCGCCATCATCAGCAAACACCAGAGGATTATCAGATACCGCATTCGCTTCAACGCTAAGCACTTCCGCAGTTTGGCGAATTTGCTGCAAACAGGCCCCCATCACTTGTGGTTGGCAGCGTAGCGAATACGGGTCTTGCACCTTTTCGCAACCTGAATGTGAATCGCCGATTTCACTACGACTATCAAGTAAATGACGATAGGCAGCGGCGGCATCCATTTGAGTACGATGACCACGAACACGGTGTATGCGCGGGTCGAATGGCTTACGGCTGCCTAACGCCGCCTCAACGGACATCGCGCCGCAGACCGTTGCCGAGGCGAACAAATCTTCGGCCATAAATAAGCCTTGCAGCGCGAATGCGGTTGAGGCTTGAGTGCCATTGAGTAGCGCCAGTCCTTCTTTAGGCGCCAAAGTAATTGGTGATAGACCAGCAATGCGCAGCGCCTGAGCACCATCAATGATCTCCCCTTGATAACGTGCCTGTCCCTCACCGAGCAATACGGTGCTCATGTGGGCGAGAGGAGCTAGGTCACCTGAAGCTCCCACCGAGCCTTTTTGTGGTACGCAGGGGTAGACTTGATGATTGACTAAAGTGATTAAAGCCTCAATCACCGATAAACGTATGCCTGAGAAGCCGCGCGCTAGGCTGTTAATTTTTAACACCATCATTAAACGCACGGTGTCATCGTCCATCCATGCGCCAATGCCAGCAGCGTGGGAAAGGACAATACTTTTTTGCAGCGTTTCTAAATCTTCAGGGGCGATTTTGGTGTTGGCCAATAAGCCAAAACCGGTATTGATCCCGTACACGGTTCGGCCTTCCGTGATCACTTGCTCGACCACTTTGGTGCTTTGTTCAATCGCTGGAATCGCGCTTGGATCTAAACTCAAGCAGACAGGGGATGAGTTAATGTGGCGCAGTTGGCTCAGCGTCATCTCGCCGGGAGTAATGGTTAAGTGATGCATGGGTTATCCTTATTATTTTAATTGAGCCAACTCTGCGTTAAGCATAGGTAAATCGAGTTTTTGTTCCGCCGCGCAGCGCTTGGCAATGTCGTAGCCTGCATCAGCATGACGCATTACCCCGGTAGCAGGATCGTTATGCAGCACTCGGGCAATGCGCTCGGCTGCATCGTCACTACCATCACAACAGATCACCATTCCTGAGTGCTGTGAAAAGCCCATACCAACGCCGCCACCATGATGAAGCGAAACCCAAGTCGCGCCGCTGGCCGTATTGAGTAGTGCATTCAATAATGGCCAATCAGAGACGGCATCAGAGCCATCAAGCATCGCTTCGGTCTCTCGGTTAGGGCTTGCCACTGAACCAGAATCTAAATGATCACGACCAATAACGATGGGCGCTTTTAGCTCGCCATTTTTGACCATTTCATTAAACGCGAGTCCCAGTCGTTGGCGGTCTTTTAAACCCACCCAGCAGATACGCGCTGGTAGCCCTTGAAACTGGATGCGCTCACGAGCCATATCGAGCCAATTATGCAAGTGAGGATTATCAGGAATGAGTTCTTTAACTTTTTGATCGGTTTTATAAATATCTTCCGGATCGCCCGATAAAGCCGCCCAGCGAAACGGTCCGATACCTTCACAAAATAAGGGACGAATATAAGCAGGGACGAAACCGGGGAAGTCGAACGCGTTAGCAACACCCTCTTCTAAAGCCATTTGCCGAATGTTATTCCCATAATCTAAGGTCGCCGCGCCGCGTTGCTGCAAGGTGAGCATGGCTTGTACTTGAGTGGCCATCGAGGCTTTAGCGGCTGCCGTGACTTTAGCTTCATCTTCTAAGCGGCGCTGCGCGGCTTGCTCCATCGTCCAGCCTTGCGGTAAATAGCCATTGAGTGGATCATGAGCTGAAGTTTGATCGGTCACCACATCAGGCGTGATATTACGCTCAACTAACTGTGGGAAAACATCCGCGGCATTACCTAATAAACCGACCGAAACCGGCGTCTCTGATTCATAAATAATGGCTAATGCTTCATCTAAGCTAGTGGCTTTTTTATCGACATAGCCAGTGCGTAGACGATAATCAATGCGCGATTCATCGCATTCAACGGCAATCATTGAAAATCCTGCCATGGTTGCCGCGAGAGGCTGAGCGCCGCCCATACCACCGAGACCACCGGTTAAGATCCAGCGCCCTTTGGCTTGACCATCAAAATGTTGTTTAGCAACCGAGACAAAGGTTTCGTAAGTGCCTTGGACAATGCCTTGTGAACCAATATAAATCCATGATCCGGCGGTCATTTGCCCATACATCATCAGTCCTTGTTTATCGAGCTGATTAAAATGCTCCCAATTCGCCCAATGAGGGACTAAGTTTGAGTTGGCAATCAACACTCGTGGTGCGTTTTTATGGGTCGGGAACACCGCCACCGGTTTGCCCGATTGAATTAACAGCGTTTGATCTTCTTCAAGACGCTCTAATACCTCGACGATTTTATCGAAACATTGCCAGTTGCGCGCCGCGCGGCCAATACCACCGTATACCACTAATGCATGAGGATGTTCGGCAACTTCCGGATCTAAGTTATTCATTAACATGCGCAGTGGTGCTTCGGTCAACCAAGATTTCGCGCGCAGAGTCGTGCCGTGCGGAGCACGAATAGTTCGAGTGGTATCTAAACGAACATCGTTATTGGGTGGTTGTGACATGGTGTTGCTCCTTATTCATGGTTCCGTTTACGGGTCAAACCCTTTTTTATCATCGAGGATAGATGCATGACCCACTCAGCCAGTATGGGGGCCGGTAATGAGTGAGTCGTTTGATTGAACTTTAAATATCATCAGAAGGAGAGTCAGTGCTCTGAACTTCAACCGATGATGGGGTAGCGTGTGACTGCTCTTGGTGCTGAGTCATGGCACTGGCGATTTCCCAACACAGACGAGCAGCAAGTCGCGCCGTTTGATTATCGATATCGTGGCTCGGGTTATATTCAGCCAGATCGGCAATCAGCAGCTTATCAATATGGTGTTGCAGTAGATGATCGAAGTAGAGATGGAAATTATCTAAACTTACGCCTTGGGCAGCAGGAGCGCTGACACCGGGGGCGGTCGCCGCTGGAAAGACATCGAGATCGATGGTTAAGTAGAGATAATCACAATCGGCGATAAATGCATCCATTTTCTCGATTAACGCAGCATGATTGCGTTCGTTGAGGGTTTTATCATCGACATACCAAACACCAAGCTCATCGGCACGCTGGAATAGAGCGGTCGTATTGTTAGCACGGCTGACACCTAAGCAGGCGTAATGAAAATCCCAGCCGATTTGTTGGCAGTGATCAGCGATTTGCATAAACGGAGTGCCAGAGCTGGGTTTGATGGATACCTTCTCACTGCTAAAGGATCTGAGATCAAAGTGAGCATCAAAATTGATGATCGCGATCTTTGGCGTTTTCATGCCTTGTTTGAGTAAATGTTTGCCCAGTCCTTGAAAACTCGCCCACGCCACTTCGTGACCACCGCCAAGTACAATCACTGGTGAGTGTTCTAAAGCGTCAGCAATTAACTGAGCACAACGGAGTTGGGATTGCTCTAAGTCATCATCATGGCAGTGAATATTGCCCAAATCGCATAACGAGCTGGTATGGTGCCACGCTAAATTGGCTAATGCTTGTTTAATTAAATTCGGTGCATGTTTTGCGCCGATCCGCCCTTTATTGCGCTCAACACCGGCATCACATTCAAAGCCGACCAATGCAACGCTATGGGAGGCCTCGGTTAATTCATCAAGGTGTTTTATTTGCATAACATGGTGGACTCGCTGACCCAGTTCACCATCTTCAACATCATCACGACCTTGCCACTGATAAAGATGGGAAGGGGAAACGGAATTAGTCATGACAGAGCTCTCCATCAACCATACGGGCTTGTAAAGAAGGGATACCAACTTGATAACTCAATTCAGCAGGATGATTGAGTGACCAGAAGGCCAAATCGGCATCATAGCCGACGGCAATTTGGCCGCGGCTTGCCGCGACACCCAGTGCTTGTGCTGCATGAGTGGTAACCCCACGCAGCGCTTCTTGCGGAGTTAAGCCGAACAAGGTGCAAGCCATGTTCATCATTAAGGTCAGGTCAGCAAATGGTGAAGTGCCAGGATTGATATCAGTAGCAATCGCCATGGGTACTTGATAGTGGCGTAACCATTCAATGGGTGGCTTACGTGTTTCGCGTAAAAAATAAAACGCACCGGGCAGCAAAGTCGCGACGGTCGTTGATTGTGCTAATGCTTGCACTCCAGCTTCATCGAGATACTCAATGTGATCGACCGATAGCCCGTTATAGCGCGCCGTTAAAGCGCTGCCACCGAGATTGGACAGCTGTTCTGTATGGCCTTTAATCGCTAAACCATGCTCAATGGCACACTGAAACACTTGCTCAGTTTGCTTAAGATTAAAGCCTACTGATTCACAAAACACATCGACACTGCTTGCCAATTGCTGCTCTGCCACTTGTGGAATGATAGTTTGGCAGATGAAATCAACATAACTATCGGCTTTACCGGCAAACTCAGGTGGCACGGCGTGGGCGGCAAGTAGGGTGGTGGTGATTTTCACTCGGCGGTGGGCTTCCAACGCTTTCGCGGCTTTGAGCATTTTAATTTCATCATCAAGCGTCAGCCCATAGCCAGATTTGATCTCTACACTGGTGATCCCGCTGCGTAATAAACCATCTAAACGAGGCAGTGCTAACTCGATTAATTGATCTTGTGAGGCTTGGCGGGTGGCTTTCACCGTTGACATGATTCCGCCCCCTTGAGCGGCAATCGTCTGATAAGAGACGCCATTTAAGCGTTGTTCGAACTCATTGGCTCGTTGACCTGCATAAATAAGGTGCGTATGGCAATCAATCAGTCCCGGAGTGACTAACTGGCCTTGGCAATTGGTTCGCTGTGGATGGTCGGCTAAGGTGTTTGTGGTGATGTCGGCAATTTTTCCGTCACGGATGACAATTGAAAGCGGCTCACTGGGCTGATAGCCGATATCACCAGCTTGCATACTCACTATACGCGCATTGGTTAAGACGTGTTCCATTTCCCCTACTTAGCGAGCCAGAGGTTCGCGATGATACCGATTTCCTTGTTACTTGAAGCTACATCGACATTGGCTACGTTCGATCATCTCAATTCAATCGCTGAGTTTTCGACTGTTTGAGGACGATTTTTCCAAACAGGTAACATTAGGTCGTTAAGGATGATTTAATGTATATACAATTAATAGAATTAACGGGTGATGAATGCAACGATTATGTTACAAAAATGTGATCGACTCTATGGTTATGGATAGACAATTTTCGAACTTAATTTGTACTTACTGGCCGGATGATAGAGCTGAGCGAAGCTCACTAAATGCTCACCACTCCAAGTACGACGATTAAGCAGCAAGCAAGGTTCGTTAGCTTTGAGTAGCAACGCTTCACTGATTGGTTTGTCAGCGATCAAAGCTTCGACCGTATGCTCAATCGCACTGAGTGGGCAGGCCTCGGAAAGGTATTGATTAGGCGTAATATGAGTAAAGTCTTGTTGAAGGTAGTCAGGGGCATGCCTAGGGTTAACCCAACGAACTTCAAGTTGTAATGGTTGATCGTTCGCGTAATGTAATATTTCACTATAAAACAATGGAGTAGAGAGCATTACCCCTAATTGAGTAGCAAGAGTTTCATCGGCAATTAAAGAGTGATGAGCGCGAACTTTATTATGATAACGCTGACCTCGACTGACGATTTCCTCGGCAATATTGCGTATATCTAACAGTGGAGATTCGGCTTTTTCTGGTGCGGCGCAGACAAAGGTGCCTAACCGTGGGCGACGTTGCAAGCGGCCTTCAGACACTAAATCTCGAATCGCTTTATTGACCGTCATGCGACTGACAGAAAATTGCTCAGTTAATTCCAATTCGGTGCTGATCCGTTCACCAACTGGCCATTGGCCGGATTCGATCTGGTGAATAATGTGCTGTTTAATTTGTTGGTACAGGGGTGAAGTAGGCATACAAATCCATTACATTTATTTATCTATACAAATGATTGATGAGCGAGCTAAAAAAAGCAAGTCTATTTGTTCGTATTTAGCGCAGGGCTATACAGATAATGTTTTTTGCGATTTAAAGCCTTAGGCTTATTCGCTATAGTGTCAGCTATTTCTAGGCTAATAAGAGAGAAAAATATGCTCGCATCCTCGACCAGCATTCCTACAGAAATGACTTTCTTTTCACGATTTGAAAGCGATATTTTAACCGAAAAAAAAGTCATCACTATTCGCGATCAAAGCGAGAAGGATTATCAACCGGGTTCTATGGTTGAAGTGAGTACCTTAGAAGAAGGGCGTTGGTTTTGCCGTTTAAAAATCATCAATGTTGAGCCGATCCAGTTTGATGACTTAAATGAGTTTCATGCTCAGCAAGAAAATATGACCTTAACTGAATTAAAACAGGTGATCAGTGATATCTATCCAGGGATAGAAGAGTTGTATGTGATTCATTACCAACTAGTCGAATAACGATCTTTGGTTATTTAACTGCCGTGCTAAGTTGATTTTTCTTTTAGGAAAAAAAACAATGCCAACTCGTGCTGAGTTGGCATTGTCGCTGATCCCCTTCTTACTTAAAGTTTTCTGGGTATCGTCCGTTAACGAAACGAATATTAGTCACGTTTCCAACGAATATGACAAAACTTTTGTTCAGGATCTCGGCTTAGCAATAAACGTGCAAAAACGTCATCCAGTACGTCGTTACTCTCATTGACCAATCCTATGCAAATTTCTGCATAGCGCTCTTTATCGACGCTAAAGCCCACTTCCGCATCCCAATCATCACTAATATCAACCACTTCAGCTGCGCCGCGCTCATCGAACTGGGCAACAAAGAGCAGGACATCTGCTGGTTCAAGGTTATCTTCCGCCATTTCTAAGAAAATGTCGTAAGCGGTATCGATGGCTTCATCGTAAGAGAGTAAGTCTGTCATGCTCACGCTCGGTTCATGTATTTACGCTCAGCGGTATTGATCACAATGCGATCACCGTTAGCGATATATTCAGGCACTTGTACCACTAGACCCGTGGCAAAACGCGCTGGTTTAGTACGAGAAGAAGCAGAAGCCCCTTTGATTGATGGATCGGTTTCTTCAATCACCATCTCTACAGAAGAAGGTAATTCGATGGCAACAGGTTTACCATCAACCAACACCACTTGTAGACCTTGAATTTCTTCAGTGATAAACAGCAGTTCATCTTCGATATCGGCTTTTTTAAAGGTGAATTGTGAGTAATCTGCATTATCCATGAAGATATAATCATCACCGTCGACATAAGAGAAAGAAACGTTGCGTTTGTTCATCTCTACCGTATCAAGAAAATCGTCAGATTTATAACGTTCGTCGACGCGAGCACCTGTAGTTAGGTCAGTACAACGTAATTTGTAAATTTTAGAACCGCCACGGCCACCTGGAGTGGTGACTTCGATATCTTTGATTAACAATGTTTTGCCGTTAGAAATAATCGCAAAACCTTTTTTTAGTTCACTTGCCTTTGGCATGGAAAATACCCTTTGTGCTTGATTTCGGCGCATTATAACGAATGCTTTCCCAGAAAAGAAATGCTTCATGCGCTCCTGAAAAGAAAAAGTTGTTGTGCAGTGGAAATTGTCTTGCAAGACACGGTTGGTCATGATTTGGCTATTGATTCGAACGCGCGCATAGGAGAACATAACTTTATGTTTCACTTGTTGAGTTACTTTACGACATGACCTTGTCGCCTATTGATGCCAAGCAGCCTTTCCAAATTGATTATCAACCTGCGATTAAGGAGTTGGTCTCTTTTTTGCGCGCTGGATTAGGCGAGCAGCTACATAGCGTATATCTCTATGGCAGTGTGGCACGCAAAACTGCGCGTCCCAACTTTTCAAATCTGGATGTGATTGTGGTGACTTATGGTTCAATCGAGAACACTCGTACGACGTTAATCAATACCATTCGTTGGCGTTTTCAAAAACGCTTTGCGTTTATTACTGATGTCAGTTTTAAAACCGCTGAAGTGAAAGAAGTCGCGACGTTAGACAGTTTATTTTCTTGGGGTTTTTTACTGCGCCACTGTAGCGTTTGTGTCTATGGCGATAACCTCGCAGAATGTTTTGGTGATTATGAGCCAAGTTGGGAAATCGCCAAGTATTGGAATATGGATGTCGAAGATTGGCTGTTGTTTTATCGTGATAAAATAGCCAAAACCCATGATGCCGCTCAACAGGCGAACGCTCAGCAGATGATTGCTAAAAAACTGCTTCGTGCCAGCTATTCATTGGTCATGTATCAGGACAAAAATTGGTTTGATGATCCGCGTCAGTGCGGCGAGCAGTTTTTACGTTACTACCCAGAGAAACAAACTGAGGTTGACCGTTTAAAAATTTTGCTGAAAGGGCAAGTGATCCCCAAGCGTTCGGTGATAGGTTTATTAGATAGCTTTGGTCCGTGGTTAATCAAACAGTATAAAAAAACCGAATTTAAAATTGGTTAATAATCGTTGAGTTAAAATAACCCGAGTTGCGCGGCGGTGATTTGCTCAAACTGACGGTTAATAAAAGGCAAAATCGCATCGGCAACGGGTTTGAGTTGTTTATCAATGTAATGTTGGTAATCGATAGGGCTGGATAAGTACTGCTTAGGTTCAGGGCCATTAAGTGTCATACAGTATTCAATCGAGCCTTTATTTTGATATTGTAAAGCTCTACCTAAACGCGCATTGATTTCATCTGCTAGGCGAGCGGCGCGTACTTGAGGAGGCACGTTTTTTTGGTACTCGTGCAGCTTGCGTCGCAGGCGCTTTTGGTAGGTTAGCTGCTGATCAAACTCTCCAGCTAACGTTTGCTCAACGGTCGTGCGAATATACTCATCTGGCTGCTGATCGTGAAATATCATCCAATACAGTTCAGACTGAAAACGTTGGGCAAGAGGCGTCCAATCACTGCGGGCGCTCTCTAAGCCTTTAAACACCATTTTTTCCGCACCGGGTTCACCAATCAGGCCAGCGTAGCGCTTTTTCGACCCCGTTTCTGAGCCACGAATGGTCGGCATTAAAAACTTGCGGTAGTGAGTTTCATACTCCAGCTCTAAAAAAGAACTTAATCCGTAGGCTTGCTGAAGATGGGTTGCCCACCACTGGTTAATGTGCCAGACCAAGTCACGTCCGATTTTGTCAGCTTGTGTTTGGCTAAATACGCCACCTAATGAAACAAAGGTTGAATCGGTATCACCATAAATGACCTGATAACCTTGCGCCTCAATTAAGGTTTTGGTCTGCTTCATGATTTCGTGGCCGCGCATGGTAATACTTGAAGCCAGACGAGTATCAAAAAACCGGCAGCCAGATGATCCAAGTACGCCATAAAAGGAGTTCATAATAATTTTGATCGCTTGCGAAAAGGCGGGCTCGTTGTTTTGCTTAGCAATATCCCGAGCGGCCCACAGTGCTTCGATCATTGCCGGCAAAAAATGGCGTTGACGATGAAACTGGCCGCCACGAAATCCAGCGACCGCTTGATGTGGTTTATTGCCGATCTCAAGTGGTAGACCTTCAATCAGCCCTAAAGGGTCAATTAAAAACGACCGGATAATTGAGGGATAAAGGCTTTTAAAATCAAGTAGTAGGACTGAGTCATACAAGCCAGGGCGAGAGTCCATGACATAACCACCTGGACTGGCAATCCAGTTTTCGGAGTGCAGGTTGGGCGCAACATATCCAGCACGGTGTAGTTGAGGCAGATAGAGATTCGTGAAAGCGGCTACTGAGCCGCCAATTCTATCTAACTCTAATCCGGTTAATCGAGAGCGCTGAATAACAAAGTCCAATAAATGGGTATGTTGGAAAATCTTCTCGACTAAAATGCAATCTTGCAGATTGTAATGGGCGAGCTGAGGTTTATCTTGTCGGTAAAGGCGATTGATTTCTTCCATTCTATCGTGCGGCTGAGTAATGGCTTTACCTTCTCCTAACAGTTGACGGGACACGGCCTCTAAAGACCAAGAGCGAAACTGATAGGTCGCGGTTTTTAAGGTATCGATTCCATCCAGTACTACGCGTCCGGGAATGGTAATAAAGCCTTGGTTCGTTTGCGCAGCTGATCGAAAATAACTGGCCTGCTTAGCTCGGCCAAGTTTGAGCTTTAATTTATGCCATTCGGCCCGCTTATGCAGTAAGCGAAAGTCAAAATCAATCACATTCCAGCCAATGATCACGTCCGGATCAAAGCGTTGAAACCAATCGACTAAAGCATTGAGTAAGTGATATTCATCGCTGACCCATTCGATAGTGGTTTCAGCGGACTGTGGCTGGCCGACCATGATCACACGACTATCGATGGGGCTATGCAAACCGATGGAGTAGAGTAAGCCTTTCTCTGAGCATTCAATGTCTAATGAAACCACATGGAGTTGTGGTAAATAGTCGGCTTGTCGGCATTTTGCTTGACGGACTTGGCGATAGTCGCCGTAGTGGGTTATGGTGCCGGTAAACTCAAGGCTGCCTTGAATGAATCGTTCCATTAAATAGCGATCCGCCAGTTTAATATCGGCTTCTAAAGTGATGATATTCTCATGCTGGAGCGCTTGAGCCAGTTTGGATGCTTGATAATGGCTCGCAAAATAACAACCTGCCAGTGACTGTTGGTTAAAGTCTTTAAGCTCAAGAGGCCGAATATCAACGGTTATTTGCTGTTGTTTGGCGATGGCTTGGCAAGCTTGAATCTGCGTTTGTTCGATAAAGAACACCGCTTGTTCGCCCTCGATAATCAACTGTGTTGGCCCTTGATTTGTCGCCAGCCACAACTCAATGTGACTTTTACCGTTGATATCTTTTGCTTGGCGGGTGAGGACAAAACCTGATTCGAGAGTCACAGTCAACCTTATTGATGGCAGTATTTAGGCAGAAGATATCTTCCTTTGCTACTTGTCGTCTATCTGTAACATCAAGTCGTTTGGGGATACCTAAAAAATAGCAGAAGATAATACCATCTTCTGCTATTCGCGTCAGGACGCGTTGAGGTCGGTGTAATTTGAGGTTTTGCCGATAGTGGACCTTATCAAGTTCATGATATTTCTAAACTAAAGTGAACATTATTATAATGGGCCACTGCGATTTACTTGTCGCGCTTAGTAATAAAAATAACCAGTGACTTTTGCACTCATTTCTTCTTGTTGCCAATGCTGATAGCGAATTTCACTGCGCAGTGCCCAATGACGAGCAAGACTCCAGTTCCAAGTTAAATTAATCTGGCTATGATGAGCGGCAGCGCTATTCAATAAAGCCAAGTATTGTCCCTGTAACCCTAAACGGTGCTTGTCTGCCACTTGCCAGAGGACGCCTGCTTCCATCCCCACACCGGTGGTAAGACGATAATCGGTCAGTGAACCATGATTGAATGCCAGTGAGGCTAATCCATAGCTGTGTAAGTTATTGGGGTCACCCCATGCCTGACCATAACCACCTTGCACAAACCACCGTCCTTGACGTTGTTGCTGGCTTGGCTGGCGATCAAAACCAAGTCGCATATTCCATGATGCACTAGAGAATAGATTGTGATTTGGCGCGACTGTCATGGCATCAAGCAGATACAACTTTTCTAAACGTGTGGTGTTATGTTGATCTTGACTTAATTGTAGATCCAAAAAGCTAATTTGTGCGCCAGGAATAAAACCTTGCTGAGCATCTAATAAGTCGTGATAGGCGGCGCGCCACTCAAGATTTAACGCTGATGGTGTATGATGCCAATACTGCCCACCGATGCCGAGTCGTGCCGAACCATGCCCTTGTTCAGGAGAAAAAGCCGGTATCGGTACGGGCTCAAAAGGTGATGAGGCGTTGATTTGGCTACGCAGTCGTAATAATTGCGTCAGCCGCTGCGCCGTCGGATCGCGTTCTAAGCCTTGATCATACAATTGAAAATTGAGCCATTCATAAGCAAATTCATAAATCGTGGCTAATTCTTGATCGTTAAACTGGTTAGGGTCAGGAAACTGACCTTGTGTCGCCAGTTTTGCTGCTTGAAAAAGCTCTGGAGAGACTTGTTGTGACTGATGGATTAAACGCGTACCGAATGATTCCCGATAACGCGGGGTATCAATCAAGCCGCGTTTGGCTAAGGCGTTGACGGTATCTGATGGAATGGCTTGAAAAGGAAAATCTTCCACTAAAAAAAGATCATCTCGAGCCAATTCTAATAAAGCGAGCAGTTGGTAAGAGCAGTTTTCATCCAAGAAATAGTAATCAAACTCGGCTAATTGCATTTCCCATAAATGCAGCAGCACTCGTTCGACTTCTTGCTCAGTTAAATTCAAGGGATATTCCCAAATATCACGTGACTCAATGTCATTGTATTCACGCACTTTACGATAATAAGGCATCACAGTGAATCTACCCGGATAAAAACCAAATAAACCTTTCATCGCATATAATGCAGGGTTGTCATTGCCTTCGGGTTCGGCGGCAAAATTGATCGCAAACGCGACCAGCTCTTGATGACGAGTTTGATCTTTTGCATCAATCCGGAGCAGAGTATGACCAAACATCGAAGAGGGATTATTCATAAACGCAGTAGGAAAGACCAAAGTCATCCCTGCCGGATCGATCACGCTGCGCCAATTGTCTAATTCTGGACAATTAAGCTGAGCTGTACGGCCTAATTGTGATTCTATCCATGTATAACGTGCTGGATAAGTGCAGCGAGCTTGCTCTGCTATGGCCGGATCGGAATGATAAAGCGTATCTAATGTCGCCTGTAATTCGGCTTGCGGATTAATTTTACCGTCTTGAGCAAGGAAAAATGGCGTTGAATCGATAGTGCTGCGATATCCTCCCCATCGAGGCAGATAGTGACCTAATTTTAGCCAATAAGGGTGTGTGGCGAGATCCATCGTGTTCAGTTCTGAACTGGCGAAGGCGGGGCGAGTTAATACTACGCTGAGTAAAAAGAACCCTAAGGAGCGCCAATGGCAGTAATGTCTAGCAGAAAGTCTCATACTTATCGTGTTCTTTGGGGGGACGAAAATAAATAAAGAGTGCCCTTATCGGGCACTCTATAGGTAGCTTATTCATCAACCTAAAACTCAACCATTAGGCTTTTGCTTTGGTCAGGAATCAGCGATTAGATAGTGTAAGCAGCAAGCGCTTGATCTTGAGCAACTAAGGTATTTAGATTAGTAAATACTTCTTGTGAAGTCACGTTTTCAGATTGGAAAACGTTGGCAAAATTTTCTTTTGCTAGTTGATTAAACGCTGCTTTATCAGAGGCTTGAATTCCCCAAACTTCAGAAAGTGTTGCCAGTGTTTCGCCTTCGCCACGTGCGATATCACGTGCAAGGTTATCAAGGTTACCATCGATAAATAGCGCAAGTTTTTGTGCGGAATTAATGGTGCCAGTGCCATCACACCCTAGTGTACCAAAAGTGATACCGAAGGTTTGGTTACCAGAAGTACCGTTGGTGGTTGCACCAAGTACTTTAAACACTTTACCTTCCTTACCATCAAAGATCATGGTGCCGACACCACAACCAATATCAGAGTCTGCCATTACTGCGTTAGAAAAAGGGAGTGCTACAAGAGCGGCCACTGCGAATAGTTTTTTCATGTTTTTATATCCTTAAGATTATCGTTTTAATATCAAAATATCCCAAAGCGCTTTACCTATTTAAATCGCGCATGAGTGGTGACTCAGTGAGCTGATAATAAACGGTGCGTATTATGGGATTGATTGACGGGACTTATAAATATATGAAATTGACTGCATTTTCAATCGAAAGTTACGAATGACTCTCAAAAAGTGGGTGTTTTGTGTGATCTTTGTTCAGTATTAAGCCTGTTTATAAAATGAGGATGTCTATTTTTTAATTACCTTCATAGTGTTTGAGAATAACGTCATAGATTCTTCAATCTCATCATTATTGCTCTGCCTAATTGGATTTGGTTATGGTTGTCACTGATTGTTTGCTAAATTTAATGTTAGCGATTTATGGTGTTGAGTAGAAACGTTTTAATGAGAGCCTAATTGCCTATTAAACTGCACAGTTTGTAAAAGAAATACTTGCCAAACGTGTGCTTTCGGCACATATTCATTGGCAGCGAGCTAGCCATTTAGGTTAGACTAAGCAGCCATGCTGCATCTTTAATATGATAAAGTGCAGAGCGAATAGATAAGTGTGGAGATACAAGTTTGATCAATGTTTTCCTTGTAGATGATCACGAGCTGGTTCGCACAGGGATACGACGTATTATTGAAGACGTCCGTGGAATGAACGTAGTAGGGGAAGCGGATAGCGGTGAAGATGCAGTAAAATGGTGTCGTAGTAATAACACTGATATTGTATTAATGGATATGAATATGCCCGGTATTGGTGGATTGGAAGCCACTAAGAAGATTTTACGTTTTAATCCAGACGTAAAAATCATTGTGCTCACTATTCATACTGAGAATCCGTTCCCAACCAAAGTGATGCAAGCTGGTGCTGCTGGTTATTTGACCAAAGGTGCCGCGCCCGATGAAATGGTGAACGCTATTCGTATTGTGAATAGTGGCCAGCGATATATTTCTCCTGAAATCGCTCAGCAAATGGCATTAAGCCAGTTTTCACCCGCCTCTGAAAATCCGTTTGCTGGTCTATCAGAACGTGAGCTACAAATCATGATGATGATCACTAAAGGCCAAAAAGTAACCGATATTTCTGAGCAACTCAATCTTAGTCCAAAGACCGTCAATAGCTATCGTTATCGTTTGTTTGCCAAGCTAGATATTAACGGAGATGTTGAGTTAACCCATTTAGCCATTCGACATGGGATGCTCGATACAGAGAAGTTGTAGTGGCTGATTTCGATTCTGCTTCCTTTTTAAAAAATGTCACCCATCAGCCCGGTGTGTACCGTATGTATAACACTGAGGCTGAGGTGATTTATGTTGGTAAAGCCAAAGATCTTAAAAAGCGACTGTCTAGCTATTTTCGTAGTAAAGTTGATAGTGAAAAGACCCGAGCTTTAGTCAGTCATATTAATAAAATTGACGTCACGGTTACTCATACTGAAACCGAAGCGTTGATCCTCGAACATAACTACATCAAGCAGTATTTACCTAAATACAATGTGTTGCTGCGGGATGATAAATCTTATCCTTATATCTTCATCAGTGCGCACAAGCATCCTCGTCTCTCTGCGCATCGCGGTGCAAAAAAACGCAAAGGTGAGTATTTTGGCCCTTATCCAGATTCTGGTGCGGTGCGAGAAACGTTGCACCTGATTCAAAAAATATTTCCAGTGCGGCAATGTGAAGATACGGTGTACAGCAATCGTGTTCGCCCTTGCTTAATGTATCAAATAGGCCGCTGTGCGGCTCCTTGTGTGAGCAGCCTTATTTCTGATGCCGATTATGCCGAGTTAGTGAACTATGTACGGCTGTTCTTGCAAGGAAAAGATAAGCAAGTTTTGGAAGTGTTGGTTCGAAAAATGGAGACGGCCAGTCAGGCGTTACGTTTTGAAGATGCAGCAAAGTTTCGTGACCAAATTCAAGCGATTCGCCGTGTGCAGGAACAGCAGTTTGTAGCAGAAGACTCACAAGATGATCTGGACGTGCTTGGTTTTGCGCAGGAGAAAGGGTTGGCCTGTATCCATATTTTGATGATCCGCCAAGGTAAAGTTTTGGGGAGTCGGAGCTTTTTTCCAAAAATCCCAGCCAATACCGAGTCGCAAGAAGTCTTCGAAAGTTTTTTAAGTCAATACTATCTTAATCATACTGATAGCCGAGTGGTTCCGAGTCGAATCATTCTTAATCAGGGGTTATTAAAAGAGACTAAACCATTACAATTGGCGTTGCGTGAATTAGCTGGGCATAACGTTCATTTTCATGTCAGTCCGACAGGGACACGTGGCCAATACTTGAAGTTATCAAATACCAATGCATTGAGCGCGATGACCAGTAAGCTTAATCACAAGATGACCATTCAGCAGCGTGTTAATGAACTTCAGCGTGTATTAGGTATAGATAATGTAACTCGTATGGAATGTTTTGATATTTCTCACACCATGGGAGAAAGTACCGTTGCCTCTTGTGTGGTGTTTAATCAAGAAGGACCACTCAAAGCGGAATATCGTCGTTATAATATCACTGGAATTACTGGTGGCGATGATTATGCAGCCATGGCTCAAGCTTTAGAGCGTCGATATGCCAAACAATTGGATGTGGATAAAATACCAGATGTAATATTTATTGATGGTGGCAAAGGTCAACTCAATCGCGCGCTACAGATCATTACTCAATGTTGGCAAGATTGGCCGAAGCGACCACAGTTGATTGGTATCGCGAAAGGAATTAGTCGTAAACCTGGCCTTGAAACATTAATCACCACCGAGGGCGACGAGTTTCATTTACCTAGCGATGCGCCTGCATTGCACCTTATCCAACATATTCGTGACGAAAGCCATAATCACGCTATTACCGGACATCGTGCTAAACGAGGTAAAACTCGACGTACTAGTACTTTGGAAGGGATTGAAGGCGTGGGGCCTAAACGTCGGCAAGCTTTATTGAAATACATGGGGGGCTTGCAAGAAATTAAGCGTGCGACTGTTGAAGAAATCGCCAAGGTGCCGGGTATTAGTCACTCTTTAGCAGAAATTATTTATCAAGCATTGAAACCATAGTCAAAATGCAGCACCATTAACGCGCCATTGATCAGAGCCTACTATTATGCGTTTAAATATTCCTAACATCTTGTCGTTGTTGCGACTTTTTCTCATCCCTGTCTTCATCGTTGTTTTTTATTTGCCTTATAGTTGGTCTCCCTTTGCGGCTGCCATGATTTTTTTTGTGGCTGGTTTTACCGATTGGCTAGATGGCATGTTGGCGAGAAAGCTTGGCCAAACGTCGCGTTTTGGTGCGTTTATTGATCCGGTTGCTGACAAGGTTCTTGTCGCTACTGCGCTGATTTTGATCACCGAGTATTATCATTCAATATGGATAACCATCCCCGCGGTGACCATGATTGGTCGAGAAATTATTATTTCAGCATTAAGAGAATGGATGGCTGAAATCGGTAAGCGCGCTAGTGTGGCTGTTTCTTGGATTGGTAAAGTAAAGACCGTTAGCCAAATGTTTGCATTGTGGATTTTGATCTGGCGTTACGATCAATGGATGGTTTGGTTAGGATTTATAGCTCTGTATGTCGCGACTATTTTAACGTATTGGTCTATGGCACAATACTTAGCAGCGGCGAAAAATGATTTGCTAAATGAAGAACATCATTAGAAAAGCGGGCATCGGCCCGTTTTTCTATTTTTAAACACCGCCGATCTGGATGTCGATTGGACTTGGCTGCGATTATTTCTTAATAACGCGTTTCTTGTTGATTAATGATCGTCGCTTATTGTTCGATAAAGAGTAATCAAAAGCCGAGTAAAAATGGATTTTTGCTCGTTATGTTCTGGATAAATAGAGACTTTTTGCTAAAAAAATAAACAAAAAAACCATTTTTGAATGCAAAGTAATCAAACGATTCAAAAAGCAAAAAAATTCTATTGACTGATCGCATCGAATCCGTAGAATGCATCCCGTACTCAAGAGCAACGCGATAAAGAAGCAAGCGGTTTGAGTTTCGAAGGCGCGTTGGCAGAGTGGCCATGCAGCGGATTGCAAATCCGTGAACCTCGGTTCGACTCCGGGACGCGCCTCCATTGCGACACTAGCTCAGTTGGTAGAGCGCAACCTTGCCAAGGTTGAGGTCACGAGTTCGAACCTCGTGTGTCGCTCCAGATTATATCGGTATGGCGAAAGCGGTGCTGAGATTAAAAAATTAGTGTGCCCTGGTGGTGAAATTGGTAGACACAAGGGATTTAAAATCCCTCGACTTTCGAGTCGTGCCGGTTCAAGTCCGGCCCGGGGCACCATTTATAAAGAGCAACGTGATAGCGTCACTTGCTTAATGCGACACTAGCTCAGTTGGTAGAGCGCAACCTTGCCAAGGTTGAGGTCACGAGTTCGAACCTCGTGTGTCGCTCCAAAATAAAAAAGCCCAGCCAAAAATGGTTGGGCTTTTTTATATTAACTGTTTTCTGTTGAAAAAGACTTACGTTTTAATAGATAGCATCATATCCAGATTTGCTGATGTCCGATTGATTGAACTATAGCCTAGGAAACCTATTCAATACTGGAGTACACAAGCAGTGACTAAGAGACCAGTAGTGAGTAGCCAATATCTTGTTTGTCTTTGATATCTTGTTTAAAAAACTGATAGCAAAATTCACGAAACCAGCGATGTTCAAGTGAGTGATGGTGTTTTGCATGCCAAAGTAAGTAATAATCGTGCTGAGGCAGCTCATAAGGCGTAGGAAAAAGGGTCACTGGGTGCCCTTGGGCATATTGAGCGGCGATATGTAATGGTAACGTAACCAAGCAGTCGGTACCAATCATGGTTTCAATGGCAAGACGAATTGAAGGTAACGTGGCAAAGATCCGACGTTTTTTTCGATAGCGTTGAAATAACGTATCAACTTGTAAGCTTTCCGTATGAAGTCCACTGACTAAAATATGCCTTGCTCGAAAGTAGTCATCAAGTGTGAGTGTTGTATTCTGCTCGATACGCTGTGACCAACGACAGACGACATACTGATCACTGGCTAATTTTTTACCATGTAAGTTTTCAGGAACAATAACAGATAATGTGGCGAGTAAATCTACTTGGCTTTCCGCTAACTCGCTGAGTGCACGATCTTGCCATAGTGTTGTATTGAGTCTAGCTCTGGGGGCTTGCTGATGAAATTCTCGGCAAAGTTGGGGCAGAATATCTGGTGAAATAAAATGATTGAGCGCGAGATTAAATGGCCGCTGAATTTTATGCACTTCACAATCGGCAGGTTGATAAAGTTGTTCCAGTTGTGTAAATACGGAGGGGAGAAGTGCCAGTAATGATTCTCCCCGTTTGGTTAATATAAATTGCTGTCCTTGCCTGATAAGTAACGGATCCTGAAACTCTTCGCGCAGTTGTTTAAGCGTTTTGCTGATAGCGGGTTGAGTAACGTTCAGTTTTTTAGCTGCATCAGTGAGATTTTTGGTCTCTAATAGGGCATATAGGGTCGGCAGCAATTTGTAGTTATGCATAGTATCCTGATTATAACTTTTTCATCATCCAAACATCACAGCCACCATGTTCAGTACCTTCGAGAGGTTTTGATAGGTGCTCAAAACCTAATCGTTCATACAATGCGATAGCTGAAGACATACTAGAAAGGGTATCAAGATAACAGTACTGAAACCCTTGAGATTTAGCAAATTCTAGACAGCGTTCGGCGATGATTCTTCCGCCGCCGTGACCCCGGCTTTTGGCTAGTAAGAACAACTTTTTTAATTCGCAAACACTCCTACTATCTTGAAATGGTGCTATTCCACCCCCTCCAACAATATCATTATCCAACAGGGCAACAAGATATAGACTATGTCTATCCTGAGTGTAGTACTTACTCATAGTTAAAACTTCTTCATCAGCAGGTCCAAAACCTTCGCCGACCGCACCAAATTCAGCACCGACTTGTTTAATAATTTGGCAAATTGAGGCATCGTGTTCTGCTTCAATGGGTAAAATTGTTAATGGCATTATCAACCTCTGGTTATAATCTTTGTGGGTCTAACCATAACGGGCAGCGTCATTTGAACAAAATCAATTTATGACAAAATCACTATAACTAAAAGTTATTTTGCAACTGCCTAACTTGATGAGTTAGCGATGAATAAACACGCAAAAAATGAAGGAAATGTGATTTCAATTTGGCTTTGACAGCGGCTTTCGTTACTATGTACAGCTTACTAAAAACCCCAAGAATCCCTTAATTCCCTCACGGGTGCCTTAAGGAAACTGCGCATCAGCAGACGAGGAAACAATGCAACATCTACAACAGATTATTGCTAACGCGACAGCAGCCATTAATGCTGCGGAGTCGTTAGTTGCACTGGATGAAGTGCGTGTTCATTATCTGGGCAAAAAGGGTGAGCTAACGGCTCAACTGCAAAGCCTAGGTAAATTACCACCAGAAGAGCGTCGTACCGCAGGTCAAGAAATCAACGTTGCCAAAGAAACCGTACAAAAAGCGATTTCACTGCGTAAAGATGCTTTACAACGCGCCGAATTAGAAGCGAAGTTGGCGGCTGAAACGATTGACGTGACTTTACCTGGTCGCCGTATTGATAATGGTGGTTTACACCCAGTCACCCGCACGATTGAACGCATCGAAAACTTTTTTGGTGAATTAGGCTTTAGCGTTGAGTCTGGCCCTGAGGTTGAAGATGCCTTCCATAACTTTGATGCGTTAAATATTGCTGCCGATCATCCGGCGCGTACCGATCACGATACCTTCTTTTTTAATCCTGATTTGATGCTGCGTACTCACACTTCTGGCGTACAGATCCGCACGATGGAAAACGGTAAACCACCGTTCCGCTTTATTGCTCCAGGTCGTGTGTATCGTAATGATTATGATCAGACTCATACGCCAATGTTCCATCAAGTCGAAGGCATGTTGGTCGATGAAAAGGTTAACTTTGCTCAACTTAAAGGCATTTTACACGATTTTCTATGCAACTTCTTTGAAGAAGAAGTTGAGGTGCGTTTCCGTCCATCTTATTTTCCTTTTACCGAGCCCTCCGCTGAAGTGGATGTGAAAGGTAAGAACGGTAAATGGTTAGAAGTACTGGGTTGCGGTATGGTTCATCCTAATGTATTGCGCAGTGTCGGTATTGACCCTGAGCAGTACTCAGGTTTTGCCTTTGGTATGGGAGTAGAGCGTTTAACGATGTTGCGTTATGGCGTGAACGATCTACGTTCGTTTTTCGAAAACGACCTGCGTTTCCTTAAACAATTCAAGTAATCCAGAGGCTTATCACTATGAAATTTAGCGAATCTTGGCTTCGTGAGTGGGTAAACCCTGCGGTTAGCACTGACGAATTGACTCATCAAATTACTATGGCAGGGTTAGAAGTCGATGACGTTCTCCCTGTTGCTGACGTGTTTAACGGCGTTAAAGTTGGCCAAGTGGTTGAATGTGGTCAACATCCTGACGCTGATAAACTGCGTATCACTAAAGTCGATGTCGGTGAAGACGAATTACTCGATATCGTTTGTGGCGCAGCCAACTGCCGTCAAGGCTTGAAAGTCGCGGTTGCTACCGTTGGTGCTGTACTGCCTGGCGATTTCAAAATTAAGAAAGCCAAATTACGTGGCCAGCCTTCTCACGGCATGTTGTGTTCATTCTCAGAGTTAGGGATTGACATTGAATCAGACGGGATTATGGAATTAGCGCAAGATGCGCCGATTGGCTGTGATTTTCGTGAGTTTTTAGGTCTTAATGATGTCACTATCGATGTCGACCTTACGGCTAACCGTGCTGATTGTTTCAGCTTGCGTGGATTGGCGCGTGAAGTTGGCGTACTTAACCGTCTGGATATTATTGAGCCATCGGTTGCTCCTGTAGCGGCGTCAATTAACGATACCCTAACGATTGATATCCAAGCACCTGCTGCTTGTCCGCGTTATCTAGGGCGAATTGTCAAAAACGTTAATGTGAACGCCGCCACTCCATTATGGATGCAGGAAAAGTTACGCCGTTGCGGTATTCGTTCGATCGATCCGATTGTCGACATTACTAACTATGTGATGCTAGAGCAAGGCCAGCCAATGCATGCGTTTGATTTGGCAAAGATTGAGGGCGGTATTGTGGTACGTCTTGCTGAGCAAGATGAAAAGCTAACTCTTCTCGATGGCACAGAAGCGACGCTCAATCCTGATACCTTATTGATTGCTGACCATAACAAACCACTGGCGATTGCAGGTATATTTGGTGGTGAGCATTCTGGGGTAAGTTCAAGCACGCAAGATGTGTTATTAGAGTCGGCTTTCTTCGCGCCAGATCATATCCGCGGTCGTGCTCGTCGTTATGGATTACATACTGATTCGTCGATGCGCTTTGAACGTGGTGTAGACTACGAGTTACAGCAAGCGGCTCTTGAGCGTGCTACCCAACTATTGATTGATATTTGTGGTGGTCAAGCGGCTCCTATTGTTGCTGCACAATCTGATCAGCATCTCCCAAGTGCGAATCAAGTGACTCTACGTCGGACGACATTGGATAATTTACTTGGCCATACTATTGCCGATGCCGATGTGGTCGAAATTCTACAACGTCTTGGCATGCAAGTAGAAACCACGTCACAAGGTTGGCAAGCGACTGCACCAACTTGGCGTTTTGATATCGCTATCGAGCAAGATTTAGTTGAAGAAATCGGCCGTATTTATGGCTATGACAATATTCCTAATCAAGCTCCTCAAACGGCATTGAATATGAATGCCCACAAAGAAGCGCGTTTACCGCTCAAGCGTGTGCGTGATTTGTTAGTGGATCGTGGTTATCACGAAGCTATTACTTATAGCTTTGTTGAACCGGAACAGCAAAAACTAGTGGTTCCGAATATAGAACCCCTCATTTTACCAAACCCAATTTCTGCCGATATGTCAGCGATGCGCCTTAGCTTAATCCAAGGCTTGCTGAATACGGTGGTGCACAACCAGAAACGTCAACAGCCGCGCGTACGCTTGTTTGAGCAAGGTTTGCGTTTTATTCCCGATCAAACTGCTGAAAATGGTATGCGTCAAGAGCCTATGCTGGCTGGTGTGATCGCTGGTACTCGTGGTGATGAACATTGGAACATGGAAACGGCTAGCGTTGATTTCTTTGATTTAAAAGGCGATGTAGAAGCAATCCTCGATTTAACTGCGAATGGCCGAGCTTATCAGTTTACGGCAACGCAGCATCCGGCATTGCATCCTGGTCAGGCGGCTGCGATTGTGCTGGATGGTAAAGAGATCGGCGTGATTGGTACCGTTCATCCAGAACTTGAGCGTAAATTTGGTTTAAATGGTCGTACAATCGTATTTGAAATCGAATGGTCAGCGATTAATACCAAAGTGATCCCTGAAGCCGTCGCTCTATCTAAGTTCCCTGCAAATCGCCGTGATATTGCTCTGGTTGTCGATCAAAATGTTGCTTCTGGTGACATCGTTGCTACTTGTCAATCGGCGGGTGGCTCGTTATTACGCGATGCTAAACTGTTCGATGTTTACGTTGGTAAAGGTGTTGAGGAGGGTAAGAAAAGTTTAGCTATTGCGCTTATCTTACAATCGGCAGAGCGAACGCTAGAAGATGCGGATATCACTGCTGCAGTGAACAATATTGTTCAAGCGGTGGCTGAACAGTACTCTGCAACACTGCGAGACTAAATAGATAAGATACATTCAGTAAACCAAAAAGCAGATCAACGTGATCTGCTTTTTTTAGGTCTAATTTTTAGAATTATAAAAACAACAGTATGATTTTTAAGATTATTTACAAAAATTTCAGATCGAGATCAATAAAGATAAGGTTTGTGTTTTTAGTGTTATAGTCTTTAATTGTCTTGTTTTATGTATAAATTTAGATTTAAATTTTTTATTTTTAATTAATTGAGTTTTTAATTTCGCGACTGTATGCAAAACGTACCATTCTAAAGGCTTTCCAGCCAATGTTGTTCATGATAAAAAAGTTGGCGAAAATCATAAGCTTGGCATACACTTTTCAACAGAGCCGATATGTCTTTGATTGGCTGAACAAAAATGATTTTGATGCTGCTTAATACAGCAAAGTTTAACCTAGCTTTGAGGAAAGTTTATGGCGCTCACAAAAGCCGATTTGGCTGAAAACCTGTTCGAAAAACTAGGGTTTAGTAAACGGGATGCCAAGGACACGGTGGAAGTATTTTTTGAAGAAATTCGTAAAGCACTTGAGAATGGCGAACAAGTAAAACTGTCTGGTTTCGGTAATTTCGATCTGCGAGATAAAAGTGAAAGGCCAGGTCGAAACCCTAAAACTGGAGAAGATATTCCGATTTCAGCTCGGCGTGTCGTTACATTTCGTCCAGGACAGAAGTTAAAAGCCCGTGTCGAAAATATTCAAGTGGTAAAATAGTAATACATCGCATCAGGCCATACGTTAAGTATGGCCTCGGTGTTTTTACTTAACCTGTTGATAGAAAAGCCTTTCTTAACTTCTGTTTTGGAAGCAGTCTCTTGTTTTTAAATTAACCCAGTTTCATATCCCCGCCGTTATCCGTATAACCACGCCTCTGTTCAATCAATAATAAAGCGCCTAAGTTTAAGCTTACCTAAGCAACTGGATGCTACCAATGTCTGTACCGTCTTAATAGGCTATAGAATGGCCTTCTATGAATGGCGTACCTAATTAGGTTTTTATCCAAGTCGTTAGGAAAGCTCACTTACGCTTTGGAGTGAGTTATATGGTTCCTTTTTCTTTACGTCGTCAACATCCATTAATGCTAGCCTGTTTATTGGCTTTTTCTTCGGCCAGTTTAGCTGATAACCATTGTTATTTTTCTGAATTAGCTCAGGCCGATGATCGGTTAGCCAGTATTAAACATGCAGACCACACTTGCTATAGTTCATGGTATAGCGCTGGAGTAGATAGCCTCAACGATTTATACAGCGAGCAGAGTATTGCAGCCATTCAGCGTGACTTAATGACTCACGTTGGTCAGTATCAAGGGCAGGCGGATCAAGCGAAGATCATTAATAATTTAAGTGAATTTATTCGTGCTGCTTATTATGTGCGTTTTTATGCCCAAGGTGAACATCAGCCATTTTCTCAAGCATTAAACGAGCGAATTGCACAAACAATCAATCAGTTTCTGCGCTCTCCTCATGTGGTTAATCAAGGCCGAGAGCAAGTTAGTGCCTTTAAAAACATGAGTTTGATGGCGGATAGCATTAAACAACTGCCATTGACGATGGACAGTATGATGGCGTTATTAGAGCACTTTACCCCCGATACTGCGCAAAATACTCAATGGGTTGATGGCTTAAATAATTTATTTAGAGCTATGGCCGGTCATATCGGACGAGATGAGTTTTATCAATATTTAGCTCACAATCCACAACATATTGATACTTTGGAGCGGTTTGCGCAAAACAATCAGTGGGCATTAACCACCGACGCAAAATTTTTAGTTTTTAATGCGATTCGAGAAACAGGACGGTTACTGGCTTCCTCTCAGTTAGTTACTCGCCAACAAGCGAAACAAGTGATGCTGGATACGTTACAACGTTACCCGTTAGGTAGTGAACATGAAACGCTATGGTTGGCAGCGGTAGAGATGCTCCAGCACTTCGCCCCAGAAGCGATTGCCGATATAAATATAGAAGCGCAAAAAGATAACCTAGCAGCGCGTATATTACCTAATTGGCACCAATGTGATGGCCCAGCGATTGTTCGTTCGCAAGATTTGACCATACAACAAGAGCGTGAAGTCTGTTCGGTTCTCAACGCGAAAGAGCAAGATTTCCATCAGGTTATCAACAGCGGTGGTCTACCGGTAGCCGACGATTTGAATGACAAAGTAGAAGTTGTGGTGTTTGCGAATAACCAAAGTTACGTCGATTATTCCGCATTTTTGTTTAATAACACGACGGATAATGGTGGTCAGTATCTAGAGGGCAATCCAGCCGATCCGAATAATCGAGCACGATTTATCGCTTATCGCTATGCTAACGGTGAAGATGCGCTATCAATTCTTAACCTTGAACATGAATATGTCCACTATTTGGATGGACGATTTAACTTATATGGCGGTTTTGGCGAAAACCTTGCTCATGGACATATTGTCTGGTGGTTAGAAGGTTTTGCGGAATACATGCATTATAAACAAGGTTACGATGCTGCTATTCGCACGATTCAACAGGGGAAAATGAGCCTTTCTGATGTTATGGCGACCACCTATTCTCATGATACTAATCGTATTTATCGTTGGGGTTATCTCGCAGTGCGCTATATGTTAGAAGCGCACCCTCAAGAGGTGGATCGCTTGCTGGCGTTGGCAAGACAAGGTCAATATGCACAGTGGGCAGAAGTGGTGAAACAATTAGGTACTCAATATGATGAGGACTTTTCGCGCTGGTTGGATACCTTAAATGTTGATGAGCAACCCTCGATTGATCCAACACCTGAGCAGCCACAAGAGGCACAACCGATAGAGTTAGAGGCTAATCAAGCGATAATATTGTACGGTAATTATCTTTCTGAGCAACTCTATTATATTGATGTTCCTGAGCGCACGTTAAGCTTTCAGGTTACGATTGATGGGCAAGGTGATGCGGACTTATACATGAGTTATGAAAAAGTCGCTCATTATTATGATTATCAATTCAGTAATGTTGCCCTTGGTAGTAATGAGAGATTAAGTTTTAAGCCTCAAGCGGATGGTTATGTACAAGCTGGTCGTTATTATATTAGTGTCACTGGGAGAGCGGCATTTTCTGATGTCAAGCTATTGGCACAGATCCAATATGACCAAACTAGCACCCCAAGCCATGAAGTTGACGATTTGAACCCGATACGCCTTGAGGCTGAGGTCAAACAGAACTTAATGGTGAATCAGCGTCGTTATGCAGCGATTTACGTCCCTGAAGGTGTTCAACGTGTCCAAATATGGATGACGCCAACACAATCCACCACGAATAATGTTGATCTCTTTGCAAGCCAAGTGACATGGCCAAGTAGAGATGACTATCAATGGAACTCTGTGCGATCAGACAGTCATGAATATCTATCGATGCCAATAGAAAAAGCCGGTTATATCTACTTCACTTTGGATGCGCAAGCACGAGGTGAGAATGTTGACTTAGTGGTTTATTTCGATTAATCACGATAAAAATTATTGAACTCAGTTTAGTTTGCTCAAAAACTAACGAGTTCATAGACAAAACATCAACAAAAGAACGCAGAGCCATCTAGACTCTGCGTTCTTTATTGTGTTCGAGATAATTAAGCCGCTTGGATATTTGTCGTAATGTACGGCTGCCAAGCCTGTTGATATAAGTTGAGAGATTGATGGCGAATTTGATGGATTTTGGCTACTTCCCAATCGGTGAGTGGTCTTTGCTCTTGGCTGGCGTTACGTTCGATATGCTGTATTTGTTCGTATAAAGCATGCTCTGGGCCACTTTTGACTTCCGCGATGGCTTTTAAGTGCAATTGAACTTCGGCAATAATTTTACTTTTTGGTAATTCGACTAAGAGATTTAAATCACGGTAGCCAGAGGCTGCTGGTGTTTTAAAGCGATTTTTTACTTTCACGATCCTCGCTTCGCGTCCTAACACCTCATAAGCTTCGACTAAACTTGGTACATCGTCAGCAATGATGGTCGCGCGTGCTAAATCAGTAATTCGTTCTGGTTGGCCATTGAGTTCTAATGCGATTTTTTCGAGCGCTCTTGAACGAGATTTAGTTCCAGAAAATAGGGCTTGAGCCGATGTGAGCATTGCAGTACCAGTACATAAGGCTTCTAGCTCTAGTTGAGCGTCACTCGCTTTTTGATAAAGTTCATCAAAGTTACTGTATGGTTGGATGACCGAGTGATGCGTGCTTTGGATACCGTATAAACCACTTAAACTATGCTTAAAGCGTTGGGCATTGATTTCATTTTGATATTCTCCTTGAGGCGTTTGAGACGATACATTGACCGGAATGGTTGCGGCGAAGGCAGGGGCTCGGCTTAACATGAATAGCATGAGGGCCGTCGTTCTTAGCAATAGACTCATTCATTCTCCTTAGCTTGCGTTGTTTAGGTCAAAAGAAGGACTTAAAAGAACGCTAATCCAACAACAAACAGAAGCCACTAAGGTTTAAGTTGGGGTGACTGAAACGAATTCAACCTAAAGTATCTTCTCTATTTCAATAATATGGCTTTGGTCACAGTGTTGAGACTCTTGATTGGGTCCACAGTTCCGCATTCGAATGTAAAGAAATGTATATCCTTCACATTTGATGTTGAGCCTTATTGATGACAACAGCATAATGCAGCCTTTTGCGTACTTTAGCGTATCAGTAAGCTAGTCGTCTTTGAATAATACAATGGTTGAGAAAAATGAGAGATCCAGAATTTTGGCATAACAAATGGGCGGCGAATCAGCTTGGTTTCCATCTTGATGACGTTAATCCATTACTCATGGAATATTGGTCAGCGACGTTACCCCAACGTAGTGATAACGTTTTTGTTCCTTTGTGTGGAAAAAGTGAAGACTTAGTCTGGCTAGCCGCTAGACATGATGAGGTTCAAGGTGTTGAGCTTAGCCCAATAGCAGTAAGAGCCTTTTTTGCTGAACATTTTTATACGCCATTAGTGACTCAACTGTCTGCACAGCATGAGAGTTATCAATTTGATGAACTGACTCTTTATACTGGGGATATTTTTACCGCGCCATTGACTCCGGTTGATATTATTTATGATCGCGCGGCCTTAATCGCTCTCCCAGAAGAGATGCGAGTACACTATGCTGAGCGCTTAAAAAGCTTACTGAAGCCGGGAGGTAGAATATTGCTGATCAGTTTGGATTATCCTCAAGAAGAGCGCAGTGGCCCACCATTTAGTGTTAATGAACAAGAAATTCGTCAGTTATTTAATGGCTTTGATATCCAACGTTTAGCTCGTGATGAAGTGGATGCACAGCATCCGGAAAGCGTCAAAAAAGGAGTCAGTTATTTTGCTGAAGAGGTCTGGTTAATAAAAACATAAAGAGCCAAGGCTTTTCGGCATAATGATATAAACTGTAATCAAGGATTTGTTAATTAGGCTCTATTTTGAGCCTCAGCCTTAGCCGTAGATAATAAGGATCGTTTTATGTTTTTTAATCAGCAGTCCAAACAATTAAAACAAGTTACTCAAGAGCGTGACCAGTTAATCGCTGCGGGCGATATTCTTGCGGCAATCGGTAATCATACCGCTTACATCGAGTTTACCCCCCGAGGTGAAGTGTTATCTGCGAATAAGCTTTTCTTACAAGTCACAGGGTATGGTTTAGAAGAGATTAAAGGGCATCATCATCGAATGTTCTGTGCTAAAAAACTGAGTGATTCACCTGCTTACTCAACTTTTTGGCAGCAGCTTGCTCAAGGGCAATCTCAATCGGGAACGTTCAGTCGTTTAACCAAAAGCGGGCAAGAAATTTGGATCGAAGCGACCTATATACCGATTAAAAATCAGCAAGGTAAAGTCTATAAGGTGATTAAAATTGCCAGTGATGTGACTAAAGCGAAACAAAAATTAGATTCGCAGGCGGCCGTTTTTAATGCTGTGGATAAATCGATGGCGGTGATCTCTTTCACACCGGATGGGACAATTATTGAAGCCAATAAAAATTTCTTAACGGCACTTGGTTATCAATTGAATGAGATTGTCGGTAAACATCATCGTATTTTTTGCGATGAAGCGTTTCATCAAGAACACCCTAAATTCTGGAGCGAATTAGCGAAAGGCAAGTTTCAATCAGGATTATTTAAACGCTTGACTAAGTATGGTGAGGAAATTTGGATAGAAGCGACCTACAATCCGATTTTTGATGATCAAGGTAAGATCGTTCGAGTTACTAAATTTGCTAGTGACATAACCGATAGAATACAAAGGTCAAAACGGATAGAAGAGGCGACTCTGATTGCTGAGCAGCGTTCTCAAGAAACGGTTTCTCTAACTCATGATGGTTCAAAAATGGTGGCCGATGCGGCTGCTAGTGCACAAGATATTGAAGCTACGGTCAATAAAGCCAATGAGCTAATGGGGCAATTAGCTGGGCAATCTAAACAGATTGTGCAAATTGTGACCACCATTTCTAGTATCGCTGATCAAACCAACTTATTGGCGTTGAATGCGGCGATTGAAGCGGCGAGGGCTGGCGAGTATGGCCGTGGATTTGCGGTCGTTGCCGATGAAGTCCGCTCACTTGCAGCCAACACCTCTAAAGCGACCGATGAAATCAGTGCCATTGTAAAAAGAAATACCGAATTAACGACAACCTCAGAAGCGAGTTTAGACAGTGTGCGTTCCAAGGTGACAGAGTGTAATAATCAGTTAAGTATTACCAAAACATTGATTGAAGAAATACGTAAGGGTGCGGTGTACGTGGCGGAGACGATAGAAAAAATCAAATAGTGTTGTCGTTCTCATTACTGATCATAATGAGAACGCTATTTTTGTTATCGACACGATTTATTGTTGAGTGACAGTAATACGATTAGTACTCAATACTAATCGCTTTAGCGCATTCTATGGCTCGATCTGTGGCTTCGGTCGTCGTTTTACCACGTGTTAAAGCGACACCTAAACGACGACGCCCATTAATCTCAGGTTTCGCAAATAGACGAACCTGAGCGGTTGGTACACTCAGCGCATCATCCAATCCTGAAAATTGGATGTTGTTTGAGATACCTTGACCAAGAATAGCGGCTGAAGCTGAAGGCCCATATTGAGTTATCGCTCCGACGGGTAAACCGATAAAAGCGCGCACGTGCAGTGCAAATTCCGATAAATCTTGCGAAATCATCGTCACCATACCAGTATCGTGTGGTCGAGGGGAGACCTCATTGAAAATGACTTGGTCGCCTTTGACGAACAATTCAACACCAAATAATCCATAGCCACCAAGCGCATTAACAATTTCCTCGGCAACATATTCAGCGGCTTTTAAGGCATTTTCGGACATTGCTTGTGGCTGCCAAGACTCACGATAATCACCCTCTTCTTGTCGGTGACCGATAGGGGCGCAAAAATGGACACCATCGATAGCGCGAATCGTTAATAAGGTGATTTCATAATCAAAATCAACAAAACCTTCGACGATTACTCGACCTGCACCTGAACGTCCGCCTTGTTGAGCATAGTGCCATGCTTGTTCAATATCTTCTGGGCTTTTTAAAACACTTTGACCTTTACCAGAAGAGCTCATGATCGGTTTACAGACACAAGGTAAGCCAATTTGCTCGACAGCGAGCACGAATTGCTCATAGCTATCCGCAAATTGATAATTGGAGGTTGGTAGCGATAGCTGCTCAGCCGCGAGACGGCGAATGCCTTCTCGATTCATCGTCAATTGAGTCGCTTTGGCGGTTGGGATAACCGTGAAACCTTGTGTTTCTAATTCGACCAGTTTATCCGTGGCGATGGCTTCCACTTCGGGCACGATATAGTGTGGTTGCTCTTGCTCGATGACTTGCTGTAGCGCTTGAGGATCAAGCATATCGAATACATGGTAGCGATGTGCGACTTGCATTGCAGGCGCATTCGCATAGCGATCACAAGCAATGACTTCTAAACCAAGACGTTGACATTCAATAGCGACTTCCTTACCGAGTTCGCCTGAACCAAGTAATAGCACCCGTGTTGCACTATTGAGAGTAGCCGTTCCCAACATAAAGAATCCTTATTCATACTCAATGCCCAGATGACATTGACTTTCGCTTGAGAGATAAAAACAGCGGCAATGATACTGGAACAGCATGAAAAAGAAAACGTTTGCGGCATAAGGTAACACTCGATTATCGATCGTTAAAACCTCAACGACATAGGCTTCATAACGGCGAAATGATCAGAGATAGTCCATACTGTTGGTATTGAAATAAGTGAAATGGATGGTTTTAGTCGGATACTTAACTTATCGTGGAGCAATATCACGTTACGTGTCGGTTTTAGCAACTAAAATCGGATATCTAAGAGCGATGTTAATGAAGAGACGACGATGATCCGTAAGGTTAATTTAGAAATAAAGACAGCTTTACTTTTTGCTCTAGGTTTAGTTGGCGTAGTACTCAGCAGTTTATTGCTGACTCGGTATTTTTTCTTATATAGCTTATATGAGTTAGAAAATATGGAGGTTAGACGAGCGAGCACTCAGGCCTCATCGGTAATTGAATCCATTATTAAGAGTCAAGAAGAGGCCTCTTATGATTGGGCTCATTGGGATGAAACTTATTTGTTTTTGATTGATAAGGATACGGTTTACGTCGAACGTAATTTAACACAGGAAAGCCTAGATATTTTAGGTGTTGATATTATGGTGTTTCTTAAGCCGATGGGAACGCTTTCGTTAGCCTATGGACGCTTTTCAGACTCAGAGGTTAGCCACATTACCGATCAAATGCTGAATTCGGACAGTGTGACAGAATATTTACATTTGATGGAAAGACGAAGAGATAGTGATAAACAAAGTTTTTCCGGTCTTATTCGTGTTGATCAGCAACTATGGGTTATAAGCCTCACATCAGTAAGAGATAATAGTGGTCAAAGTGACATGGTCGGTTGGATGCTTTGGGCTCAAGATTTAACCGCACGTTTTCCTGAACGTTATCAAGCGATTTTAATGGCTGACAATCAACTGATTACCGATTCTGAAGCATTAACATGGTGGACAGAGGTGAGTGTTTCGGAACCTTCATTGGTCATTGAGCGAACAGAACAGTTTTTAACGCATTATTCTCTACTTAAAAGCGCTGTAAATGAGCCGATTGGTGTCTTAAAAACCATAGAACCCAGAATGTATTTTCAACAAGCGAAAATAGTTTTCTTTCGTTTGATCGTAGTGATGACGGTGGTTACAAGTGCTATTGCTCTAGGAATGTACGGTATTTTTTGGATAACCGTCAGTAAACGATTCAGTTATTTTGAGAAGGGGATGCAAAGCTTATTAAGCTCGGTCGATGCTCCGATAAAGAACAAACACACTGATGAGTTTGATCGTATTACTCAATGGGTGAGTGCACTTGCCGAGTCTTCAACACAAACTCAAGAAAAACTGCAAGAAACACTACAAAAATTTGACGCATTATACCATGGACATACGGTTGGGATGATCCTATTAACGGATAAGATCATCGTGGATGTCAGCCCTACCTTGTTAATGTTGTTAGGGTTTCAACGTGAGCAACTGATTGGGCAACCGATAGGCAGTATCTGTGGATGCCACAACACTCAATGTGGCTCCGATCAATTTTATCGTTTACTCAGTCAAGGGCAGCATCACTTTGAAACAGCCATGAAGCGCAGTAATGGTACTGAGATCATCTGTTCGGTGGAAGCGGCGTTACTCAATGATCGTGATCAAACGTCTATTATGTTATCGGTGAAGGATATCAGTGAGCAAAAGCAGCAAGCGGCATTAATCCAAACCTTAACCCATTATGATCCCGTTTCAGGTTTATTAAATCGTCCTACGTTGGTGGACAATGCGAATCAATTATTACTTAATCACCCTCCGGTTAGTATTCTTTATTTATACGCAGCACGATTAAAAGAGATAGAGGCGGTATATGGTCATGATTATTATGATAGGGCTGTGCAGCATCTTGCGACGACTTTAAAACATACATTTCCTGATCTCTCGATAGGACGGGTGAGTGAGCATGCCTTTATGGTATTGAGTACGGATTCCCAAGATGAGTTAATACAAAAGGGCAATCGCATTTTAACGATTTATCGCCAGAAAATTGTGCTAGAAGATATTGAGTGCGATCTTGGCTTAAAAGCGACTTTAGTCTCTTCGTCTATTGGGGTGAAGGATTTTGAGCGTTTATCTCGTGGTGCTGATTATGCGGCGACTCACCATCGCTCCAGTGTATTTGTCACTATGGTCAGTGCAGAAGATACTCAACGCGCAGAGACATTATTAGTGATACATCGAGATATTATCTCTGCGCTAAAAGAAGGCCAATTTATGGCCTATTATCAGCCGATTGTAAAAGCCTCATCGGGTGAATTAGTAGGTTTTGAAGCGCTTGCTCGTTGGCAGCATCCACAGCTTGGTTTGCTTTTCCCTGAAGTTTTTATTCCTGTGGCTGAGCAGAGAAAATTAATTGTTGAGCTCGGAGAACAAATCCTTGATAAAGCTTGCCAATTTATTCAGAGTTTACCTCGCCATAAAAGTCATCATTTGAGTATTCATGTCAATATTTCCAGTCCACATTTTCATCATAATAGCTTAGTTGATACATTAAAACGTCTGATTCATCATTACCAACTGCATCCTAGGCAACTGGTGCTTGAATTAACAGAAAGTATTTTATTGGGTGCAGAAGAAGATATCATTCAACGGATGCAAACCATTAAAGCTCTAGGAGTGCAACTTGCCCTCGATGATTTTGGTACCGGTTATTCTTCTTTTAGTTCGTTGTGTAATTTCCCATTAGACATTGTTAAATTGGACAAATCTTATATTGATCGTCTGGAAGATAATCAAAAAGCGCAAATACTGATTAAAAATATTATCTATATGGCTCAAGAGCTGGGTATGACGACGGTTGCTGAAGGTGTTGAAAGTGTCGATCAGCTTAGGCAATTGCTGGTGTGGGATATTGATGAAATCCAAGGATACTATTTTTATAAACCGATGACTTCGGAGCAGGCAAAGGAGCATTTTTTGACACTACTCCAACCCTAAACCGACGAGCGATGTAGGGTTGGAACGTCATGGTTACAACGCAAGATAAGACAATGGAAGGTCTGGATTAATCGTTTCTAACGTGGCTTGTGTATCGGCTAAATGGCTGATTTGACCTTGTGCCATCTCGACTAACGCAGCGCCCGCTAAGTCGGTGAATTCTTCCCCTGCCATACGCAATTGGATTAACGCGACTTGTAACGGTGGTAAGCTTGGATTAAAAGCGGCATTCTCGGCATAAGCGCCGCTGTATTCAGCACCAGAAGCACTGCGCAAAGCTACGCCACTGAGATTATTAGTATAAGGGGCATGGCTACGGTTGAGTGCGCCGATAGCGGTTTGAATTAACGCATCTTGATCATCACTACGGTAACCATGATCAATCGGGGTCATTAATGCAGATTGAATTCCCAAATCACTTGGACCAAAAGATTCAGGTAAATAATACTGTAAGGACTTTTCTTCACGTTGTGGCAGTTGAATGGTTAAAGAGGGAGCGGTGTTCAGTTCATTCATAAACTGTCGGCAGTGACCACAAGGACTATAGTTAACGGTCATACTGGCTAGACCTTGTTCACCCTTCATCCACGCATGGCTGATCGCGGCTTGCTCTGCATGAATCGTTTGTCCTAGCTGCGCTCCAGAGAATTCCATGTTAGCGCCAAAATAGAGTCGTCCACTCACTCCTCGAGCAATCGCCCCCACATGAAAATTTGAAATAGGTACGTACGCATAAGCGGCAGCGAGTGGCAATAAAGCGACTCTGAGATCGGCGTCACTTAATCCCGATAAGGCGAGTAATTGATTGAATTGATCAGCAGAAAGGGTGGCATCAAAATGATCAGCCGTGACGATGGGCGTTAGATACTCGGTAAGCGCGGCTGGCATTGGGGATAATGCCTGTTCAATTCGGCTATGCATAATTCATCCTTAATTGGTCAATTGAGCTCCATTTTAGATAATTATCGCGGCCAATCTGTGATTGTTATCACTTTTTTAAATGTAAATTGATTTCATTTTTCATAATTAGAGTGAGGTCACACATAATACCCATCGAATTTCCCAAAACCTCAACAAGGCGAGTTTAATAAAAAAGCCATAGACTAAAAGCAAACAAGCCGGGAGCTAAAATGGAGGTGATTACACCACAGAGCACAAGAGCCAACGAGCTGAACGCCGCGTCTCGAGGATCTTTTTCAGCGCAGGTAGCCGTTCCTAGCGCGTGAGCAACAGTCCCTGTGGTTAAGCCTCTGGCAATCGGGTGGGTAATATTAAGCAGGTTATAAATCGGGTAGGCCATAATCGCGCCAAATAACCCCACCAACAGGACAAGAATGGCGGCGATAGCGGGCTCTCCACCCAAATTACTGCTCACTTCCATGGCAATCGGTGTGGTGACGGATTTGCCCATCAAGGCAGCGACTAACGCGACATCCGCTTGCATTGATAAGGCAATAATACTGGCCGTGAGCATGGACATAATACTTCCCACCCCACAGGCTAATAGAATAATCCGCCAATTCGAACGGATTTGTGGTAATTGCTCATAGAGGGGATAAGCGAGCGCCACGACGGCTGGCTGGAGTAAATCACTGATCCAATGGTTATCGGCGTAATAGACTTGGTAAGGAACCTCTAAAACGATCAGTAACGGAATTAAGATAGCGATGCAGATCAACAATGGGTTGACCAAAGGTGAACGGTATTTTTGTGCTACCCAACGAGCGAAAAAAAACACCATCAGCGTAACCAGTAACCACATTATTTTTTGCCTCTTTTGAGAAAGCGATCAAGCACATAGCCAAGAGAAACTAAAACCAAAGCGGTACCGCCAATCGCACTGGCGAGAATCGGCCAAAGATTAGCGGATAACCTATCAAAATGGACCATCAAACCGACGCTGATCGGTACGAACAGCAAAATCATATAACGGATAAAAAGATGCGCGCTGGGCCGAACCCAGTCGACGGGAACGAGACCGCTAGCCAGTAAAGCAAATAAAATCAACAAGCCAAAAATACTGCCTGGAATCGTAATTCCTAACCAATGTTGTAGGCTAACTCCAGCCCAAAGACAGAGGAAAATCAGTCCCATTGAGACTACGTACTGCGCGGTCGTTTTCAATAATTTGGCTAAGTTAGGTATCATAGCGTTAATAAAGCCTTCTTTTTATAAGCCGTTTAAGAAGCCAGCGCTTCAACATAATGATACACCGCTTTCAGTATGGCGATTTTTTTAGCATCGTGTTGATGTTGCTCGACCAAATTTTCTAAGTTGAGCATATAACTTGGTAACTGAGTAGCAAAGTAATCTTGACAATGGCTTGCCCAGCGGCGCTGTTCTGTTTCATTGAGTGTCCAAGGATAATGACGAGCTCGATAACGAAACAGCAGGGGTGCAATGCGTTGATCACTGAATTGAATATCTAAATCAGCGAGCGACTCCGGCACCGCAGAGCGAATAATGTCCATTGCCGCGCGATCGGAAGGAGAAAAGAACCCATCATAGAGCTGGCTATCGACATCACTGCTGGCTGAAAAGTCACGTTCAGCACTAAACACATCCACTAACTTTTCACGTAATGTTGGTTGTTGACGAATTTGCGAAAGATGAGCCAAGCACTGCTCGCGGTTAATACCTATGGTGGCGGCATTTTCAGCGGTAAGGGTTTTCGCTGGGGCTAAAATGGGGCACTTATTCAAATGAATCAACTTAACTGGCGCAGGCAGCTCACCCTCTGCCAAGTCATCATGTTTAGTATAGAGGCGCTGTAAGAGTTGCTCGCTGGTTAACTCGAATAACGGCTCGGGATTTTTCGCCAAATCGACCACGATTACGGCATTTTGATTGGTGGGGTGCCAAGCAATAGGTACAACCCAACTGGTGTAACTGCGCTCACGTCCTAGCATGCCAGAGACATGCATTAATGGCGTCATGTTAACAATATCAACCAAATCAATCAGCTTACGCTTATGGCGCATCGATAAGAAATAATCAAACAGCTTAGGCTGTGCGGCTTTGATTTTTTTTGCGAGCTCAATGGTGGCAATCACATCAGCCATCGCATCGTGAGCATTGCTGTGTTCTATACCATTGGCTTTAGAAAGGTGCTCCAGTTTAAAACTGGTAAAGCCTTCTTGGTTTTCAGGCCATTCAATACCTTCTGGGCGCAAAGCATGGCAAGCACGCATCACATCAAGTAAATCCCAGCGTGAGTTGCCTTGTTGCCAACTCCAAGCGTAGGGGTCAATAAAATTCCGATAACAGGTATAGCGAGTTACTTCATCATCAAAACGAATGCTGTTATAGCCTAAACTGGTGGTATTCGGTGTGGCCAGTTCAGCATGAATGCGGGCAATAAATTCTGGTTCTGGCAACCCTTCTGCCATCGCTTTTTGTGGCGTAATACCCGTTATCAAAGCGGCTTCTGGTGAGGGCAAATAGTCGCTAGGCAGTTGACAATAAATGACCAGCGGCTCGCCAATGATATTAAAGTCCATATCGGTACGCACACCAGCAAACTGGCTGGGACGATCTTTGGCTGGGCTCGTCCCCCACGTTTCATAATCTAGGAAGAAAAATGTCGGTTGATGATCTGCGTTGTGAGGTCTGGAATTTTTCAAAGTAGGCCTTATCTTTCCGTCGATTGATAAAGAGAGTTGCTGCTCTCATTCATGACGTCGGTTTGGACATTACGATACAACCACAGCCAGTAACCGATGGCACGATCTGGTTAGCGAGATCGGCGGAGTATTAGTATTCGGTCACTAGAAAATGATTGAGCAGTATTGATAGGCTAAGTATCTGATCATATCCACTGACAATGCAAGAGCGATCGCGCTTTGCACAAGCAACTGGCTTTCAATTGATGTCAATCTAGGCGCTAAAGAAAAATAGTTAACGCGAACATTGGTTATTAGTGCATTTAGCGGTGCCAGTTAACCAAAACGAGAAACGATAACGGTGTTTGGCAAAATACAAATACGCTTTATCGGCCAAAGGTTTAATCAATCGCCAACGTAGTGGAGTATAAATCCAACCTTTCCCGACCAATTGCCAAGCACGATGCACCGCGTCTAAGCCGAGAATCAGTTGCTGTGATTCGTCTAATCCGTGCAAAATAATGCCTGCTTGCTCAATATCAATCTGTGGATAAGCGGCAATATCCTCACTATAAATATCAATCATCTTAAGCGATTGTTTTTTATCTAGTCGCCTAAGAGTATCCATTTCTTTAACGCACAATGGGCAAGTGGCATCATAAAATAAAGTTAATTTAGTCATGGTTGGGTCCGGTTAAAATTATCATGGTTATTATACGTCTTCGTGACGGTGTCGATCACTGTTTAGGGCTGCGCATACATTGGATGCTGGTATTAATTAACGGGTGATGATGCCGGCTATTCCATACCAATGCGACCTGGCTGACAAAAGGCATGTCGTTGAGATGTTGTATAACGACGGATTGGTCGAGATGCTCAGTTAAAGATAACGGTACAATGGCGATACCAAAACCGGCTTGTGCCATGGTAATCGCGGTACGCAGTTGTGGTGCAGCGTAAGGCTGAGCTATATGTACGCCGGCATGATGTAAAGCTGCCTCAATACGATCGTATAACGCGGGTCCAGTATCTCTAGGAAACATCAGCACATTCTCATTATGCAACTGCGCCAAATAAAGTGTTGAATGAGCGGCCAATCGATGATTAATCGGCATGACAGCCACAAAAGGATCATCAAACAAGATCTGATGGTTGAGTGACTCACTGGCATAACAAGGCAAGCGCAGAAAAGCCAGCTCTAGACGTTGTTGTTTAAGTAACGTAACGAGCTCAGGCATTGAGTGCTCAACGGCAATTAAATGGAGAGTTGGACACTGTTCATGCAATTGGCGGATATTCTCTAAAACGCTGCGGCTACTGGCGGTTGAGGAGGCAAAACCGATACGCAGTTCCTGTTTTTCACCGCGCGCAATTTGTTCTAACTTACGTTGGCAGCGTTCGACTTCTTCTAAAATATGCTGTGCGTCATGATAAAACACTTCACCGGCAGTCGTGAGCTCCACACCACGAGGCAGTCGCTTAAACAGAGTGACTCCAAGCTCATCCTCTAACTTTTTGATCTGTTGACTGAGTGGCGGCTGGGCGATGCCCAACTGCTCAGCGGCGCGGGTAAAATGCTTGGCTTTGGCGACAGCGACAAAATACTTCATGTAGCGAAATTCCATGGTTCATCCATATTTTTTTCATATCAAAATAAATCTTTTTTATATTGGATTTGTTGCGCATAGCAAGTCAATCTAAATGTACGCTTTAGTTCATATTAGGATTGAATGATGCAACGTTTAATCTCTGCGGTCTGTTCTTGTCCTCAACAAATTGCACAACAATTTGCTCATTATCAGCAAGGTTCGGGAGAAGGGGAGATTTATCAGACTTCGCTGATGAGTGCCTTGATTGCTGGTGTCTATGAAGGTTCGACAACCATTGCCGAACTGCTTAAACACGGAGACTTCGGTTTAGGGACATTTAATCAATTGGATGGCGAATTGATCGCTTTTGATAGTCAAGTATTCCAATTGCACGCTAATGGCTCAGCGCATCCTGCTCAACTTGATCAAAAAACGCCTTTTGCGGTGTTTACTTTCTTTAAACCAGACATTGAATTGCCCATTAATGACACGTTAACTCGTCAGGAAGTGCATCAGCTCATCGATCGTTTGGTGCCTAGTGACAATGTATTTTGCGCGATTCGGCTTGAAGGAGATTTTCCATTAGTCCAAACCCGCACCGTACCTAAACAGCAGCGTCCTTATCGGCCGATGCTCGAAGCGATCAAACAGCAGCCAACGTTTCATTTTGAACATCAATCGGGGGTGATGGCGGGGTTTCGTAGTCCGCGATACACCACGGGGATTAATGTCCCCGGTTACCATGAGCACTTTATTGATCAAGCGAGAACGGGGGGCGGTCATGTTCAGGATTACGTTGTTTCATCGGGTTTTTTACAAATCGGTCGTGTGTCGCGTTTAGTGATTGATACACCGATATCGAGCGAGTTTCTTGACGCCGATCTGATGCCAAAAGATCTTTATTCCGCCATCGAAGCGGCTGAAAAATAATCCAATACTTTGTCAGTCAAAAAGGAAACGTTATGCCCTCTCATCATACTTTGCGCAATGGCGCGCAGTTAATCGCACAGCAGCTAGAAACTTTAGGCGTTCGTTACGTGTTCGGTATACCCGGTGCCAAAATTGATCGGTTATTTGACGCACTTGAAGATACCCGCATTGAGCTGATCCCGGTGAGACATGAAGCCAATGGCGCGTTTATGGCTGGTATCATGGGCCGCTTAACTGGTAAAGCGGGAGTCACCTTGGCGACCTCAGGACCGGGATGTGGAAATTTAGTGACTGGCGTTGCAACGGCTAACGCCGAGGGCGATCCGATGTTGGCTATTGGTGGTGCGGTAAAACGAACTTACCAGCAAAAACAGACTCACCAGAGTATGGATACCGTGAGCATTTTTCGCTCGGTAACTAAATATAGCGCAGAGATCCAGCATGTTGATGCGGCGAGTGAAATCATGGCTAATGCGTTTCGAATTGCCGAGTCTGGTCGTCAAGGGGCATGTTTTATCAGCGTTCCGCAAGATGTGTTAAGTGATCAAACGGAGACTGATTTAGTCATCCCACCTAGCTATCGCCCAACCGGTTACGCCGATCTGGCGGCGGTTGAAGAGGCCGCCAATCGGATCAGTAAAGCGCAGCGCTGCGTGGTGCTGCTTGGCTTACATGCGAGCGATCAAGTCACCGCCTCTATGATCAGTCAATTTTTACAAAAAACGCAGTTGCCGGTGGTTGGCACTTATCAAGCGGCAGGTGCGGTGGATATTAACTACTATCACCATTTTGCTGGCCGAGTCGGACTATTCAATAATCAGCCGGGAGATGTGTTACTGCAAGATGCGGATTTAATCATCACCATCGGTTTTAACCCGATCGAATACGACCCAGAGCTATGGAATGCGCGTCGTTGCCCGATCATTCATATTGATATTGAACCAGCACAGTACCAACAACACTACCAACCTTGTATTGAAATGATTGGTCATATTGGAGCAACGTTACAAGCCCTTTGTGCACAAATGACGGAGTTTGTCCGTTTATCGCCTACGGCATTATCGATTTTAGAAGAAGTGACGCAGCAAAGGCATATTATCAAAAGCTATCCGATTAAACAGCGGGCGGCAGGTTTTCACCCTTTAAGCTTGATTAAAACCATGCAGGCGATCATCACGCCCGATACGACATTATGTCTTGATATGGGGAGTTTTCACATTTGGATTGCGCGCTATTTAAGTTGTTTTCGAGCTCGGCAGATGTTGGTCTCGAATGGTCAGCAAACCATGGGCGTTGCGCTACCTTGGGCGATTGCTGCGAGCCTATTAAAACCTGGGCATAAAGTGGTCTCGGTTTCTGGTGATGGTGGCTTTATGCAGTCGAGCATGGAATTAGAAACCGCGGTGCGCTTAAAGTGCAACATTGTCCATATTATCTGGGTTGATCATGCTTACAACATGGTCGAAATGCAGGAGCAACAAAAATATCAACGCAGCTCAGGGGTAAAATTTGGCCCAATTGATTTTCAAGCTTACGCGCAATCGTTTGGTGCGCATGGATTTGCCGTGACCCAAGCGGATCAATTAATGCCTATTCTTCGCCAAGCCATGGAAGTCGAAGGGCCAGCAGTTGTCGCGATTCCAGTCGACTACTCAGACAACTACAAACTCATGCAGGCTCGTAGTGAGCAGCATCAAGATCCTGTTTTTCAAATCAATAATGAAGGAGTGTTACTATGAAAGGGTTAACGAATAAAGTCGCGATCATCACCGGTGCCGCTAATGGCATTGGTTTAGCGATTGCACAGCGTTTGTATGATGAAGGCGTTCAACTGATGCTCGCCGACTGGGATCAAGAGCAGTTGCTGAATGCTTTAGAGTATTTTGATAAGTCTCGTGTTGCCGCGCAGAAAGTGGATGTATCAAATGCCCAGCAAGTGGCAGCCTTGGTGCAAACTTGCGTAGAGCGCTTTGGTCAACTGGATATTTTAGTCAACAACGCGGGGATTCATATTCCCGGAACGGTACTGGAATGCAGCGTAGAAGACTGGCAGAAAATTTCGGCAGTCAATATCGATGGGGTGGTTTACTGCGCGAAATTTGCCTTACCAGAGTTATTGAAAACCCGTGGCTGCATTGTTAACACCGCGTCGGTTTCTGGTTTAGGTGGTGATTGGGGCGCAGCATTCTATTGTGCAACGAAAGGAGCCGTCGTCAATTTAACGCGTGCGATGGCGCTAGACCATGGTTTAGCTGGCGTTCGCATCAATGCGGTATGCCCAAGCTTAGTGAAAACCAATATGACCAATGGTTGGCCTGATTCAGTGCGAGATAAATTTAATGAACGCATCCCATTAGGGCGTGCCGCTGAACCACAAGAGATAGCTGCGGTAGTCGCGTTTTTAGCCAGTGATGATGCTTCATTTATCAATGGTGTGAATTTGCCCGTTGATGGTGGCGCGACGGCCTCAGATGGGCAACCGAAAATCGTCTAATCCGCAATTCACGATGATTTACACAGCAAAGCCAGTATGAGTGTAGAGCGTACTGGCTTTTTGTTCGAATGAATCAAAACACAGTGATGAGGGAAGAGATAGAGAGTTTTCGATTAATCATTCGCTGGATTGAGTTTGTTGCGCTGAAACTTCAAGCGGTTTTTGACATCGCGATTGGTAATGATTTGCTGTTGATGATCGATGTCAGCGTTAGTTTTGGCAAGTCGGTCATACAGTAATACATTAACACTAGCGGCTAAATTCATACAGCCCACGGTCGGGACATAGACTACATCATCGGCTTGATTGATAATGGCTTGAGGAATAGAGCCATCTTCAGGACCAAATACATAAAGCGCCTGTGGAGGGTGAACAAACTCAGGCAGTGGCGTCGCGCCTTCTGCCAGTTCCACACAAACAATTTTGCAACCACTCGGTAAATTTGCGGTGATATCAGTGACGGCGATCAGGGGAATGCTATTTTGACGGTTTTTGGTGTCCGTTTGCAGTTTCACTGCTCGGTCGTAACGGGTTCCCGTATAAAGAATCGCATCAGCTTGATAACACCCCACCGCACGCAGTACACCACCGACATTGGTTGGGCTTTTCGGGTTACATAAGCCAATGATCACTGACGTTTCATTGTTCACAACGTTTTCCTCTTAAAATTGGGGCGAGCAGTATAGCGCCAAAATCTTAGAGGATAAGCAAAATATTGAATCGAATAGGAGTACGTACTGTTCCTATTGATTTTATTGTAGATAATTTATCGGTAGAATGGTGAACAATCTAAGTTATGAGCGTGTCATTATGAGAATACTAAGCGTTTTTTTAGTCCTTTCAATTTTAATGCCTTCAGCATCGTTCGCCTTTAGCGAAAAGTTAACGCGAGTCGAGCAAGAGGTAAGATCAATCGAGGAGCAACTTTCTGCTCGTATAGGTGTCGCTGTTTTTAATACCGAAACCGGTGAACATTGGAATTATCGAGGAGAGGAACGGTTCCCTCTGACAAGTACTTTTAAAACAATCGCCTGTGCCAAGTTATTACATGATTCAGAGCAAGGTGATATTGATCCGCTTAGTAAAGTAAAGATAGAAGAAAATGATCTTGTTACGTATTCGCCGATTATCGAGCAATACGTAGGCCAAGAAATAACACTCGATGATGCTTGTCAGGCAACGATGTCTACGAGTGATAATACGGCCGCTAATATGATTATTAAGGCTGTCGGCGGCACAGAAAGCATTACCAGTTTTATCAGAGCAATGGGTGACGAAGTCACCCGCTTAGATCGTATCGAACCGGATTTGAATCAAGGATTAGTGAATGATCTTCGAGATACGACCACGCCAAATGCAATGGTCATTACTCTCCATGAACTACTATTTGGATCTGTACTTTCTGAGTCGAGCCAACAAAAGTTGTTAACATGGATGATAAATAATCAAGTCACGGATAACTTATTGCGTTCGGTATTACCTAATGGCTGGGGAATAGGCGATCGTTCTGGTGCTGGAGGTTTTGGCGCAAGGAGTATTACTGCTATCGTTTGGAGCAAAACGCAATCACCAATTATTATTAGTATCTATATCGCTCAAACAGAAGTATCAATCGAGCAGCGAAATCAGGCAATCGTTAAGATTGGAAAAGCGATTTTTGATAACTATATCGACAGCAATGATTATCACCGCGATCAGTAAGTAATGGTATAACAGACAAGCATAAAAAATGGTGGTGAAAAAATCCCTACGACTTTTTTCACCACCACTCTTACGGTTTTTATCTTTAGTAGTAACCATTATCACGAAGAGGGACTTCGAGAGTATTATCACCTTGTCGAGTTGGGGTGCCAATCATCTCATCATAAGGACTTTGATGGCGTAGCACTTGCTGCTGTGTATTCAGCTTTCTGCAACGTTTTTGCATTTCTACGATAGAGTGGGTCTTTAAGAGATTATCGTTGTTATCGACTACCCAATACTCTTGGTCATCAATAATTACTGACGCTTGATAAAGCGCCATATCCAACGCGTGAATAATTAACTTATTGATATAAAAGTACTGTTCTAGCGTAGTCAGTGTTTGTCTCATGATTCCTCCTTGATTATTAACCAATACGTTGGCTTATTAAGAGGCGATCACTCAACGTTATATCCCCTTCGTACTTGAAGCTGCAGCGGTGTTGGCTAGGTTCATTCACCCCAATCACATCGTCTGTCTATGCTTATGGGAATTCACTCACTTGCCGCCTACCTGCAACTCCAAGTTGTTTGGGTATAGATGACGCGGGTTATTCATCCGTCGAGTCATTAAATAAGCTTAATAAAGCTTTACGTGCTTGCTGGTGCAAAGGATCGGTATTCCATTTTTGGTGTTGAATCAGGTCAATATTAACCTCCCATGCAAAGTTGGTGAACGTGCCATTAATTCGAGTCAGCGCATTGGGCACGCTTTGTGCGAGATGGTTAGGTAAAAAGGACCAGCCAAAGCCGTTCACCGCTAATTCTAGAACTGTGTAATAGTTATCGGTGTACCAAATGTCCGGACTAAAGGCTTGATTTAAGCTACTAAATTGACTGTTTTTAGAGCGCACGGTGAGCTGTCGATATTGTCTTAACTCATCAATGTGTGTAATCGGTATGTTAGCCAGTGGATGATGTTTAGCGACAAATACATCAAAGGCGATATGACCTAAACTGAAAAAATCTAAGCAAGTGGGTAAGTCTGGTTCACTTAAAATCAGTCCAGTGGTGGCGCGTCCTGATTCGACTAACTCAATAATATCGCGGCTTGAGGCCATTAAGCACTCGATCTGAAGGTGAGGAAAGGCTTGTTCTAATTGACGTAAAGCAATCGGCAGTTTAGCGAGTGGAATTCCTTCATCCATCGCTAAAATTAATTGGTTGGCATCAGGGGTATAGAGCTGTGATGCTTTACTACTCATGCGAGCAAGCTGAATCAATGTCGCTTGTGCATAAGGCATTAACTCTTCCCCTTTAGCGGTTAGCTTTGGGTAACGTCCACTGCGATCAAAGAGATCGACCCCGCAATCTAATTCCATATTGATGATGTGCTGACTGATCACTGATTGTGCTTTGCCAAGTTCTCTTGCTGCTGAGGAAAACGAGCCTGTTTCTACGGTTTTGACAAAAGCACACAGCTGATCGATGTTGAACATATCGTTTTTACCGATGGTATCTAACTTTTAAGTATCCTTATTGTAGATAAAATGATGACTCTTGAATAGCTGAATTGAGGTAATTCATCATGGGTCGGAATGAGCGTATTTTTCACGCTGTGGTTTTCGAAATTATTGCACTATTAATGATGGTGCCCCTTGCTGCGTGGTTTTCTGGTAAAGGAACGGGTGATATGGCGTTAGTGAGTATCATTCTGAGTGTTACCGCGACAGTATGGAACTATATTTATAACGTGTATTTTGATAGGTGGTTTGGTGGTGAGCGGATTCAACGTGGTTTAATGATGCGCATTGGTCATACACTTGGCTTTGAAGGCGGGTTATTACTGATCACGATTCCGTTTGTTGGCTGGTTTTTACAAATGTCGTTATTAGAAACCTTAGCTTTAGAAGCGGTCTTTATTACGTTTTTCCTCTTTTATACCTTAGGATTTAACTGGTTATACGATAAATATCAGCCTTATCGTGCGCTAGCTAAATGGTTAAAAATAGGAAAGAGAGTAGAAACGAAGAGAATTTCTTCGTAACGATTGTTGCCACAACGCCCTAGCGCTCTTTAGCTCTAGGGCGCTTTACTTTATAATCGGCGCGCTTTCATCTGGGATAAAATTATGATTTCAAAAAACCAACTCAAATTACTGCGCGCGTTAGGGCAAAAAAAACAGCGTAAAGCGCACGGCCTATTTTTGGTTCAGGGTGAAAAAAACGTCCTTGAATTAACTCATTGCACCTTTAACGTTCAGCACATTTTTGCTACCGCTGAGTTTCTTAACCTGCATGCGAAGAGTTTAGTCGGTTACGCTTGCACTGAAGCATCATTGGATGAGTTGACCAAAGCCAGTACGTTGGTTAGTAATAATGCCGCGATAGCCGTGGTTGAGATCCCGAAGATTGAAGTCCCCAAAGCACAAGGTTTAATGATTGCTTTAGATGGTGTTTCTGACCCTGGTAATTTAGGTACGATTATTCGAGTCGCGGATTGGTATGGGATTAAACATATTGTTGCCAGTGTCGATTGCGCTGATCCTTATAATCCGAAAACCATCAGTGCAACTATGGGCAGTTTTGGCCGCGTTCAGGTGAGTTTGGTGGATTTACCCCATTACTTGGCACAAGCCAATCTGCCCATTTATGGTGCGTTTTTAGAGGGGGAAAGTGTCCATGCAACCTCCTTTAGTGCCCAAGGAATTTTATTGATGGGCAGTGAATCTCATGGTATCCGCGAACCGGCTGCGCAATGGGTAACCGATAAAATTACCATTCCGGCATTTGGTGGAGCAGAGTCATTGAACGTGGCGATGGCGACAGGAATTATTCTGGATAATATGCGTCGTCAGCATAGCTAATCACTATTTTCGTGTACCCTATGGCTATTTGATATTGCTACTCCACGTCGTTTGGCTATAAAGCAAAACACCAGCGCTAAGCTGGTGTTGTTGTGAGAGACAAAAATCAGGTAACTTGGCTATTTCTCTAGCATTGAAAGCTTATTTGGCACACCATTCCATTTAGCTGCTTCATCCATGGCTGGCTTGACTTCGGTTTGTGTTGGCCAGATTTCCGCCAGCTCGGCATTAAGCTCAATAAATAGCTTTTGGTCGTCGGGCAATTCATCTTCTTGAAAAATCGCTTGCGCATCACATTCCGGCACACAGAGGCCACAGTCGATGCACTCAATCGGATTGATAACCATAAAGTTGGGACCTTCGTGAAAGGCATCGGCTGGACATACCGCCACACAATCTGTGTATTTACATTGTATACAATTATCGGTGACTACAAACGCCATAACAGGTTGCTCTTTACTCAGTCAAAAACGAAGAAGGGGCATGATACGGATCCGAAGGCAAAATTCAACATTCTCTGCACAGAATGTTACTGTCAATCGGCTCAAATCTTTGCTGAATCGGGATTTAGTATGACATAGCAAGCAAATTCTCGTAAAATGCGCGCCATTGTGAGCCGGGCCTTAATGGCTCTAGCTAAGACACCAACCGATACGAGACATCACTTCATGATACGTTTAACTGAAATCAGACTCCCTTTGACACACGAAGAAGGCGAACTACGCGAGGCGATTGCCAAAAAATTGCGTATTCCTGCACAGCAAGTGCTCTCTTTTACTCTGTTCAAACGTGGCTATGATGCTCGTAAAAAAAACAATATCCAGTTGATTTACACTTTAGATGTGGAAGTCGAGAACGAAGCCGAGTTGCTGGCAACGTTGAGTGAGGATCCTCATGTTCGAATCACACCGGATATGGAATATAAATTTGTTGCTCAAGCACCGGCTGATTTGGCTGAGCGTCCAGTGGTGATTGGTTTTGGTCCTTGTGGTTTGTTTGCTGGGTTGGTTTTAGCACAAATGGGCTTTAAGCCAATTATTGTTGAGCGCGGTAAAGAAGTGCGTGAGCGGACCAAAGATACGTTCGGTTTTTGGCGTAAACGAACATTAAACCCTGAATCGAATGTTCAGTTTGGTGAAGGCGGAGCGGGGACCTTCTCTGATGGTAAGCTATACAGCCAAGTCAAAGATCCTCACTTTTATGGCCGCAAAGTGATCACTGAATTTGTTGCTGCCGGTGCGCCAGAAGAGATCATGTACGTCAGTAAGCCACACATTGGTACCTTTAAATTGGTGACCATGATTGAAAAAATGCGCGCGACGATTCTTGAACTGGGCGGTGAAATTCGTTTTAGCACCCGAGTGGATGATATTCATCAACAAGATGGCAAAATCACCGGTGTGACCTTGTCCAATGGTGAGGTCCTGCATTCTCGTCATGTTGTACTTGCCGTTGGTCATAGTGCACGTGATACGTTTGAAATGCTTTATCAACGCGGCGTTTATATGGAAGCTAAACCATTTTCGGTTGGTTTTCGGATTGAACATAAACAATCGATGATCGATGAGGCGCGTTTTGGCCCAAGTGCTGGCCACCCGATTTTGGGCGCTGCCGATTACAAATTGGTTCATCATTGTAAAAATGGTCGTACGGTATACAGCTTCTGTATGTGTCCGGGGGGAACCGTAGTCGCCGCCACATCAGAAGAAGGGCGCGTGGTCACAAATGGCATGAGTCAATATTCTCGTGCTGAGCGCAATGCGAACAGTGCGATCGTCGTTGGTATTGATCCTGAGCGTGATTATCCTGGTGACCCATTAGCAGGTATTCGTTTCCAACGTGAATTGGAGTCGGGCGCTTACCAATTGGGTGGTGCCAACTATGATGCGCCTGCACAAACAATAGGTGATTTTCTGGCTGGGCGTGAGCCAAATGCTCTCGGCGATGTTGAGCCTTCTTTTACTCCCGGTATTAAACTGACCGATTTATCGAAAGCGTTACCGGCGTTTGCGATTGAAGCGATTCGTGAAGCCATTCCCGCGTTTGATCGCCAAATCAAAGGTTTTGCCTCGGATGATGGTTTATTAACTGGCGTAGAAACCCGGACGTCATCACCTATCTGTATCAAACGTGGTAAAGATTTCCAAAGCATTAACTTACAAGGATTTTATCCTGCGGGTGAAGGCGCTGGTTACGCTGGCGGTATTTTATCTGCCGGGATTGATGGAATTAAAGTTGCTGAGGCGGTGGCGCGCGATATGTTAAAAGCGTAATGAACAGCGAGACATAACCTCAGTACTGCATCATCAAAAGCGCTCTTCGGGGCGCTTTTGATGTATTAATGCTCGACGTTTATTTATTTCGCCAGCGGCTGGTGGAGCGAGATAGCCCATAATGCAGCGCGCTGTGAATCAGTTTAGCGATAACACAAGTAAAAAAGATCACCATGGCCATGGCCGCCGCAGGGGCCGTTCCGCCCGCTTCTTCTAAGCTCATCACCACTACAGAGGCTAAACGAGAGTGAGGGCCATATAAGAAAACGACCGCAGAAACGGTGGTCATTGCGTTAACAAAAAGATACAGCGCAATATCCAACATCGCGGGTAAAGAGAGTGGCAAAATGAGTCGCGAAAAGAGATGAATCCGACTCGATTTAAGTGAATCGCCAACGCTTTCAAACTCACTATCCAATTGTTTTAATGAAGTTACCGCCGTTAAGTGTGCGACCGAATAAAAGTGCACCACCGTTGATAATACCATCACCATTAATCCCCCATAAAAGACATTGAGTGGATTACTTGGATGATTGAAAAAGAAGATATAAGCGATTCCTAAGACTAAACCAGGTACTGCCATCGGTAGTAACGCCACAAACTGATAGATTCTCGCTAACCAAGCCGGTTGTGGCGTGCGCTCTACTAACCACGCATTAAAAAAGACGACCGTAGTACCAATAATCATGGTCGTCGAGGCCATCATCAGCGAGTTTTGATAGGGTTTCCAGCCATGAGCGTCAAAACGTTCAAATTGATAGTTGGCGAAAGTGAGATCTAAATTATAGGGCCAATAAGTAAACAGTGAAGCCATCCCTGCCATCCCGAGAATCGTCAGGATAAATAAGCCGCTTGGTGCCACACACAGGATGCCAAATAGACTTTTACGCCATGAACGTGGCGGTTGATAAGGGACTGAACGTGCATTTAAACTGGCTACTTGTTTTTTGCGCACCCAAAGGTCGGCGGCAAAGGCGAGTAGAGCAGGAAGTAACAGGATCACACCGACCACGGCTCCCATTTCAAATCGTTGTTGACCAATCACTTGTTTATAAATGTCCGTTGCTAAAACATTAAATTGACCACCAATGATTTTGGGCACGCCGAAGTCGGTGATCACTAAAGTAAAGACGACAAAGCTGGCGCTGACTAAGCCATAACGAGCCGAAGGCACAGTGACAGACCAAAAGGTGCGCCATGGTGAGGATTTTAAGCTCGCTGCCGCTTCATATTGTCTTGCGTCAGCATGAGAAAGTGCCGTACAGAGGATCATTAGCGCGTGTGGAAAGGTCCAAAAGACCGAACCAAGGACAATACCAATTGGGCCATAAATAGTCTGGTCGGCGAGTAAAAACTTGAGAATACCTTGATTACCAAATAGATAAATTAAGCTGATCGCCGGCAATAATGAAGGGGCTAAAATTGGGATCGTTAGCAAAAGACGCAGCAGATGACTGCCCGGTAATCGAGTGCGTGTGAGAGCGTAAGCAGCCATAAAACTGAAGAAAATCACGATGACCGTGCTCATCGACGCCACCCAAAGCGAATGGTAAGCTGCGGTAGTGATCCCGCCCGATGAAATATAAGCTGCGAAATTAGCCAGCCCAACAAACTCGCCTTGTGCATTCATTAGGCTGCGGCTAAAGAGCGTGTATAATGGCCCCAATAAAACGATACTCAAAAATAATAGACCGACCGCTAATAAACAGGTTAGCCAAAAGCGCTCGCTGATTCGCCATTCTTGAGGCCAAGCGAAAGAGAATCTGGACGGCGACATCCTAGTTGATAACATGGTGCTTTCCTTTGTTTAACTTCTATGCCGCAAAGCAGTGAATGCTGTTTGCCTGTAATGATACGCCCACATAATCGCCAGTACGCAGTTGTAACCTCTGAGCAAGTCCGATAGTGATATCAGCATAAAGCGCTTCTGAAATGCCCTCGATCACTAAACTACAGCGTAAAAAAGCCCCCATAAATTCGATATGATTGATTTGTGCTTGAATATGACTTTCATGAGTTGCAACGAGGGAAACGTGCTCCGGCCTTACGGCGATACGTAGGGTTTTATCGATTGGGTTTGGATGGCTATGCGTTGCCAAAGCTTGCTGCACCGCGCTAAGTTGATGGATTTGACTCTCTTGTGTCGGTGTCATGAAGTTCATTTGACCGATGAAATGGGCAACAAAAGCACTGGCGGGTTGGTTATAAATTTGCTCTGGGGTGCCAATTTGTTCAATGACACCGTGGTTCATGACCACGATACGATCCGCCATGGCTAAGGCTTCCTCTTGATCATGAGTGACCATAATCGTTGTTACGCCTAAGCGTTTTTGTAAACTGCGAATTTCATGACGTAAATGGGCACGGACTTTAGCATCTAAGGCGGATAATGGTTCATCCAGTAGTAGTAAACCCGGCGCAGGTGCTAACGCTCGCGCAAGAGCGACACGTTGCTGTTGACCTCCGGAAATTTGTGCGGGAAATTTATGGGCATGTTCGGAGAGTTCAACCAAGTCGAGTAACTCATTGACACGTTGTTTAATTAAGCGACTTTCTGCGCCTTGGCAACGTAGGCCAAACGCAATGTTATCGAACAAGCTCATGTTGGGAAACAGCGCGTAAGATTGAAAGACAATCCCAAAATCACGTTCTTTGACAGCCAGTGTGCTGATGTCACGTTGGCCTTGTAATAACGTCCCGCTATTTTGTTGCTCTAATCCGGCGATAATTCGCAATAAAGTCGTTTTTCCGCACCCAGAAGGACCTAAAAAACAGATCAACTCTCCAGGTTGGATAGTTAAGTGAATGTTATTTAGCACTTGAGTTTCACCAAACCATTTATTGATATTTTCAAGAACCAGTTGGCTGCCTTGGCATCGCATGATGTTCTCCTTAACTAAGCTGAGATAAAAGGGGTAAAGAGGCGTCAACCAGTCTCTGCTATTTGCGACAAATCAGAAACTGGTTAACCATTATTTCGATTATTTAGCTTCAGATTTAGCGTCGTAACGACGTTCCCATTCGCGTAAAATCCGCTCACGATTAGCCGCTGCAAATTGGAAGTTATTATCAATCAGTAGGCTTTCTGCATTGGTTGGGAAATATTGGACGGGCTTAGCAATACCGGGCATGGCAACAATGGCGTATCCTTCGTTGTACATTTCCATCGCCGACTGACTGATTGACCAATCAACCAGTGTTTGAGCCGCTTGTTGCTGCTTTGTCCCCGCGATGATAGCGGTCGCTTCCATATCCCAGCCGACACCTTCGGTTGGGAAAATCAGCTCAAGGGGCGCACCACGTTGTTTTTCACGTGCGCCGCGAAAGGCAAAAGAAATACCGATAGCGGTTTCTCCGGTAGCGGCATGCACACAAGGACGAGATCCGGAATGGGTATAATTTTTGATGTTGGCGTGTAACTTATCCATATACGCCCAGCCTTGTTGTTCGCCAAACAGCTGTAACCAAGAAGAAACGTCTAAATAGCCGGTTCCGGAAGAGGCTGGATTCGGCATCACGATATGACCGCGATAGACAGGATTGGTAAGGTCTTGCCACGATGTTGGCATTGGCAAGTTGTGTTTTTTCGCTTCAATCGTATTGAAACAGATTGCTGCCATCCAAGCATCCATACCGACCCAATGAGTGGGTTGAGCGCTGTCTTTAAATTTAGGCGACAATTTTTCGACACCTTTAGGTGAGTAAGGCAGTAGCATCCCTTCATCTTGCAGCAACATTAGGCTGGTTGCCGCCAGTCCCCAAACCACATCGGCACGAGGATTGTTTTTTTCTGCCAATAGACGAGCTGTAATCACGCCCGTTGAATCGCGTACCCAGTTAATTTTAATGTCTGGATGAGCTTGGTTGAAACGCTCGGCGTATTTACGTAAATCATCTGATTCAATGGCGGTATAGACGGTCAGTTCGGTTGCGTGAAGCATAAAAGAAAAACTTGCCGAGAGAGCCAGTATTCCTTTGGCCAAAATGTGTCGTGCTGACATGGTTAACTCCTCATAACATATTTGTTGGACGAATATTTGTGGTGAACTTTATTATGATTACATTAAGCAAGTTAGATGACGAAACCGTTACGCCATTGGGTTAAATGGCCTAGAATTTCTTATGTCAGACCTAATAAATCAGCTTGTGTTGCATGGTGCTTGGCAACTTCACGACGAATCCAATCACAAAAAGCCAATACTTTGGGGCGATGATCGCCTTTTTTCCACACGAGATAATGTCCTCCAGTCGTTGTCATACTCGCCGGATGCGCCAGTACGAGGCTACCTTTAGCAAGAGGATCGGCGACCACAAAATTACGCGTCAGTAAGGCAATGTCACCGTGACGAACCGCTTGAATTGCTAGGGTAGTGGTATCGAACTCTAAGCAAGGTGCATCGGCAATCTCAGTGATACCTTGTTGACTAAACCAATCGAGCCAAGTTTCTCGATAACCAATAATCGCGGCGCGTGGCCAATCTAATAACTGTTTGGCACAAGTGACGTTACCGTAATGGTTTATGGCTTGTGGGCGGCACACCACTTGCCAGTATTCATGAGTTAGCCGTTCGACTTGACGCCCATCCCAGTCTCCATAACCGTTGTATATTTCAATATCAGGCTGACTTCTTTGATCAGATTGGCTCCATGGCGAGGTGTATAACCGAACTCGAAAGCGGGGATAATCTTTTAAAAAACTCGGCAATCTTGGGGCAAGGAAATGCTCAGCAAATGTATTGGATACACGCAGTGATAAGGTGTTATTTCCCCGCTCACCAAACAGATCTTCAGTTCCAATCCGTAATGAGTGAAAAACTTGGCTTAATACGGGTTGATAACTTTGTCCCGCATCCGTCAGTCGAATGCCTTTCGCCTCACGAGTAAACAATGTGGCTTTGAGATGATGTTCTAAAATTTTCACTTGTTGGCTGACCGCAGCTTGCGTGACATTGAGTTCATCGGCCGCTTTGGTAAAACTGCCTAAACGAGCTGAGGCTTCAAATGCACGTAAAGCATTCAGAGGGGGTAGTTGACTCATGATTAACTCCAATGGGATGTGGTTTAACCATAAATAAGAAAGATGAAGTTCCAATGACAGACATTAGTTAATATAGGGCTAAGGCCAAGCTAGACTCGCTATACAAAAGCAATTTGGCTTGGCATCCTATACAAAGGATTATCGATTAGGAAAAAATATGGAACTGGCTCTGTTTGATTTAGACCACACATTGATTGCTACTGATAGCTCTGCACAGTGGTGGCATTACATGTCGGAAATCGGTTGGTTGAAAGAGAGTGCATTGCATCATCAGCATGCACAGATGATGGCTGAGTACGATCATGGTGTACTGGACATGCATGATTATTTAAAGCTCACCCTTGCTCCTCTTGTCGGCAGGGAGTATCAGCAAGTCAGTCAGACAGCGGAAGCGTTTGTGCAGCAGCATTTATTCAAGCAGTTATATCCGATGGCGCAACAATTGATCAGAGAGCATCAACAAGCTGGACGTCGAGTCGTGATTGTTTCAGCCAGTGAGGATTTTTTGGTGCGCCCTTGGCAGCAGTTATTAGCGATTGATGCCGCGATTGGCATTGAGATAGAGACACAGCAAGGGATCATTACCGGACAGGCGCGAACCCCGTTGAGTTATCGGGAAGGAAAAGTGGCGGTAATTAATCGTTGGTTGGCCGAGCAGGGTATCAGCCCTGGTGATTGCTACGCCTACAGTGATTCACATAATGATATTGCCATGCTTGAGTTTGCCAGCCATCCAGTGGCGACTAATCCAAACCAACAGCTTAAAGCGCGAGCTTTAGTGTCTGATTGGCCGATCATGCATTTTTAGCTGTTGTTGATGCTGAATAAGTGAAGAAAAGGACATACGCCTACAGGAAATATTTTCTCCATACTTTTGGGTGTGTGTCCTTTATTATTTTTTGCCTTGTTATTTTACTTAATCAATCGCCATCAAGCAGAATCATCAATCTTCATCGTATATCTTGGTGCTAATTTTTAGGGATTGGTACTTTTGATGATTTTCCCTATCAAATTAATACGTAGATTCGATTAGCGAAGGCCCCTTTATTTCACTATACCTAATCAGACTAAAGTGGTCTTTTTAGTTTGCGTTACGTACAACCTGTTCAGCATTGATTCGACGTACGACACAGTAAAAACTGTTTTGTCTGAACGTGTGATACATCGGTGTGTTGACCCTATTTAGCCTATTTTTTGCATTAAATATTAGCAAGCTTAATAACAAGAAATACTAATAATTAATTGATACTTATTTTTGGAGGAAGCCATGGACTTTATGTCTCAATGGAAAGTAAAAACGCGACTTGCACTGGGTTTTGGCATTTTAGTCTGTTTAATGTTGCTGTTAACGATACTGGGTATTCAGAAAGTAAACTTGATTGACGATACTTTGTCACAAATCACCGATGTCAACTCACTCAAACAGCGTTATGCGATTAATTATCGAGGTAGCGTGCATGATCGCGCTATTGCAATTCGAGATGTTGCCATCGCCCGAAATAGTAGTGAGCTTAATAGATTAGAAAATGAGATAAAAAATTTAGAGCGTTTTTATCGAGACTCTGAAAATAACATGCAAAAAATGATCGCCAGTGGCGTGATATTTACGCCGAAAGAGCAGGCTATCTTACGCAGTATTGATCAAATCCAGCAAAAAACCTTACCCATGGTGCAATCGATCATCAGTGATAAGAAAAGAGACATTAATGCGAATGTAGCGCTCCTTGATCAGGTTCGTCCGGCATTTGTTGAATGGTTGAATAGCATCAACCAGTTTATTGACTATCAAGAAGAGTTGAATCAGCAGATGACGCCCGCGGCTCGTGAACAAGCAAGCGGTTTTCAAAACTTAATGCTGTTGCTATCGGGAGTGGCGATCGTGATTTCATTACTCGTCGCCATCGTTATTGAGAGAAGCTTTCGCCAATCATTGGGTGGTGAACCTTATGAAGCCCAGCAGGCGATCAAACGCTTATCAAAAGGGGATTTAACCCACCGCTATGGGCAACGAGCGAAAGACAGTATTTTGGATTCATTGTCTGGTATGTCATTAACCTTAACGGCTATCGTCAGTAATATTGTTCAAGCTTCAACCAAGATCGTTGGTCAAGTTTCAGAGGTCTCTGATGGGTCGAGTCGAGTTTTGAGTTCGGCCAAGCAGCAATCAAATTTAACCGCAGATACGCTTTCACGATTAGAAGATATGCGTCATACGATTGATCAAATCGCGGATATTGCTAAACAAACCGAAAGTAATTCGGTCATGACGACAGATAATGCTCATCACGGGCGCGAATTAGTCTTCTCGGTCGCGAAACAAATGGAAAAAATTGCTCTTACGGTCAACTCAACGGTTGAACAGGTCAAGTTACTTGAAGCGAAGACCAAAGATATTGGTGGAATATTAAATGTGATCAGTGGTATTTCAGAACAAACCAATCTCCTCGCGTTGAATGCTGCGATTGAAGCAGCACGAGCCGGAGAATCTGGTCGCGGCTTTGCCGTGGTTGCTGATGAAGTTCGTCAATTAGCCAAGCGTACCGGGGAAGCGACTTCGCAGATTGAATCATTGATCAGTGAAGTTCAGTCTCAAACGGCGATCAGTGTTAAGGCCATGCAAGCGACACAACCTCAGGTCGAAGAAGGTAATCAAAAAACCGCGCAAGCCAGCGATCTACTGATTAATATAGAAAAACAAGCTAAAGATACGCTTCATCGTATTCGAGAAGTGGTTTCAGCGACGGATGATCAAGTGGCTGTGGTTGGTGAAGTGGTTTCAGCGATGGGACAAATCTCATCCATGTCGAGTGAGTCGATCCAATTGATGGCAGTCAATGAAAATGCGGGGCACGAGTTAAATCGTTTAGCTAACGAGCTTAAAAAAGAGGTCGCTTACTTTAATATTTCGCACAACCGCTAACGCGATAAACCATGAGGGCATCGCTTTAAATGAAGCCCTTAAAACGGCGAAACCCCGATGTTGGTAGAGTAAATCTATAATCAAAGATAAATTTATTTAAATCAATATGTTAAGTGGTGTTTTTGTTGTTTTTTTGTCACCCAAAAACAAGCAAAAATCTAAATTTAACAATATATAAAAATCAATCAGTTATTAGAATTGAACCACTGTATAATGACACCCCCGGCAGAGCCTCTGCCGGAGCGTGTTTACTGGCGGGTTTTTACAGTGATTGGCGTTGCTTCATTCCATATCAGCTCACGAGATCCAGTATAAATTTTTGTGGTTTTGGCATCGGAATGAGCCATGCGTATTGTGGCGCTTTCTCCCATTTGCTCAATAAGCCTTGCAGATAGACCACGAATCTCGTGATATGTCGGACGCAATGAGATATCTAGGTTACTGTATAAGCCTAATTGATCTCGAATCTTACTGAACTCCTTACTGATATTGTGATGATGAACTTGATATGGGTGGTCACAATCTTTTGCAATCCCTCTTTTAGCCTGAATAGGCTTGCGGTGAACAATGTAAGGGCAATGAAGTCGGTCAGTTTTTGAAAGTTCGACTATTTCCTTAATTGCATCCGTAACAGGGATCGCTACCATTGACGACGCTGCCTTTTTTACCTTCTCTCGGTGTATGTACAACGTCCCGTGAATTATATTTCCATCTTGCAGCTTCGGCTCCTTGAACCAAACGATGCCGCAAACACCCTCTTTGGGTTCCTTAATCTTGTACTTGATGCGGTAAACTTCTCTAACAACGTGCGTTGTTTGTAATGAGAGAGCCATTGCAACTTTCAAAAAGAGTGGGGCGGCAGAATAAATATTTTCATAATCCTCAACGGTTAGGTTGTTTCGCCGTTTCTTAAAATCATCTTGTGATACTTTTTTGAGTTTCTTACTCAACATAAAGTTTGTATCGATAGCACTTTCATCGGCAAGGTATGAGAAAATCTTTTTTAAGTTACTAATCTTGCCGTTAAAAGTTCTTTTTGAATCGTTGCTGTAGTGAGAATTTAGAAATTCATTGATATGCACAAGCGTTAGCGATTTAGTTAAAACACCCCCCAAGTCCTGCTCTAACTTATTACATTCATTAACAAATCGGCTTAAAACACCTGCAGAAAGTTCCTCTTCAGATTTCACTCGTTTAATCACAACGGGCAGCCATTCCCGAAGAGGTTTATCCAGTGAGTCTTTCTTTTTCATTGGCGAAGGGTAATTGCTCGGAGCATCCAAACAAAAGCGCGCTTCACTTGCTCGATGCTTAGCGTTATATGCTAATGCAGCTTGAATGGCTTGCTGTTCAGTTGTACCCAGAGGAAACATTTTCCTAGAGCCATCTACAGTTTGAAATCTAAAGCGCGTTTTCCCTTTATGTGTCACTTTCCATAGGAACTCAGGGTAATGCGCAGTCTTGATGCTTCTTGGTCGAGCTGCCATTTACGACTCCAAAAACTCTAATAGTTCACTAGTTTTATCTGTATGCTGGGTCTGACTGTTGATAAGAACTAAGTATCGTCCAGTGGGTGTCATTGTGCCTTTTAATTTTCCGCGTTTTATCCAGTTGATGATTGTAGCGGCACACATACCAGAGTCAGGATAAAATTCATCAATGTATTGTTTAGGCTTTAATGTTCTCATTGCACTGATCTCCATTATTTCAATTTCAAGCCGCTGGTCAGGCGGCTTCTGATAGTTTATTTTGGTTTAAGTTAGCCTCAACAAGCGCCTGAGCCGCTGGAGGGCATACAGAATTACCGCACCTCGCCACTTGGCTTGCTTTGCTTATTTTCTTGCCTTGTGAGTTATGAGTAATTTTGTAATCAGACGGGAAACCTTGAGCTGCAAATAACTCATGTGGCTCAAGCATACGCATACCGATATCAACGATCTGGTATTGCTCACCATGAACAGTGACTAAACCAAAGCGGTCTTTTGTTGTTACAGTTCCAATTGGATATTGAAGGTCTTCACCATAACTAGTGCCGTAGCATTTGATAAGAAAGGCTCTAACTTCACCAAGGTGGAAACCACCGGCTGAAATGGTATGCAGCGGTTCATCTGTTGGGTGGCCTACGTTTGTTCCACGCAGTTTAACCATGTGGCTTGTTACTAGAGCTTGGGTGTTTGCAGTGCCAGGCCTTTTTTGTTCGCCACCGGATGTGATGGTATGAACTGGCGTTTCAATATCATATCCCACACTTCCAGCTCTGAACTTTGTCATGAATGCCATAACTAGTGCGTTATGATCAGTCGTTGTAACGGTCGCTAATGGCTCTCTTAAATCTGAACCAGTAACGCCTGTGTAGTGCTTGGCAATAAATGCGCATTCGTCGTTAACAATGAAAGGTGAATCAGAACTAAAGACAAACTTTTCCAGCCCCTTGGCGATGCGCTCCATTGTTTTTTCGGCAAGTGGTTTTTTTCTTCCGAAGATTGATTTAACAGGGATTGACCAGTCAATAATGTCTGCTGCAGTCGCGTAAGGGATTAATCCTGAACCTTTCGGGCCGTGTGTGGGTGCTGGCCAATCAATCGGTTTGTTGTCATTTCTTGCTACTAAGAAGAAACGCTTACGAATGGTTGGCGCACCGTAATCGCAAGCTGATAACGTTTTAAACTCAACGTTATAACCTAATCCCTTTACCAGTTTCATTTTCAGATTTATGTCGTAGCAAAAGTTTAACTTAAGAGAGTGATACATCTCTTTGAAAGCAGGATGACTTGGTTTAATACCTGTTGTTAATATTTTTAAGAATCCTTTAAATGTTTCGCCTTTACGATTTGAGCACGGTTTAAACTTGCCGGGCTCAACTTCAACAACTGGCCCCCAAGTCATAAATTCTTCAACGTTCTCAAGCATGATGATGCGAACCGGCACAAGTGCAGCCCAACGAATTGCAACCCAAGCAAGGCCGCGAATGTTTTTATCAACGGGTCGATTACCCTTGGCTTTAGAGAAGTGCTTACAATCCGGCGAAAACCAAGCTAAACCAACCGGACGCCCTGCACAGGCTTCAACTGGATCAACATCCCAAACCGATTCGCAATAGTGCTTCGTTTCTGGGTGATTCATTTTGTGCATATCAATCGCTTCGGGATCGTGATTGATTGCGATATCGACATAACGGTTAAGGCCAAGCTCCATCCCTGTGGATGCGCCACCGCCTCCGGCAAAATTATCTACAACTATTTCATTGTCTTTCAACATGTTAATCTCACTGCACTTGGTTAAAAAGGTATGGATTAAGCCGCTGGTCAGGCGGCTTTTGCTAGCTTATCTTGTATTAGGTTTGCATCTCGTTGCTTCGTAATGTTTCCAAGCTTCAAGATCTCCATTGGAAATGAAGAACTCTATATTCCCATCGCCATTTTGATCTCTAGCGCTTCCGCCATATTTCGCATTGGGGAAAGTAAACTCGGCTACGTTGGTAATCCAAGGGTGGCCACCTTGAAAATCGGTAAAAGTTAAGTCAGGGCGAAGCTTTTGAACCTTTTCTTTAAACTTCTCGAAATTCTCATTTCGCTCTGAAATTTCTTTCTCTCTGGCGCATTTGCATGAGATATTGCAATAAACCCAATCGCCATCAATTTCCAATTCTTCAACTGGTGCTTCATCTTCATCGGGAATTTGCTTTCCGCAATGGACGCATTCAAACCACCATCCAGCATCAATAAGCGCTTTGGTTGGAACCTTTCCCGATTCTGCGTATTCATCAAACTCAGGCGAGCGATTGCAAACAAGGGAATCGAAATCCCCATCAAGCTCACCACCGCCAAGTCTGCGAGCTGCCAATCCATGATGATGAAATACAACGCATGCCTTATCTGCGTACTCATCAGTTACCGTCCATGCAACTTTTTTCTTGTCCATTGGTGTAATCCTCTCAAGTACCAGTTATTGATTACGCACCAGTTGATCACGTAAATTCGGTGGCGTTCCTTTGATGGTTAACGTATCCGTTTCAGCATCATAGAAAACGCGTTCAGAGAGTAGGGCGCGGTCAAATTGAATCTTGATACCACCGCCTGCGCCTCTGAATGTTACAAGCTTGCTGATCAGCGGCTTATCAACGGGGAATTGCGCAGCGAGTTCGTAGCCGTTCTCAACCACGTAGCTTTCAAATGACTTTCCGCTGTTTGATGGCAGTTCACCCGAAAGCTCAACAACGTCTAATTCCTCGCCGTGTTTGGCCGCATCAAAACAAAAGTCTTTCACTTGCTTGCGAATCGCTAACGCTTCGTCTTTGTCTGCTTGCTGATCGCCGATAAAATCTTGTACTGCTTGCATTAACAGTTGGTTTTGCTGTTTGGGTTCTAGTCCAACTTCCAGACCGAGAAAATCAAGAAAGAAGTCACTCACGCCTCGCCCAGCTCGGCCTTTCAAAAACGTCACGTTGCGTTGCGAGTTAGTGCCGGTTTGGTATTCAGTCAGGTTGATTACTGCAGCAATCGTCATGCCTGGCATATTGAGATAGTTAAAGCGGTTTACTTTTAGCCCAAAACTCACGTTCATGCCCTCGGAGTGAGGCACTATAGCCACCATAAGTAAGTCAGTTGCAAGATGACGGTAGTGCGCAAACATGACTAACCCAGTATCTGCAAATGGATACTTTGCCAGCTCGTTAACAAGCCACCGAACACCGTAAGTAGAAAACTCAACGAAGTTACAGTGCTTATCAAGCAGTACATCTAGCTTGCTTTTAAAGACGCTATCTTCTTTAAAGTACCCAAACCCCTTTGCTGGCTTACTTGCAAAGCTACGATGTGATTCGTTAATCAAGCGCTCAAATTCAGCAAAGCTGATATGCGGCCCCAAATCGCCAGCGAAGTGGCATTGAACAAGTTCACCACTTTCATTTTTGATTAACTCGTCCACGTAGACGTTAATTATTTCAATACTCATTGCACATTTTCCTGTTTGTTGTTTAAGCCACTGGTCAGGCGGCTAAATGGTTAGTTTGGTGTTTTCTCGGCCATCAATTTGCTTATCAAGCGAAACGCTTTCTCCAGCTTTAATTCCGTGAATGAAAGCTTTTCTCTCTTCGATGGATGAAGGTTTGCGTGGCTCATGGCGGCGAGCTTCACCTAGCTCCCCAAAATGTTTTTCAATTTCAGTATTTTTGAGTAAAACTAATCCCGTGCCTGCTACGCTAGTAAATTGCTTTTCTCTACTGCGTTTAATTTCTATCGCTCGGTCTAGAACTTCGCTAGAAAATCCCCGCATAAAAAACTGACTTTCTGAAGCGCCTTTTATACCAACTGAATCTTTAGCTCTTTTTGCTGCTTTCACTAGGTATTCCATCGTCATTTTGGCCACAATGACATCAGACTTAAATCCTTGAAGAGACAAGTAAGAACCATTCTGGTTACGATTAATAACACTCCTACAGTCGTTTAAATTTGCGCAGGCAGCGGCAAGACTTCTCTCCCATAAGAACAGCTTCCCCTTTTGTTTTCCTACTTGAGCTTCTAGAAACTGACTGCCAATCTGAGTTTCAATATCCTCTTGAGACAATTGATATTTATCCATTAATGCTCGCGCTCTTTTTGCAGCAAGCAATGCTTCATTAGGGCTAGAGGTATCATTCGCCATTGCAAGCAGCTTGCTTATCTTGTCGATCACCTTGTCTAATGACTCTAAAGTATCTTTTGTGCTCATCACTTAACCTCCATATCCATAATTGGGTTGCGGCTTTGCTTACGGTTAAACAAGCGACGGATGGAATAACTACGGCCAATAGAAATCAGCGTAAAGTAAAAGCTGATTAGCAAATTCTCTTCAATCCGCAAGTGCACACCAAAGATCGGGAAAATAAGTAGTTGGCTCAAAACAGAAACCCAATAGCCAACCAGAACATTCGTTACGCTTTCAATAAAGCTGTGCTTCTTACTTTGCATCACGATCCCCAAATGAATAGATAGCCAAAAACACGACGCATCCAAGCGCATAAACTAAAACGCTCATACAGCATCACTCCCTAAACTATTGGTAGAAAACTGCTTCAAAAGCTTATCGATCACTACAACTGAATTGCTATAAGCTTTTAGCCTGTCAGTGTCCGAAACCTGTTTAGTAGCCGAGTAGGGCGATTGTTCCGCGAAACCAACAACGGGTTGGCCTTTTTTGTAACACTCCATGCTCACGCTCTCCCCGGTGTATAAATTCGAACTCGGTTGATCGTGTGCCAGCATTGAGCATCACCTTTAAATAACCCACCACTAGCCAATTTTGCGCAGCCCTGTGGTAGCTGCTCTCCACACTTGCTGCATGTTCCCAACTCTTGTTGGATGGGTGCCATATCGTTATGCGCTCGCAAAATGCACGCTTCAATCGCTTCAACTTCGCTGTAAGGCTCGGCAGGGTAAGCGTAAAACTCGCACACTTCTTTTAGCTTGCTATGCACTGTAGGGTGAAGTAAAAGCCCGCGCACCTCATGATGCTCTGCTTGCTTCTTCTTATCGCGGTACCGCTTGGCGCGCACGGCAGCTTTGCGTTTTATATCTTTGTTCATGCTGCTTTACCCCGCGAACGCTTGGCTTTTTCTGCCTTTTTCTTGGCTGGCAGCAAGAGTAAACGAGCGCGGCCAAGACAGTAGTCGAAGCATTTGCCCCCCCGTCCGCCAAATGCGGCGGTGGTACGGTAGGTTTCAACAGCTAAGTCAGCAGCGCGAGAGGCGTTAAGCGGTTCGTGGCCCTCAGCTTGAAGGATCTGAAACACATTCTTGTGAATGAATGCTTCTTGAGAGTTTCTAAATACGATGGTACTCATTGCACATTTCCTTTTTGGGGTGAATCCCCGCAATCAGGCAAACGCTTGTCAGAGTGGTCAGCCCTGTATATACTTGATTGCGAGGCGTTAAGTCTCATTGCACAAAGTTAACCCCTGTTGGTTGGTCACCGATGGGGGTTATCTTCTTTTAGTGGGCATACTTTCTTGCGTGAATTTGCCCTTGAATGTTAGTGATATCCGCGCCGATCTGCTGCATTAGCGCATAAGCCTCATCATCCACATGCAAAACCAACTCTTTTAGTGATTCCACTTTGTTTTGAATTGACTCAACGTGAATACGGATTGGGTCATCTTTCGCCAGTCCCATTCTTTGATCGTCAAAATCAGTCAGGCATACGTTAGCGACTTGAATGCCAGTTAGCAGCTGACGGGTTTGTTCTAGGGTTAATGGTTTCATAGCGGTTCTCGTTGTCAGTTTAAAATTTGCGGCTGGTCAGGCCGCGGTTATTGCACTAAAACCCTAGTTATGCACTAGGTGTGATCTTATCCCTGCTTTACCACCAAAAAAGTACAAAATTCTTAACAGCAAAAAAGCAGTTTGGTATAACTCTGTTTGAGCTTCATCCTAAGGGTGGCTCATTGCACTAAAACCCTAGGTTTCGGTCTAGGTGCGCCACTGAGGTGGCGGAATTGAGCCGTTGGCGGGGTGGTTCCTGTCAGCGGCTCTAACATTTCTGATTTAACCTCCCGAAGGAGGGCGGCTGGTCAGGCCGCCAAGGGTTGCTCATTGCACAAAAATCTTAGTTTCACACTGGTCGTGATCAGCGCTTTATTTCATTACTAAAAATTCACAAATACTTTCACAGTAAGAAAGCGGTTTGATATAAAAACTATCGATAAGCCTCTAGATAGGCTGTCACTACTAGTGTTTTTTGTTGTCAAACCAATTTGTATTTAAAAAGTACAACCTCGACTTGTTGTTGTCAAGTTCAATTTGGTTTCTTTTTTGGTTTTTTTCAATAAAGTTGTTTTTCGACTATTGGGTCTTTGGAGGACTTTGTGGCAAATGCAATAATTCTTTTTTTTATAACTCTTTTTTTCTATTGGCTAATTGGTGTAGTAATAAAACTAGTTCCAGCTTTAGGCAACAACACGTCTCTGCGTAGAAAAATTCAGGCGCTAGCAATTCCGCTAGTTCTTTTTTTATATTTTATTGATAAGGGAAAATCAGAGGTTGTTGTTCCAGAGGCTTACAATCTTGATGTGTCATTTTATGTTTATGACATCCCCAGGCCAAATCAATACGGACGTGTTTTGGCTGAAGCTAAAACGCGTAGCATTGGCACAGCAGAAGAGAGAATTGCAGTTGCGATGAAAGCAGCTGCAAGAGTGTATAATATGGTTGATAATGCCGAATATGTTGTTGTAAAAGTATTTGACGAGCGTTCGAAGGGATTAAATGCCATAGCTGTAGCAACTTTGGCTCCAAATGATTGTAAGCCAAATAACTGCAATGATTTCAAATGGAAGATCGAGTATTCAGATGAGGAAATTAGCGACCCTGAGTTCGCTATTTATGACGCATGGTATTCTAATAGAGATAACTTCCAAAAAAACGGCTTTACTGATGAGCCTGCAATTAAAGCTTTTATAGCTAATAAATTAGGCGTCCAAGAAAGCGAAATCGATCTGCCTTATTACTCTACAAGTAAAAGGCTTATTCTTTAGTCGCATGCCTAATATCTATTCAGGCATGTAACTACCAATTACTACGCCACATATCTCAATCCCACCATCAAAAATAGGTTGATGGTGCGGGTTGAGCGGTTTCAGGTAACGCTGGCCAAGTTCATTTTCTGCCAGTTGCTTGAATGTATGTCCTTGATCTGTTTTTGCAATAACCCGCATTCCTGGCTCCGCAACTTTTTCTGGATCGACAAATATGATTGTGCCTTCTGGATAAGTTCTACCGTACGGGGCAGTCATCGAGTCTCCCACAACTCGCAATGCAAAAGTGCGGCTTGATGCCGCCTTGTTTGGGCACAGTATCATTTCACAATCGTGAGGTAGCACTTGCGTTTCTGAATTACAAAAAGCGCCAGCTTGAACCCAAGAGATCACCGGAACCATGGAGGAGTAATTAATTGAACTTACATTGGCGCCATAATCCCCCTTGGTTTCACTTGCTAAATTTTTTGCAGATGTATTTAGCAGGTTTTCAACTGTAGTCCCAACAATGGCCGCAATCTCAGCAATTCGCTTAGTATCTGGCACAGCCTCGCCCACAATCCATTTACGAATCGCGGTCAAAGATATCTTTCTCGATAGCCTCTCTTGAATGTAGCCAGCCCTTCCTCGTGCCGGAATACCCGCCTCGTCACAGGCCTTATTCAATCGTTCCGAAAAATTCTCTTTGCTATAAGAGCCATTGCCATGGTTAGCATCTAGCCACCCATCAGCCTTACCAAAGCAACGCTCAATATGACGAGCCATTTGAGGTCCGATCGCAGTGGTAGGGTTACTACCCATGAACCTACTGGCTTGGGTGACTGAGCGATCTATTTTATTTGCGAAAGCGCTTGTCCCGCCAACTATTTGGGCGAGATATCTAGCGTTATCGACTCTATTTTCTTCGGCTGTTTTCATACTTATATGCTAAACCTTGTACTGATTAAGTACACAACGTTGTAAATACTTTATGGTTTGTGTATTCTGTACGTTGGAGGTACTCATTATGTACGCAAACTACTGGCGTCAACTAGACGCAAACCAACGTGAAACCTTAGCGAAGCATTTAAAAACAAGCACCGAGTATTTGCGCCTGATTTTATTTGGACACAAAACCCCCGGAGCAACGTTAGCTAAGAAAATTCATGATCAAACCAGTGGCGAGGTCGATAAACAAAAACTTCGTCCCGATATTTTCTAACTTAATTGTAGTTAATTGATCAGGAATCGCCTGACAACCAAAATTCTGTATAAATAACCAGCAAGGAGAAACCATGCAACACAGTTTAAAAAGCGTGATACGTAACGCCATTGAAGGTTGGCGAACCGAAGTGAGTAAAGAGTGCATCTCTCATCGGGTTGCCAGTATCTACCACCGTTTTGAATTGAAGTATGAAGTAGATGCTCAGCGCAAAGAGCTGCTGAAAAAGCCCGGCATTGACGACAAAAACAATGCGCAAAACTTTTTCCGCTACATCGAGCGCTCATCGATTGAATCAAAAGCAACGATCATGGATTTGCTACCCGCCATCATTAAAGCTTTACCCGTTGATCGCGCTTTGGCCGCGCTCAATCAATTCTTAAACCCGCTGGGTTTTTCAGTCGCCGCCATTGGAGCAAGGCAATCTCAATCATGTCGTGATCAGCTGCTTGCTGTACACAGCAAAGAAACCAGTGAGGCATTTAGAGCCGTTATCTCGTTAGGTGAGAACGCTAGCGTGGACCAGTTGCGCGAGGCCTACAGAGAGGTTCTTGAGGGCAAGGAGAGCCACGAACCGATTTTAGAATACCTTGAAACGTTAATGAGCAAAAAAGCCGCGTAGTGACTGACCATCACACCATGCGTGACGCATAACGCGAGTAAAAATTAACTATGGAGATCTTTGTGCAATGAGTCTTTACATCGTTTATAGCGGTGGCTTGCGGTTTTGGATAGCCGCAACACCAAAAGGGAAGCGTGTTGTCTCTCGTGATGAGGCAGCAGCTATTTTTCACCGAGTACAAGCGCATAAGGCGGCAGTATGAGCATTAAGATTATGTCTGCTGTGTGGGACGTTTCGGCATTCCGCGGCAATCAGAAGCTTATTTTGCTTTGCCTTGCCGATTTTGCCAGTGACGAGGGTTATGCATGGCCTAGCCTTGGCACGGTTGCCAAAAAGTGCGGAGTATCAAAATCCACCCTAAAAAGCCAAATCAAAACGCTGGTTGATCTTGGTGTGCTGAAAGTAAAGCACCGCAAAAAAGAAAACAGCCGCGATAACGATTCAAATATGTATTGGATAGACCTTTCAGTTATCCGAAAAATGGAGTTGACCGAGGTCGAAAATAAACCTAGGTCGAAATCTGACCTAGGTCAGAATGGCGGGGGGGGTGGGTCAAATTCTGACCCCAAACCCCCATTATTAGATCCACCATTAAATAATAGATCCCCCCTTAATCCCCCCAACGAGGAAACAGGGCAAAATTCGACAACGCAAAAAACCCGCAAGCGGACGAGTGCAAAAACGAAATTCCCGACTCAGTTCGAAGTGACTCCCGAAATGATCGACTGGTATGCCAAGCAAAAAGATTTTGTGCTCGGTGTGCAAGTTGCTACCGACCAGTGGCGTGATGCGATGATCGCCAGGGGAAGCGCTTACAGCGACTGGGTAGCTGCTTGGCGCAACGGCATGCGCTTGCAAAACCAGTGGGCACGCGAGAGAGGTACGCCCAAAGGCTCCACGGGCCAGACAACAACCGCGCAGGTCGGACAAAGCTACCGCGAGGGGATGGATGTATCCAAGTACCAATTACCGGAAAGCAGGGGGTAATCATGGCGTCACTACAACAACTTCAGGCTCGTATTCCGGCCCATGTCAGACCTTACAGCCAAGAGCAGATGGCCGAGATTCACAAGCGGGAGGCGGAAGAAATCAGCCGTCAAAGATTCAGCGAATACCAAACCGCAAAAGTACAAAGCGCTTTAGGGCGCAGCGGGATCAGCAAAAAGCATTCCCGATGCCGACTAGACAACTACATCACAGATAGCCAAGGGCAGCGCGTGGCGTTTAATCACGCTCATACGTGGATAAGCGATTATTTAAAACAGCCTCATGCCCGAAGCTTTGTTTACTCAGGTACGACAGGGACAGGCAAGAATCACCTAGCATCTGCCATTGGCAATAACCTTTTGGCGCGCGGAAAATCAGTGATGCTGATTTCAGTGCCCGATCTGATGATGAAAATACGCGACAAGTACAATTCCAATAGCGCGATGACGGAAGCAAAGTTTATCGAAGTGCTTAGTCAAGTTGATTTGCTTGTGCTCGATGAGGTGGGCGTACAGCGCAAGAGCGATCATGAAAACATCATGCTAAGTACGATCATCGATGCCCGCTGGTCGAATGACTTGCCAACCGGAATTCTAACCAACCTAGGCTACGAAGAATTGCAAGGTCTGCTTGGTGAGCGAGTTGTCGAACGATTGCTGGATAACGGCGGAGAGTGGATCTCGTTTGTGTGGGAAAGTTTCAGACTGAAAAGCCGTAAGCCGGAGGGGAAATAATGCCAATTTTAGTTCACTCAACAACGCCCGCGCAGGATAAAAACCGCTGGGGAACAATGTGGGAATGTTTTGAAGATGGTCAAGCCCTCTATGGCCGCAAGCTGCAGCTTGACGTTTGTGCCGAGCCAGCAACCGCCAAAGTTAACCGGTTCTACACATCAATCGAATGGCTTGAGCAGCGCGCAGGAAATTACGATCAGCGCGGTATTGGTTTTATCAGTGATGATTTTAACCCGCTTGCAAAAATTGTCGGCTTTGATGCGCTCCGCCTGCCCTGGGAAAATGACTTTTGGTGTAATCCTCCGTTTGACCTAAAGCAGTTGTTTATCAAAAAAGCCTTTTCTGAGGCTCGCGCCGGAAATAGCGGGATGATGTTATTGCCCTACGAACCAGCAACAGGATGGTGGCGTGAATTGGTTGATGGCAAAGCAACCGCGATTTATGAGCCGGATGGCCGCTACAACTTTTACGACATCGATGGTGTAACTAAGAAAACAGGCGTTAACTTTCCATCAGCATTTGTGCTCTGGACTCCGCACTACACCCATTACACTCCGAAAATTCCATTCACTCGCGGCGTAGCGGATGAATTGGGTATCAACTTCCGCACACGATTAGGAGAGGCGGCATGAACAAAGAAAATTGCTTGATCTTAGATGCATGTTGCGGTGCAAAAATGATGTGGTTTGATAAAAGCAATCCGCTCACTGTTTTTAATGATGTTCGAGAAATAGAAACAACTCTCTGTGATGGGCGTGAGTTTAATGTTAAACCCGATATCTTAAGTGATTTTACTGAGTTAAATTTTTCAAACTCCAGTTTTAAGTTGGTTGTGTTTGATCCGCCCCATTTAAATAAAATTGGGGACGATGCTTGGATGGCGATCAAGTATGGCAAGCTTCCATTGGAATGGAATCAAATGATTGAGCGTGGTTTTTCAGAATGTTTTCGCGTTCTTGAGGATGATGGAATTTTAATTTTTAAGTGGAATGAGCTGCAAATAAAAACATCAGAAGTTTTGAAGTGTGCTGGCTATCGTCCTTTATTTGGACACCCAAGTGGCAAAAGATCTGACACCCATTGGATTGTTTTTATGAAGAATCAGAGTTTTAAAAAATCCATATCCTGCATGGAGGCGGCATAGCATGAGACCTGAAACGTTATTGGCTAAGTTTGATTTAAAAGGCTTGAACTACGAACAAATGCAAAGCGGTGGCGGCAAAGGCTTGTTCTCGCTAGAAGAGCAGCTAGCCATGGTAGGGGTGACGTGGAAAGAGTCACCAATTGGATTTTTGATTTTGTTTGTTGAAATGCAAAATAATGAACATTCTCGCAAGATGTTAGAAAAAGCAGTCATGCTTGAGGTGATCAGCCAAACTCAAAAATGGCGCGGTCAGAAGTGCGAGAAAGCTTTCCTTGCTTTGGTTCGCGCAGCCATCGAAGAGGCGATCAACCCGCTAGGTCGGGTTTGCCCTGCTTGTAATGGTAGTGGTTTTTATAAAACCGAACGGCGTCAAACTCGCAGTTGTACGCATTGCAGTGATGGTCGAATCGGTTGGAACTATGAACAACGCTTTGTTGCGATGTGCTCTGGTGAGTTCGCTTGTACTTACAGTGTGTTTAAGCGTTATCACGAAGTGTTAGAGCCGATCACCAAGTGGCTTTCAGCCAAGCGCAATGCAGCAATGCTGGCACTGATGGAAAGAATTGAACGAGAAGAGGCGGCTTAGATGAGCATTGAATACAAGATCATATCGGGCGTTGAAGTTAAAGCCAATGTGTATGCAGGCAAGAACTGCGATCAACATGAGCCGTACTTAGAGTCTTGGTGTGAAGGCGATATGGGGACAGAAACCAGTAAACAGTTCTGCTTTGACTCTAAGCGTTGGCCTGTAGGTACAAAACTGCAAGTAATGGTTCCTATGTGTCCAAATCCAGACTGTCACGTTGACGCTGATTTCCAAGATGAGAACGGAAAGTGTACTGAATGTGGCTTTGATTGGGTAAACTGGGCAGAGGAACAATACTCATAGGCAGTATAAGTGCTACACATTAAAAGCTGAAAGTTATTTAACGATAAAGAGGTGGCGCGAGTATGAAATCGAGAATTGCTGTAAATAGTCTGATGTCGATAATCGATCACCAAGAGCAAGAGATAAAACAACCCAGAGCGCATCGGTACGCATTGTTAGTTGTGGTACTGCTACTCGCTAGCTATCTCGGCTTCGGTTAGCGATAAGTTCATGCATCTGGATAAATTTACAATATCTAGTGGGTGAGTGTTGACATTCACCCCTAAATGGAGCAAGATTACCACGATGCAAAGCCTCACCTATTCGGTGGGGCTTTTTCGTATTTGACACTTTCCTCTCTTGTTATGCGCCTTTCGTGGCGCTTTTTTTGTTCCTGAAAAAAGAGCCTAACTTCTTATGCCTCAAAAGTTTTTTGATTTATTGCATGAGTGGAAAGGGCGAATCATTTCGTATGGCGGCGGCTCAGGTGTTACCGCATTTAGCGGCACGGTTGCGGCAAAGGCGCAGCAAGCGGCAGAACATACTGTGAGCAGCCCTGACATCACCACAGCAAATATTATTTCCATCATCGGACTGATCTTCATCGGTTGCCGATTTGTCTTTGACGTTGTCGTTTGGTTAGACGAGCGACGAGAAAAGCGAGGTAAACAAAATGGATGCGAAGCAACTGACTGAGCTGGTTGTTAGGCCCGAACTCAAGCGGCTCGGGCTGCACAGCGAAGCTGCAGAGCAACTGATAATCGGTACCATATTTACAGAGAGCTTAGCTAAATACTTAAAGCAGCATGGCAGCGGTCCGGCGCTCGGCATCATTCAAATGGAGCCTGTAACGCACAATTGCATTTGGACGGATTACTTAAAGTTTCGTAAGCCACTTGCTGAAAAAGTGCTGCAAGCAGCGGGTAGCGGTTTTGTTGCTGTTAATCGCAGTATCCCTGTTCATGCAAACGAACTGATCAGTAACTTGCGATATGCAGTTGCAATGTGCCGAGTTCACTACTTAAGAGTTCCGAACGCTTTGCCTGCCGCTGGCGACATTCACGGCTTGGCGCGTTATTGGAAACAGCACTACAACACACCTCTTGGCAAAGGGAAAGTGACAGACTTTGTTGAGAAGTTCCCCCGAGAAATCCTCAAAAACACAAGCGCCTAGTCAGTCGCTTAAATGGAGATAGTCCAGTGAAGTTATCTAAGATCTTTATGGCGCTTGCCGCCGCAATCGCCGCGACGTTATTTTCCCTTGTTGCTTATGCGTCACCAGAAGCCGCAGCAGCGGTGAATGATGCGCCCGCATGGGTTTATGTTGCCCTTGGTGCAATTGGTGTCATGGCTGGTTTTATCGCTCATGTTGATGCGCAAATCAGTGAAGATTTTAAGCGAAAGTGGCCGTGGTGGATTCGAATGCCATGGGATTATTTGGCGGGCAATTACAAGCACTCTTGTAACGAAAAGAAATGAGCTGGCGAAACTTACTGCTCATTGTTGGTCGCTTGATTATTGCTTTTAAGCTCGAAAGAGACAAAAAGAAAATTGCTGATCAGGTTAAGCAAAGGGAGCAGCGGTATGACGACATTAAGCAGAACGCGAAAAATAGTCACGCTCACCGTTTTGGTGACAGTGCTGGCAGCGTGCAGCTCAATACAAAGTCAGATCACTCCGAGCCTGATTGATTGCAAGCCTGTTTCTCCAAAGCTTGAATGGTATGAAGTGGGCAATAACGAGGGGGTATATTACCCCAATCGCTCAGTTGAAAACTTGATGATTTATATCGAGCAGCTCAACGATTGCATTGATTACTATAACGTTAACCCCGGCTAGCTGGGGTTGATGTCATCGGGTTTGAGTGACTGAACCTGTTATCCGTTAAGTCATATTGTGAACGCAGCTTATCTCGCAATTGCCCGAAATTAAAAGGGAGAGAGTAGCTTTGGACTAGCGACCCATTAATGTATCAGTAGCTGACAAGACGATAATGCAGGCCCGCTTACTGCCTTAAAGTAAGCACACCTACCACCGCCAAGAGCAAAAGTGCGCATTCTTTTTGGTGTCGTCGAGCACCTAAGGCTTCGGCCATTATCCACAGTGCTTACGGCGGTGACCCTATCCTACGCGTTGGCTTCTCGCCGTCTTAACTTGTTAGCCATGACCACGAAGCGGTTTACCGCTTACTCCTTACGTGTAAGCGCAAGTTAAGAATCAAAAAGAAGCAAGTCAGGGTGAAAGTCCCCACATTAATGGCAACGTCAGCCTAAGGCGAAAAGGGCGTGACCACTCGGAGAGTCGGGACAATTTTTTAACTTTGAGGAAGCAATGAACAATGAAAAACGACTATGGAATTTGTCAGAGTTAGAAGTCTTTGGTTATCACCGCTCAACGATACGTAAAAAATTAAAAAACGCCGGGATAGAACCGATTGCACACAAAGGCTCAACGCCACTTTATGACGTGGTTCAAGTGGTTCCTTATCTCTGTCAGGCTCCGGTTAAACAAAGTGACGCGCCCGATTTGATGGGGTTTAAGACTGCTGCAGAAATGCGTGCGTACGTGCAAGGTCAACGTGAAAAGCTCGCGCTAATGAAAGATGCAGCCGAAAGTGTAACCAGAGAAGACTTTGAAAACGAGATTGCTGTTTGTATTGCTGGAGTTAAAGGCTTTAAAGATAAAGTCATTACTAGAATTGAGTCTTCCATTCCGTCAGCAACACCTCAGCAGCTTGAGGACTTAGAGCGATTATTGAACTTCGACTTAAAGGCAGTAGCAGATGAGCTTGGATCAGTTTGACACGCGTCTTGGGGTTCAGTTTGCGGATGCAAAAGCAATTCGTCGCAGCCTTGCTTATTTATGCCAACCAACGAACAAAACCCCTGTTCAGGCCGCTGACGAGGACTTATGGATTTCAGACGGCACGGATGTTACTAAATTCTTATCAACTCAAGTGCCTTATATGCGCGAGCCGCTGGACTGTTTAGCGCGTCGCATTTATGAAGCGGTCATTGTTGTTGGGCCTGCTCGCTCAGGAAAGACCAAAGCTATGGTTGAGGGGTGGATTAACTACTCTGTTACTCAAGCTCCGGGCGATATGCTGCTGATTTACAGCACGAAGACAAAAGCGGCAGACATGAGCAAGGTCGATCTGGATCGTTGCTTTCATGCCACGCCGGGCATCGCAAAATTAAAGACAGGGCGAAAATCAGACGACAATATTACATCCAAGAAATTCAAAAATGGCATGAACTTAAAGCTAGATTCAGCCACAGAAACAAGTTTATCAGCATCAACTTATCGCTATGCAGGTTGCACGGACTACGATCGGGCGGATGATTCTGTGGGTGAAGAGGGTTCTAAATTCGAACTCATGCTCATGCGCGTTCAAAACGCGAAATCATCCGGCATGGTGATGGCGGAATCTTCCCCTGGTCGCATCGTTCGTAACCCCAAGCCTATTGAAGAGCTTGCGCCTCATGAGGCACAGCCTTGTGGCGGTATCGCCTCGCTGTACAACCAAGGCGATAGACGTCGATTTTACTGGCAGTGCGATGATTGTGAAGCGTGGTTTAGACCGGATTTTGAAACGCTAAAATGGGTTGATCATAAAGACCCGATGGAAGCCGCTAAAACCGCATGGGTAGAATGCCCGCGCTGCACTCACAGAATCAACGAATCACAAAAACAGGATAAAAACCTAAGCGGTGAATGGTTTCGAGAGGGGGCCATTACTCAACACGGTGAATTGGTTGATGATGAAACTAAGGTCAGGACATCCAAATGGGCCACTTTTTGGTTTGAAGGTATTGTTGCAGCTTACGCAAGCTGGGAAAACCTAGTTTATCGCTACTTAAATGCGGACGCTCAATATCAAGACAGTGGGGATGAAGAGGCACTAAAGTCATTTATCAACACCCGCATGGGGCGCTCTTACATCCTGCAATCTCGCGCTTTAGAAGTCGGGGCGCATGAGTTAATGCAGCGCGCACTGGACCATCCGCGCAGTGTCGTTCCTAACGATGGTCGCTTTATCATCATGACCGTGGACGTACAAGGCGGTAAATCCAACCCGCGATTTATTGTGCAAGCTCATGTTTATGGTCTTGGTTTGCAGCGTTGGGTGATTGATCGCTTTGAGATACTCACCACCAAACATCGCAATGGCGATCGCATTAATCCGGCAGTTTATTCCGAAGATTGGGATCTGCTGATTGATGAGGTAATGAAAAAAACCTACCCGCTGGCCGATGGCTCAGGCCGAGTGATGAAGCCAATTTTAACCTTATGTGATTCTGGCGGCTCGGCTGGAGAAAAAGAGGGTAAGCAAACCTCGGTGACTGATTTTGCTTACCAATTTTATAACCGGCTTAAATCGCAAGGCTTGGCGCATTTGTTCCGCTTAGTTAAAGGGGCAAGCCGAGATATAGAGCACTTAGTGAAAGAGAGCTATCCCGACAAGCGTAGCAAAATAGCCCATGGTGAAATCAAGCTGCTTTTACTGCATACCAATCGGTTGAAAAATCGTGTCACCGCGAGCTATTCGCGTCTTGAGTTCGGTTCGCGTTACTTTCACCTGCCCGGGTGGGCGGAACGTAACTGGTTTGATGAACTCACCGCAGAATATATTGACGACAAAGGCAACTGGGTTTGCCCGCCAAACACTCGAAACGAAAGCTTAGATCTATGCGCATACGCAGAGGCGGGGATGCATTATCTGGGTGGCGACGACATTGATTGGAATAATCCGCCCGCATGGGCGTCACCTTGGCAGATCAACCCCAACGTTGTTGATGCTGACGTTAAGCCAGAATTTGAGCGCAAGCCACAACGCAGATATAACCATTCACAGAGTATTTACGGATGATTGAATTACCGACAAATAGAGAGCGACTGGCATGGTACGTTGCGGCAGAGCAAAAAATATTGATGCAGCAAGAAGTCACGACTGCTGAGGGTGAAAAGCTCACCTTGGCCAGCTTAGCGACGGTGCGTGCTGAAATAGAGCGCTTGACCCGCTTGATCGCTCAAGAGTCACTCGGTGGCAGGCGAAGCATGATCAGGAGGAATTACCTTGAGTAATCCGCTAAACCTAATCGACCGAGTTGTCGCTGTCTTTAACCCCGATAAGGGGTTGAAGCGGCTATACGACCGCTCACTACTAAACAAATACACCGCAGCCTTGCCAGTTGACCCGAAAACTAAGCAGAAACGTAAGTTTTCAAAGACCTCCGCGAATGAGCTGAACAAGGGCGCTAAAGCGATTTATGAGAGAGCCAGAGAGGGCGATGAAAACAACCCATTTGTAACGGCCATTCTTGATGAGTTATGCGCTAACGTGGTTGGCCCCAATGGGATCATGGTTGAGCCACAACCGCTCGATCACAAAGGTGAGGTGCATATTGAGTTTGCTCAAGCTATCGCAAAATGGTGGGAGCTGCACTCGCTGAAGCAAAATATTGATAACGAAACGTCTCGAAGCGAAACCGAATGGTTAGCATGCCGCACTTGGCTTCGAGATGGTGAGGTGTTTGGTCGAATGTACATGGGTTATCACCCACAAATCACCTATCCATCCAGCACGCCTTTTGCTATTCAGCCCTTTGAGCCGCAATACATTCCGCGCCACATTACTGAGCCGGAAGGCGGTTTAATCGAAGGGATAAAGCGCAATCGGCTTGGTCAAGCGGTTAGCTACTTGATTCAAAAAGATTCAATTGGATTTGAGTTTGCAGAGGTTGACGCTGATTTTATTTGTCACCTGAAGTTTACTCGGCGGCTGCATCAAAACCGCGGCGTATCAATACTGCATTCAGTGCTCGATCTTATTTCTCGGCTTGAAAGCTACGACAACTCTGAAATGGTCAGCGCTGAGATAGCATCACGCTTTGCTTACTACATTAAGCGCGATCCTACGCTTGGTGGCGACACTGGTGATGCTTTTTCTCGCGGCGGTGACATCTTCCTCGGTATGGGCAACTCATTTGAGTTAGCTCCTGGTGAAGACGCTGGCGTTGTCGAATCGAATCGTAAAGAAGCAATGAGCGCACCGTTTAGAAGCGGGCAGCAAAAGCTGGTTAGCAGCGCAGTCGGTGTGAATAACTCATCGGTCACACGCAACTACGACGGTGCCTATTCATCGAACCGCCAAGAGCTTGTTGATTCTTACGCTCGTTATCGCGTGTTGCAACGCAAGTTCGTGCTGAACTGGACACGCCCGCAATATCGCACCGCGCTATCTATGGCAATTCTTAGCGGCGAGCTAAAAGTACCCGCGAGCGTCAACGCAGCCAGTGTGTATAACGCGATTTATCAAGCGCCTGTCATGCCGTGGATTGATCCTAAGAAAGAGATGGATGGGATTGAGAAAGGCTCACGACTTGGCTTGTTCTCACTCAGTCAAGCGCAGCGTGAGCGCAACATTAACCCACTGGCAACACGCAAAGAGATTCAAGCAGAGCGCAAGCAGCTTAATGAAATGGGCATAATCAGCACCGCCGATCCTGCTCATAATCTTGCTCCTGCTGATCAGATTAAAACCAACGAAAAAGGCGAGGGAGTTCTCGATGCCTAGATCCACAGATAAACGCTGGTACACACTAACAAACGAAGCTGACGATAAGCCAGCACAGCTTTATATCCACGGCATTATTGGCAGTTACGATATTGCCGCTCTCGATCTGGTTGCTGCTCTGCAATCAATCGGTAACAAAGATATTAAAGTGCATATCCACACTCGCGGCGGCGGCGTTTACGAAGGCATTGCCATTCACAACGCCTTGAAAGCCCACAAAGGCAAAACCATCGGCGTTGTCGATGGTCTAGTCGCATCGATCGGTACTTATGTATTGAGTGCGTGTGATGTTCGCCAAATGCCGTCCAACACATCGATGATGATACACAATCCGCAGATCGGCGCGTGGGGTGAAGAAGATGACCTAGAAGCAGCGCTGCAGCAGTGGAAAAACTCGCGTGAGCTGATCTCTCAAGAATACGTAGAGCGATCAGGCGGCAAGAAAACGCTGGACGACTTTCTCGAAGCGATGAAAAAAGAGACGTGGTTCACCGCTGAAAAAGCCCTTGAGTGGGGATTGGTTGATGAAGTGACCGACCCCGTTGATTTAACCAACTGCTTTACCGAAGACGATGCGAAAGACATCGCAAAATTTAAAAATGTGCCTGAATCCTTGCTCAATGCACTGCCTCCTGAGCAGTCCAATGAAGCGTCAAGCGAGCCAGAACCAAGCACACCAACCAATCATTCAACCAGTGAACAGGTAAGCGACATGCCGAAACCATTAACACCAGAAGAGCTGCAAAACGCAGTAAAAGCCGAAAACAAGCGTCAAGCTGATATTCGCGCGTTATGCGCTCTGCACAAAGTAAGCGATGAGCTGACCAACCAAATGTTGAGTGACATTGAATGCTCGCTCGATAAAGCGTCAGCTAAGATTTTAGAAAACCTCGGCGATCAAAGCGCAACAGGTCAACGAAAACCAGATGCCAACTTAACGGCCATGCATATGCGTGTTGGCAATGGCGATCACGTCAAAGCTGAGCTGCAAAATGCGCTAAATGCGCGCGCAGGCGTTGAAGAGCTGGATCAGAAAAACTCGTTTGCACACGAGTCGCTGCTAAATATGGCACGGTTTAGTATCGGTGTTAACGCAGGTACCGGCTTAACCAAAAACGAACTAGTCAACCGCGCTTTCAACAGTGGCGATTTTGGTGACATTATCACTGAAAGTATTCGCACGGTAATGCGCGATGAAACCAAAGTTCGCGCCCCGCTTTGGCGAGAGCTGGCGAACGTGGAAAACCTCAGCGATTTTCGTGAAACCGAATTGGTGATGGTCAACGATGCGCCTGATCTGATGGCCGTTGGCGAAGATGGTGAATACAAATCAGCAATCCTAAAGGGCAGCGGTGAGCGTATTCAGCTAGCAACGTTTGGTCGTGCGATTCAGTTTACTCGCCAAGCCATCATCAATGACGAAATCGGCTTGATCGCCAAAGTGCCACGCAAGTTTATGCAAGCAGGCTACCGCCTATCGGACAAGTTGATGTTTAACGCGATTCTTAGCGGCAAAATGGGCGATGGCAAATCAGTATTCCAAGCCGCGCCGAGCGCTGATAAGTGGGGGAACCTTGTTGAAAATATGCCCGCTGACGACTATGCCACGTTGATCATGGCGCTGCATAAAGTGTTTGCCACAGCGACAAGTACGCCATTTAGCGGTGACAAAGATGGCGGCGGTGATGCACTAGATTTACGCGGTGAGATTTTAATGGCTCATCCTGATCACGCCTCCATGCTTGAAGCTGTATTGAATACTGCAAGCAAGCCGGACAGCTTTAACCCAGCTTACAAGAAGTTCAAAAAAGTCATTGAAACCGCTCGCTTAACAGGTATCAACGGCGCGATTGCTCTGACATCGAAAGATTTTGATTCGATTGTGATGGGCTTCTTGGATGGACAGCAAGATCCGTGGCTAGAAACGGGTGACGGCTGGACCAGTGATGGTGCGAAATTCCGTATTACTTACGATATCTCCTCGAAAGTTATCGATCGCCGCGGTATTGCCAAAGCAACCTTTAAGTAAGCTGGCAACAATCAAACCAAGGGTGAGCGCGTCTCGCCCTTTTGTTTATCTAGATAAAATTGGTGATAACGATGCGCTATAGCGACGGTAAAAAAATTGCAGTAATCGCCCCTACGGGCGGCTTTAAAAAAGACATTCCTTGTTTAGTAGGCAGCTTGTTGGTTGTACCAACACAAACCATTAAAGCAGGCGAAGTGGTGACGTGCCATATTGATGGTCACTTTGACGGACCAATAAAAGCTGGGGACACCCCGACATTTAAATGTGATGCGGCTTATTTTGACGCGGGCGAATTCACTAAGACTAAACCCACGAAAAAAGACGCAGTCGCGCAGCCAGTTGGCGTGTTTGTCGATGGCGGTGTGCTGTTGACGGGCGCAGTGATCACTGAGTTTGTTGCCTGATGAGCAGTTCATTTGACCATGCTCGGAGTTTACTCCGGGCATCTATCGCAGATTGCTTTGGGCATTCTATTTTGGTGACGACAAAAGAAGGCAATCAGCGAGAGATAAACGGTTACATTCGCCGTGCTAAGCGAGGGGAACTTACTGTCTATCGGCTCTTTACCGCTGACAGCCTGCCAGAGCAATGCTCAACGATTTACGATCAAGAACGGTTCATGCTGGTTTATGAGCAGCCTGTAAAATCGACCGGAACCGACAGCCAGATCACCCTTGAATATGCGATGGTGAAGATGGGCAGTGGAGCGCGCAAAGATGGCTGGTCAGAGTATAACTAACAACAATCGCTTGTTGATGGATACTGAGTTTATCCAGAAGTACGAAGCTTTCAAAGACGAAATCCCCAAGGCAGTTCAACGTGCGTCAGTGTTAACGAATCGCTGGTTAAGAGCCGTTAGCATGGCCGAGCTTGGCTACGAGTTGAAAATTGATAACAAAGCATTGCGATCTCGCTTTCGTCAATACAAAAAAGGCCGCATTTCAAAACTTTGGATCGGCGTAAATGAAATTGGCGTGCATCGCACGGGTAAGCCCATTCAAAATAAGCTTGGCGTGCGGGTGGGCAGCGAGTTCTATGAAGGAGCGTTTATCTCATCAATGAACAGCGATGAAGCGCTTGTATTTCGCAGAACTAGTAAGCAAAGAAAAAGCATTGAGCTCGTGACTGTGGATATTTCAGACGATGCTGAATCCATTGTGAACAACTATCTGCCCGATATTAATCGTAAGTTTGAGGAGTTTTTCCATCGTGAATTCAAACACGTTCTTTCGCTCGCCGCGTGATTGGGTGAAATTAGTCATTGAGCACTTAGAAAGCGCTCTCAATGTTACGATTAAATCAACTTATACACGTAGCCAAACTGAGCTATCCGAAACGCGTATCAGCTATTTGGTTGGCGAGGCTGAGCCAGTTTTGGGCTACGCGAACGATGGTCGAAACGCGCATGATATTGAGCTGAGGTTTCTGATTGAAGTTCCGACATCGATTGATGATTTCGATCTCGAAGCGCTCGATGCCTCAACGCGATTAGACCGAGAATTATCAAGCCGAGTTCTTGCATTTGATGATACCGATGAGGCTATTGTGGTTTCGAACCTCCCTAATCGCTTTCAGCCTGATCACGGTGTGTTTTCTCGCGTTGTGACCATGCGACAAAGAATTCGCATGGGTCCTATCGATGAAGAGCATGCCGAGCTTGTGGGAGTAAACACCAATGAATGCAATCAAGCGCATTCTTGCGTTGGAGAATGAGCTACGCGCAGTACGTGAAGAGCTAGCCGAAACCAACCGCCGATTAGCCAATATCATTCGTCTTGGAGTCGTTGAAAGCGCTCATGAGCGGTCGGTCAATGTTAAAACAGGTACGAATCTCGCCAAGAACGTGCCTTTTTTTGTGCCTGCCGCGGGGCGAGTGCGTCATTACCGACGCCCAACGGTCGGCGAGCAGTGCATTTTAATTAACATCGGTGACGGTGATAACTTAAACAATGCAGTATCACTAATGGGCTTGCGTTCTAATCAGTTTCCCTTTCCGACCTTGCAAGAAAACCAAGTCATGACGGACTACGGCGGCGGCATGACCGAGCTGTATAACCTCGATAACGGCTCGATCACTTGCAATTACCCCGGCGGCATGATCTTAAATGCAGATTTAACCCATGTTGGCAACCAAGAGCACACGGGCAACACGAACCGCACTGGCGATAGCATTTTCACGGGCAACTTAATTAATACTGGAGCCTTCAATCACCAAGGTGCGTTTGCTGTGGCTGGCGGCGCAGGCGGCGGTGCGGCAACATTTGCGGGTTCTATGGAGATTTCTGGCGGCGATGTCATTGTCGATGGCTATAGTGTGAAGCTGCATTACCACGTTGATTCAAACGGCGGCAATACCAGCGAGGCTAAATCATGATTAAGCATATTTTAGCTATCGATCAGGATACAGGGCGAACATTAACGGGGCTTGAGGCGCTTAGCTGTCGGATTAAGCGCGTGTTAACCACTCAAGTCGGCTCCCGCGTGAAACGCAGAGCGATCGGCAATCGAGCGATTAACCGATTAGGAAAAAACCAGAACCCATCTGAAGCCATGATTGTGCAAAACCTATCAATAGAGGCGCTAACCAACGCTAATAATCAGCTTGCTGGATTGACAGTGGAGCAGTGCCAAGCCATACCGACCGCGAGTGGGTTTTCTGTGAGCATAACAGGCAAATGGAACGGTGAAGCCATTCGAACGAGTGTAACGATATGACAACTCAAGATAATCGCCCTAAGGCATTTCAAGAGCCAGATTTTGAGACGCTGCTTAACGAATACATTAATTTCGCGGTTGAGCATTGCGCGGCTAGCGATAAAGAAAAAGCCGTTTATTTGCAAGAAGCCTTAACTAACGACAGTGAACTGTTAGCGCAAGTGCTACAAGCTTTAGTATTGAAGCACATTGCCGATACACGCGAGAAAAATTACTGGGCGCTGCAGATGTTTCGCAAGTTCGTGACAGAGAGCGACATGGTGGATTTGATGGCGCTGCAGTACAACTTGAAGCGCCAAGTTTTACAACCCGCTGATACGTCAGTTTTTCCGCCCAAGCCTGCAGTACTTGAGTCTAATGACGATCTCTTAAGGCGGTTCGATTTAGCGCCTTATCAGTTTCACACGACGGGAACTCGCTCTGGTTATCGATTTCACGCATTAACTTTAGACGAAAGGCCGGTGATCAAGATTGAGTCTGACACCGATGCTGTAGTTGTGCGTTACGAATTCCCCAAGACCGCTCAACCCGCTCTTGTAAAAGATGCGCAAGCCAGAATGACGGAGCCGAATTCGGGCAACGTTGCCGTTGCTATTTTGAGCCGAGAGACGACAAACGGCATCCCAAGCGCTGAGCTGCTTGAACGGGCTAGCAAGTATTTAAATCGTGATGATATTGCTCAAGAGAGTGATGAGATCACAACCAAGGCCGCAAGGCTTAAGCCTTACAAAATCAATGTAGTTCTTTATACCGGGGCAGATCCTAATAATCACATTGCTCATCCTGATGCCCGCAAAGCTGCTGATGTGTTTGTTGAGCGTAAACACCGACTAGGGTCAATGATCGATGTTGAAGAAATAGGGCATGAGTTCTATAAGCTGGGTGTTAAGCGCGTGAAAGTGTTGGAGCCAGTGGGTGATGTCATCTGCAACTGGGATGAAGCGCCACATTGCACTGAGGTGACCATTGATGTCAGAGCCGAATGAGTTCATTAGTGTACAGCCAGATAACCGAACCCTCATCGAAGAATCATTGGAATACGCATGGGACAGGATACTTAAACAGTCAACCAGCCCGTACCCCGATCTAAAAAACCCGATGCTCACACCAGATGAATTTGTTGTCTTATTGGCCAGTGAGCGCGGAGTTGCGGATTGGCAGCCCATTGACACGGAATTACATCAGCGCAGGACGGTGGATAAAGCCTTTGAAATACACAGCAAGGCAGGCACAAGAGCCGGTCTTGTTTCTGCAGTCCGAGCCGTTGGTTATGATGCGGATATTCAAGCTGGACACAAGCTTAAAGATCCAATCCCTTACCACGTTGAAATTCTCGCCTGGCGCGAACCTAGCGATGTTGTCGATGAGAAAAAAATAGCGCGGCTCGTAAGCAGAATTAACGCATATAAGTCAGAAAGAGACACGATTGAAGTTGCGATGACATTTGCGACCTTTGTCTCGCTGCAAGCTAAATCGGCAGCCCCTAGAATCATCGGGATTACAGGAATTTCAGGTCGAATGCAGGCAATGCATCAGCCTGAGGCTTTCGGCTCTTGTCATGCATCAATGGCGGGGCACTCGGTGTCACTATCTTCGATCAGCGCTACGGCAGAAATTAAGCAATACAGCGCGTCAGCCCGTATTGCGGTTCGGCAGAGCGCAATTGGCAAGTCGCTATCAGTCAAACAATACAACGCAAGAGCCAAACTATGAGTACGAACGAGGGTTACGCAGTAACTATAACGGCGCATGGGCTATCCGAGCTTATCAGTGCGAAAGAGCAGGGAATGAAAGGCAGGATCAAATGGATATCATTTGGCGATCGGGCATACACGCCAAGCGTTAATCAGCGCCGATTACAGAATGAAATCGATAGAGCCACAATCTCCGAATACGTTGATGTTGGAACTTCAGCGCTAAAAATGACAGCAAAAGTTGAGAGCGGAAACGAGTATGCAGTAAGAGAGATCGGCTTTTGGCTAGATACAGGAACGCTGCTCGGCGTTATTTCTGTGCCGAACAAAATACTCAACTACAAGACTGCAACAACATCTCTCATACAGATCTTCACGCTTGATCTCTCTGTTTTGCCGTCGAGCTCTGTCGAAGTCGTCGTTGGCATAGAAAACTTAAACATTTTAATCGACACGCAAATGATGAGCGATGCAGTTGCATTTTGTCGCTCTGAATTAACACAAACTAAGCAACTGTTCGCTCACCTAAAGCTAAGCGAGCAAGTGCAAAAAATGGAGCTAAGCAATGGCTGATATTCTCACCGAGCTGCAAGAACTCAAGAAAGCTACACAACAACAGACAGCAGCGTCGCAAGAAATAGCGGCGTATCACAATGACGCTGTCAAAAAAGTTGAGCACGCATCAAATACGGCAATCGCACGCGCTGAATCAAAATTCAACCAAAGCGTAACAGAGCTAACAGCTCACGCAATCGAAGGACACAAAAAAGCCATCGAGGACGCATCCGGCGGGCGCAATACTATCCTTGTTGACGATCAAGGCAACCCGAACATCATGGTTCGCATCCCTCGATTTAATTATCAGGATATTAATGCGGCCATTCTTGCCAAGCACGGTATTGATCTTAATCTTGGCGAAGGCACGCCAACCATGTTTTTAACCAATGGCAACCCACGCGGCGAAGTGCTGATTGCTAAATACCTCGCGTCATCTGGCAAAAACGGCGGTTGCTCTGTGATTGGCGGTGTTCAGCCCCGCACCTCCGTGAATTACGATGTTGCTAAAGCGCTTTGCGAAAACAAGGGCGCAAACTGGCACATGATGAGCATTCACGAGTGGGCAGCCATCGCACTGTGGTCGCTGGCTAATGATACAGTGCCCCGAGGTAACACAAACTTCGGTCGATCGCATGAAAATCGACTTGAAACCGCGCGTCGCGCAGACAACGGAACTCCGGGGGATGCTGGCGGCACAGGCAGAACCGACACGGGCAAGGGTCCGGTTACGTGGGCGCATGATCACAGCGCTTGGGGCGTTCAAGACTTGGTCGGTAACGTGTGGGAGTGGCTTGATCAGATGATGCTCAAGAACGGGCAGATCATCACAACGCTGGACAACAACCCGTCAATCGCAGAAGTTAACTGGCACAAACATGGCGCTTATTTCGACTCACCAAGCGATAGCATGAGCGGCACGGGCAATGTTGGCGCTCCAATTCTCAGTAATTCAATAACAAAGCGAAACGGACCGCTTGATGATAGCAGTCATGATTATCCGCATATGAGCACGTCAAACTGGGCTAGCATCACTCAATTCGCGACTTACCAAAAAATCGAACTGTTGCGACGCTTATTGATTGAGTCCGAAGTGCCCAACTCAGTGACGGGTGCAATATGGGTTCGAAACTACGGTGACCGAGTGCCGCGTCGCGGTGGCAGCTGGTTCGATGGCTCGAGCGCCGGGCTGGGTGCGCTCAGCCTGAACCACGCTCGGTCGAACTCGGGCAGCAGCCTCGGTTTTCGCCCCGCTTTCTTTGTGTAATTGATCACTGAATCTTTGAATGGCGCACGATAGTGCGCTTTTTCATTTTTTGACAGGAGGAACGTTGACAACGCTAATCATTGAAGAAAAATGCCGAGAAATGATGACGTACGGCTATCAAGCGTTAAAGCAATTCCCAAAACACGAACGGCACGTTCTTGGTGCGGAGATTAGGCTTTCAATGCTACAGCTTCAACGATTAATCATTACGGCGTTTAAGCGATATCACAAAAAGACGACACTCACCGATCTTGATATTGAACTCGCAATACTCAAGCGGCGCGTGAGACTGGCGAAAGATCTTCATTATCTGGATATTAAAAAATACCAACTATGGGTTGGGCAGCTCGTTGAGCTCGGAAAGATGATTGGCGGCTGGATACGTTCCGTTAATGCAAGCACTAAAAAACAGGTGGCAGCATTATGAATACGCGGAACCGAATGCCGCTTCGCGGTGGCAACTGGAACAATGGCTCGAACGCCGGGCTGGGTGCGCTCAACCTGAACAACGCTCGGTCGAACTCGAACAGCAACATCGGTTTTCGCCCCGCTCTTGATAACGCCAGAAGCAACCACCCCACGGGGTGCTGTCAGTGCGATCTTGAAAAGGATGCTTTCACCTCGGCAATGGCCGGAACAGATATAAAGCCCATTGATGCGTCACTGGGCTGCTCATTTGAGAAGATATTTGATTTTGAAAATCTTTTATCAGCGGCATACTCATGCCGAAAGGGAAAAACAAAGGCGAACGCAACGCTGGTTTTCTTCAACAACCTGGAAGAGAACATCATAGAAATACAAAACGAGCTGATGTGGGGCATGTACAAAATGTCACCCTATCACCATTTTTACGTATTCGAGCCGAAGCGCCGCTTAATATCCGCACCTCACTTTAGAGATAGGGTGGTTCACAGGGCGATATACAATATCATCGATCCGCTGTTTGATAAGACGTACATTTATGACTCTTACGCATGTAGACGAGGGAAAGGCACGCACAAGGGGGCTGATAGAACTCAAGCGTTTATCAGGGAAGTGGAGCACAAAAACGGCAAAGCGTACGCTCTGAAAGCAGATATTAGCCGTTACTTTTCAAGTATCGATCATCATATTTTGAAGTCGCTACTAGCAGCAAAAATACGCTGCAACCGAACGCTCGCCTTGCTCTATTACATTATAGATAGTAGCCCATGCGATGCGCTGGGTGTGGGGATTCCGCTTGGCAACTTAACGAGTCAGATTTTCGCCAATGTCTATCTGCATGAGCTGGATAGATTCGCAAAGCACACGCTGAAAGCTAAGCGCTACGTCAGATATATGGATGACTTCACGATCATCCACAACGATAAAGCCCAGCTTCATAAGTGGCGACAAGAAATCGAAGCGTTCCTTTACTCGATGCTCAGGCTTAAAACAAACAGCAAGACGCAGGTTTTTCCGATCGCAAAGCAAAACGGCAGAGCCTTGGATTTTCTTGGATATCGAATTTATTCAAGCCATAGATTGCTCAGAAAGTGCAGCGTCAAGCGCATAAAGAGCAAACTAAAGAAACTCAGAAAGCAGTACGAAATCGGTGAAATAGGAATTCCTGAAATCAATCAAAATATTCAATCGTGGCTTGGTCATGCGTCACATGCTAATTCACACAACCTAAAACTAGCGTTATTCAACGAGCCATTCCGGAGGCGAAATGTTTAACTACATTTTCAAAGGCGAGACATATACAGATACAAGTCGCGAATTCATGCTTAGCATTGGCATGGATGCGGAGCAGATTGAATCTGTTTTATCTCAGCAGCAGTACGAAGCACAGCAGAACGTAGAGTTGCGTCAACAAGCTTACAAGCGCGAAAGCGATCCGCTTTATATTGAGTGGCAATTTGAGCTTGAGAGCAAAAACCCCGAGTCTGATATCTACAAACAGGCTTGGATGGATAAAGTTAGCGAAATCAAAGTAAGGTTTCCAATTCCGCAATAACAACAAACCCCCACGGCGGGTTTTTTATTGGAGCTAGCCAATGGCAAAACCGCAAAAGCCCATTGCACAGGATTACGTAGTGCTGCAACCCTTTCGACTGAACGGGGTATGGGTTCATCCTGAAGGCAACAAAACCATTCCGCTTTTACCATCACAGGCCGCGATGCTGCTGCTTAATGGCAAAGTGGGTAAACCCGCAATCAAAGCGAATGACGCTAAAAAAGAGGGCAAATAATGCTTTCACCGATCAATGACTTTGAACTCAATGGCGTTGAAGTCAAAACGATTGAGCCATTACCGAGTATGGGGCCGCTTGCGCTGCAGGTGGTTCATTTAACCGGCACAGCGCCAAATAAGAACACGGCTATTGCTTACAATGAAGCAACGCGGCTTTGGAATTATTCGCACGCTATGATGATGCTCGATAGCACAGGTGAGCGCGCGGGGACGCTGCCCAACTTGGTACGCTATTTACTCGAGTATGTTAAGTGTATCGTTTACGTTACTGTTGTCGAAGATACTGGCGTTGTTGCCACTACGGAAGCCAATGTGATCGGCGGTATTGATAGCACAACGGGCGCAGTCACTGGCTTGCAAACCATCAAAGCATGCGCTGAAACGCCCACTATCATTGCTGCCCCCGGCTTTAACTCAAAAGCGCTCGGTCAAGCGTTGGCGCTGATCGGTCGTGATGTGCGTTGCCGCCCCGTCCTTGATGGTCCAAATACCAACGACATGGCCGCCGCTGAATTTGCTGCCGAATTTGGCGCAGAGGGAACCGGTGAAGATAAGCTTTGTATTATCGACCCTTGGTTCCTGAAAACTTACGATGGCGCTCAGGTATTAATGCCTGCCTCTATCGCGTTGGTTGCTGCTATGGCATCAGTCGAGGGCTACGAAAGTCCGCAAAACCGCGCGGTATTGTGTGATGAAACGTCGCGCAACGTGACTTACAAAATCAACGATAAAACGACGCAAGCCAACTTTTTGAATAAGCACGGCGTGGTGACGATTGCGCGCACACGCATGGGCGGCTATTCAATCATCGGCAACCGAACCAATACCGGGCGCTTTATCAGTCACGTTGGACTGGAAGATCTCATGGCTCGCAAGCTCGAAGAAACAAGCCAGCCGCTCATGGGCAAGCAGCTTACCGAAGCCTTTATGACTCAAGTGATTGACCGACTAACGAACTGGGGACAAAACCTAGTCGCTCAAGAAGTCATTCCGGTGTTCAAAGCGTTTCTTCATCCTGACAAGAACAATCTTGAGAATTACACCTCAGGGCGCTGGTTCTTGTGCGTTAACTACGGTCGCTACTCTCCGAATGAGCACATGGTGTACGAGATGAGCGTTGATAATGGCTTAATTGAAGCATGGCTAGAGGAGGTCGTTAATGGCTGATCGTATTCGCATGCGACTGACGGCACTGGTTGAATCTGTGCCGCTCATGAATGAAATCGTTGATTTCACCCCGCCTGACATTAAAAGTAAAGTTGCCAATAACGAAGGTAGCTTTGTGATGTCGGAAGACGTTGTCGGCTTTGAAGCGCTCAAGTGGACGCTGAAAGTCCATGGCGATCACCGTGCTCTACAAAATGCGCTGGGTAAGTTCTTTATGGATAACGCTCAGGTCAACATTACTGAGCAAGGCAAGCACACCGATGGCGCGAAGTACAAAGAAGAGTTTTCATTGTATGGACCGATCACCAACATCAAAAAAGAACCGGCCAAAATGGGCGAAAAGCCAACGGTAACCATTGAAGGTACCTGCAAAGCTTATAAGCTCACTGACACTGGTACCGTGGTTCACGATATCAATATTGATACCGGACAAACCATCGTTGGCGGCGCTGACTTGATGAGTCTAGCGGGCATTTAATCCTCAAATAACTAATGAGGCCTCTCCATTGTGAGAGGTCTTTTTTTTGGAGCATCACAATGAAAAAAATCAGCATTCTTAAGTTTTTCACCGCAAACGCAGAGCAAAGCAAGGCGCTAGAAGCAAAGCTAATCGAGTTTCGAAAGCAGCTAAAGCAGATCACAACCGATGACAGCGAAAGCGAAATTGAAACCTTGCAAAACGAGATAGATCGCGCCCAAAAAGAAGCGGACGCACTTAGAACCGTGCAACTTAAAACTATCTCAACCGCCGGATTTAAAGCATTACCGCACATTAAGTTATCTTCAATGTCTGCAAAGCAGGAGTTTGAGCAACGAAAAGCGCTCATCTTACTCTGTGCGGATATAACGGAAGCTAAATTTAACACGCTTCATGCGCCTGATTTTATTCAACTTTATGAAGATATTGTAGACATCATCCTTAAGCCTAGTGATGAACTGAAAGGCGGAAAACTTAGCGGCTCTAGCTTTGAGTTTGACTTGCTTGAACCGTTTGAGAACGAAGCGGGCGAGAAGTTTACTCGAATCAAATTCCAAGTGCCCAAAGTGGCCCACTCTCAAGCACTGGCAGACATTGAAGATGATGAAGAGCGTGAAGACTTCATGTTTCGTGTCGTCACTGGCTTACAGAAAGAAGACTTTAAGTACCTTTCGCTCAATGACTACTTAGCGCTAAAACCGCAGGTGGGCGCTTTTTTTCAACAATCGGCGGCATTCTTTCGCCCCGGGATGTTGAATCTCTGATCGATCTCGTTCCCATGCATCGCAATACGTCTGAGTCTGAGCTTCTTCAATGGAGCCAAGATGTTGCGGTGCGTCGTTATGAGTTGATTTTATCAAAACTCGGAGCGCGCAATGTCTGAGAAAATCAGCCTAATACTTGATACCACCGTCAAGGGTATCGAGGATATTACTTCTACCACATCAGCTGCAGAGCGCTTGACTACTGCAATAGAAACGCAGCGAGGCGAGGTGATCAGCCTTAATTCTCAACTTAAAAAAGTGGAGGGTTATCAGTCTGCTATCAAGCGCATGGAAAAGCTGAGAGAGCAGTCAAAACAAGCTGAAACCTCGGTGGGCGAACTTGGCCGAAAGTTAGAAGAGAGCCGCGCGCACACAAACAATCTAAAAGTCGCACAAAGCCAGACACAAGCCGAAATTCGTGGACTGAACAATCAACTCAAGAGCGCATCAGGCGAAGGTGCGGTTCAGCTGCAAAATAGGCTACATCAAGCTCAAAACCGTCTAGAGTCGCTTAACCTTGAGATGCACCAAGGCAAGGTTAAAACCTCAGAACTTAACTCTGCATATAAAAAAGCCAATCAACGCGTTACTGAGCTTAACAATAAAAAGGACCAGCAACGCAATAAGCTACGCGGGCTTGGCGCGGAGCTAAAAGCCTCTGGTATTAACACAAAGCGCCTAGGTGATGAACAGCAACGACTAGAAAAGCAAGCAGATAAAGCAACTTCGGCCATTGCTCGGCAAAATGCTCGCATGAAAGAGATGCAATCAATCCAGTCTCGGATTGACACTCGTAATGCAAAGTTAGGCGAAATTAGAAGCGAAGCGACTTCACTTGCTGTGGCTGCCGCACCAGTGGCCGCCACGCTATGGAGCGCGGTTAAAAATGAGTCGTCTTTTGCTGATGTGACCAAAGTTGTTGATATGTCACCAGAAGAAGCGGCGGCAATGAGGCAGTGGTCACTAAAAACCTCATCATCAAAAGAGGGTGGCGGCTTAAGCGCTAACGACATCAACGCAATGCTGGCCGCGGGCGGTCGCTCGGGTATTAAAGACCTAAACGATTTACAAAGCTTCGTTTTGGATTCAACAATGATGGGCGTCGCTTTCGACATGGAAGCGTCGCAAGCGGGAAAAACTCTATCTGATTTTAAAGCGGCGTTAAACCTAGATCAGCAAGGCGCACTCTCTCTGGCCGGCATGATCAATTACATGGCCGCTGACTCAAACATGGACCCCAAGCAACTTGCATCAGTGATGGCGCGGGAGGGAGCCACCGCTAAGCTGGCTGGCTTTTCTAATAACGACGCAGCAGCGCTGGCGACCACGATGATCGCGACAGGGATGAGCGAAGAGCGAGTGTCCACAGCGGTTAAAAACATCTCTGGACGATTAACGCTTGGCGAGGCTGCCTCAGGAAATCAGAAAAAAGCACTATCAGCGATTGGTTTTGATGCCGGCTCATTAGCGGCATCAATGCAAGATGATGCAGCTGGAAGCTTACTTGAAGTATTGGACGCGATTAAAGCTGCACCGCTTGAAGAACAAAGCGCCCTGATCTCTCAAATTTTTGGCGAAGAAGTAAAAGGCGCTGTTGCTGCTTTGGCTGGCAATACGGGCGAATTTGTTCGATTACGTAAGCTCGCTAACGAATCTGAAGAAGTTCACTTGAACTCGTTGAAAAAAGAATTTGATGCTCGTGTAAATACAAGCGAAGTCGGCATTCAACAGTTCGTTAACAAGTTAAATCGTTTAAGTGTGATTATTGGTACAGCGATACTGCCTGCATTGAACTGGGTGTTGCAGCCACTGGGCGAGGGTGTTGACATGCTCAGCAACTTTGCCGAAGCAAATCAAGGCGTCACAGCCGCTGTTGGTATTGGTATTGCTGCCTTTGTTGCGCTCAAAGGCGCGATGCTTGCAGGCAAAGCGGCATCATTAATTTTTGGCAATACGCTTGATAAGGGGCGGTTGTTTCGCAAAGGTTTAAATAGAGAAACGAATGAGAGCGGTCGCGCAGCTCAGTTTGCGACCCGGCAATTTAGTCGGCTAAATCAAACTTTAATGGCCTCGGGTCGGGGAGGCATGGGTCGCGGTGGAGTGCGAGGTGCTGGGCGACGTCGATCAGTCGCTAGTAATCGTCCCGCTCCTCGTCGTTCTCGCTCTCGAAACCCTCTCGCTAAGGCTTATAACTTTGCTTCTTCGGCAATGACCGCGAGATCACACGCTCTACCTATGTCGCTTGCGGGTGGCGCTTTAGCAATGATGCCAGTTCCTGCATTAGCTCAAGATGCAGTCGATATCGGCGGCGATATCGCAAAAGGTGGGCTAGGGAGATTCTTGCGACCGCTTTCCATTGCGATGTCAGCAACCAATATGGCTAGCGCACTGGTTGATGGCGATAAAAAGACCGCGATCGAGGAAGGTGGCGGCTTGCTGGGTGGGCTTGGTGGCGCAAGCCTTGGTGCTGCAATTGGTACCGCTATCATGCCGGGGATTGGCACCTTGGTTGGCGGGCTTGCTGGATCGTTGGTTGGGGATTATGCCGGAGGGTGGCTAGGTAGCTGGTTTGGCGAGAAGCTTGCCAAGAGCGAAAGACCTAACGAAAGCGAACTACAGCTAAACACTTACGCGAGAACAGATGGGCTTCCTGGCGAAAACAAAGATAGAAGTCATCAACTCAATGAGGCGGTGCAAATCTCGGATAGCTCCGTCAATGAGAACAGCCTTAACATTGTAAACAGGCAGCTCACAAAAGATGAAGAAACCCAAAGCTCAATCGCGAGCACTCAAAGTGAGAGCGAGCTAAAGCTAAACACTTACGCGAGAACCGATGAGTTTAATAGCGATCGAAAGGAGAAAAAACAACTCACAGAGGTGGCTAAGATATCAAGCATACTTGATGAACGAGCCGCATTTTCAGAAAAGCCGCTCTCATGGCAGGGCGGATCATTTAGCTGGCTAATGGGTGAGCCTCAAGACCGCTTGACCAGCTCCGATACTGTCAGGGAGAGAATTGAAGAGAAAGAGAAAAAGGAATCAATTGCTCGATCACAACCCCCGATACAGATCGGCGCTCCGCAAATTCAAATCAATGCAGCATCAGGTATGGATGAAAAGCAATTAGCTTTGCTGGTTGCTCAGCAGGTTTCTGATGCACTGCAAAGAGAGCTGGGCATGGCCGGACTGTCCATTGATGAATCACTATCCATATCAGCAATCGACAGGAGCTAACAAATGCACCACTTAGTGATCGGTGAATTCGTCTTTTCTATGGGGGATAAAACCCCCATAAGCAAAATGGAGCGAGTCAGCAATGGCGCTTACTCTGAGGTATCCGTGATCGATGGCAGCAAGTCTGAGTTTACGGGTAGGCCGTTCGATACGATTGATATTTCTGCAAAATGGACCCGCTACGGCGCAGCTAAAAATGCCGCATCATTGCGCGACCTATTGTTAGAACCCCAACAAGTCAGTGATGGCCAAGGGTTTAACTTGGGTAAATGGACCATTAAGCAAATCAAAGAAGGCCGATCAGAATTAGTTCATGATGGTCGAGCGATGGTTACGGAAGTGAGCTTGCAATTGATGGAGTTTCGTTAATGAGAGTAATAGCGAAAGCGGGTGGGCTAATTGCCGATCTGCTTTTTCAGCATTTAGGGCACGATGGCGATCGAGTCGAATCGGAGTTTTATCGACTCAATCCGCACGTTCGTGGAGACACGTTTTCTCACGATTGCACCGTCATTCTACCAGAACAAACAGTTAATCAGCGCTCGATAAGCGCAACACGGAGTTGGGATTAATGCTAAAACTTGAAGGTAAAAACGCTGAACTGATTATGGAGCTGCTAAAGACATGGCAGCTTACCGATGCGAACGGCGTTGAGGGAGACTCTCTCACGCTCTCCATTTTCTCTGAAGACGTCGATGGCATTCCTCAGAAGGGAGAAAAGTACAAAGTTTATTTAGGCGACGTATATCGAGACGAGTTTCAGATCTCTAAGCGTTCATTAAGCTTGTCGTCACGTGAGCTTCGCCTGATTTTAAGCGTTGCCCCGTTTAGTGTCACAGACGATACCGAATATCGGGCAAAGCGCTCAGCCAGTTGGAATGACGCAACGATCTATGAAATTGTTTCTGACTGTGTGGCCCCACATGGGTTCTCTGTTTTTGTTCATCCTAAATTACAAAATATTAAAATCGAGCATGTCGATCGCACTGATGAGAGCGCCCCTGCTTTTATTCGCCGTTTAGCTAAACAGTTCGATGCGATTTCCAAGATTGTTGAAGATAGGTATGTCATTGCGCCCAAGGGCGAGACAAGAAGTGCCAGCGGCAAGAATATTGAAACAATTACGCTGTCACATCTTGATGTTAATAAGGGCGTGCCATCTGAATTTGTGAACGTTGACATTGATCTTGACGGACGTGACGAGTTCAACGGTGTAAGAGCATCATACTTGACTACTGAAAGCGGAGATCGAATAGAGGTGATGGTTGGTGAGCGACCGTTTAAATTGATCGGTCGAGACTATCAGTCGGAAACTGAAGCAGAGCAGGCATGCAACACAGAATTAAGACGCATACAGCGAGAGGGCAGAAAATTAACGATTACCGCCCCGCCTAATCCTCTAGCATTTGCTGAGGGAATTGTTGTTTTAGATGCGTCATTTCCCCGAGCGTTTCAGGGTGAATGCTCAATTGACTCGGTGACATTCACAGGTAGAGGTAGACAGCCTAGCAGCATGATCATTCAAGCAACAGCATTAGGGAGTGAGTAATGGGTATTCGTTTGAATTACAAGGTGCATTCGCAATTTACGGTGGCACTAAAAATCTCTGATACTCAAGTGCGTAAATACTTGCGCGACCCCATGGTTAGGCAGCTAAAAGATGTACGAAGTTCTTTATATCTTCGTTTTAATGCAGCAAGAACAGGCGGCACTTGGTGGTTATATCAATATAAAAATGGTGAGCAAGTTCCGCATCGCATCGGCACATATCCAGCGACACAAGCAAAAGACATCATGGACTTAGTTAGCGCAACGACGGTTCAGATCGCTAAAAGCAACGTTGTTAACTTTAGGCGATTTGAGACGGTTGATCAGCTGATTGACTGGCATGTGACGAGGCAGTTTAAGCTAGGGAAGTCCTCAAAGGAGCGTTTGGCAAACATCAAGAGCATGGCAAATCGACACTTAATGGGTATCTTTCACGGTGAGCCGATCATGGCAATTGACGCCGAATTGATCGATGAAGAGCTTATTCAGCCAATGTTTGAGGGCGGCCTATCTTTAAGCTACGTAAAAGCGATGTTTAATTTACTCAAGTCTGCATACACGACAGCCAAAAGATTAAAGCACATTACTGTTAACCCGCTGGCTGATGTCCACTTTCGTGACTTTTTCCCTGATAATTTTTCAATCACAAAAGCTCAGGTTCGCGAATGCCGCTTATCGACAGATCAAGTTCCAGACGCATTGAGGGCATTAGACTTTGCTGATAATCCAACTCGCTTGCTTGTGATGATGATGCTTGGCCATGGCTCTCGTATTGGAGAAACTCGCAAAGCAAAATGGTCCAATGTGAGCTTTACAATGAAGTGCTGGACAATCCCAAGTGGCGATGCAAAAACACGGCAATGCATGGTTTACCCACTGTCTGACCCAATGATTGAGCTATTGCAGTCATACAAGCAATGGCAATCTGAACTAGGATATAAGGGTGAGCATTTATTCCCCACGGATTTACGATCTGGCTCATGCATCTACGGCGCACTGGCTAGTCAGTTAGTCAAGTCACTCTCGAAAGGCGCATGGACGGGACATGATTTACGTAAACGAGCTAGATCGATCTGGGCAGATATTGGAATAGATTATATGACAGCAGAGACGTTATTGAATCATGCCAAAGGCAAGCTAGATCTTGCTTATATTCACACTCACATTGAGCTGCAAAAAAAAGAAGCCATTTCTCGCTACCACGATTGGCTAAAAAGCTGCTGGCGAACCTGTTTTAGACCTGTCTCAATAGATCAAGAGATCATCAAAAAGGCTATTTAGATCAATTCAATAGCTCACATCAAATATAAATCTAAGCGGATGATAATTAGATGTCGTTTTTATGCCAAAATGAGCCAATAAACGAGGCTCTTATAACCGCAGCGCGCTCAGTACCACACCAAGTTGCGCGTATCAAACTAAGCAAGACTCAGTTGAGAGTGTTGCACTCGATTCGTCACGGTGAAAGCGTTACAGCATCACAAATAGCAAGTAGGTTGGAACTTTCTGATAGTTGGGCAAGCACTCTTCTGAAAGAATTAAATCGCAAGTTGTTTCTTAGTAGGCGAGGCTGCACTCGGCAGTGTGGAGGTGTTGAGTTCGTGTATTCGCTTCATTCATCCCTATGCCATTAAGGTAAAAGGTACTTTCCAGCCCTAATCCCATGCAAACGAGGGCAACCCACGGGAAATAAAAATTTTTCGGCTCGCTAGGTCACCACCGCCAAGGTGGTTAAAACTAGGCGCTGATAGGGCTTACTCGTTGGGCGTGATGCGTAACGCTGATTTATTTTGATTTGTTTTGGTTTATGTCGGCATGGAGGCTGAAAAATAGATCAATCATTAATCGCCTAGTTCTCTTTGGTAGCAGTCGAGATAAAGCAAGCAAATCAACATTACTTACATCGTCATAATCGAGCTTGTCTAAAACCAAATCGAGTTCGCTCAAGTTCAGCGACCGCAAAATTGATTCGTATTGACTCAGCTTGATATCGGTCTTGCCTTGCTCGATTCTCTGGTAAGTTTTCTTGCTCATCCCGCAAGAGTTTGCCATCTCTTCTTGCGTAAATCCTGCTCGTTCTCGTCTACTTCTGATCGCTGCTGCTAGTCGTTCTCGTGACATCCAGCACACGGAAAAGGACTATTTTGTCCCTTATTTGATTCAAATAGGACCATTTTGGGTTTCACTATTGATGGTTGATGAATAAATGATGAAAATGCGTGCGAAAATATGAAGCTAGTCCCGCAATAAAAGCCGCTATAGTGATAATTATAGCAATAAAAGGAGAGCTAGCAGTACTACGTTAGGCTAGAGGTAAAAAATGCTTAAGAAAAATATTGAACTCGATGATATCGAGAATGGCTTAAAACACGTCAGCGACATGGCTTCGGAGTTATACGCTGAGCTAGTTGACCTCGGATTAAATGAGGCAGCAAAGAAGGCTGAACGATTGGCATACATGTCGTGGATGATAACAAAGTTTGATTGTAAAGCAGATAAACAAGAGAGTAGTGCGGTTATTAACGCTATCAAGCACGGCTAATTCTCTGACATAAAATAGTGACAAAAATTAGCTTAGGCACCTATTACGGGTGCCTTTGCGCGTAAAGCAGCAGTTCAAAAACTACTGTATAATACCACCTTAATACCACCCTAATTACACCCACAAACCACTCAAGTATTATAAGTGCATGTAATTTATAGTTAAAATGGCTTTTTGTGGCCTATAAAACGGTGAAACCCCGATGTTGGTAGCATCGGGGTTTCTAATTTTTAGATGGTTTGGATGGTAAGGCCAAAAAATCTTATTTATGCAAAAGGTTGGATTTTATCCAACAAATTCCTTGGTAGGGAATTAGATACGGATGAAGTCCATGTGCTCAACTTTTGGCTTGAACACGTGACGTTGAACGTCTTGAGGCTTAACTTTAACTTCAGCACCGTCGATAACTAGAGTAATCGCTTCGTAGAACTCTGGCTTATCCATTTGGTTGATGATGTCATCGTGTTTTAGAGCGATAGATACTGGCGCTGCTTCACCACCGTAAACGATAGCTGGGAATAGACCAGTGTGACGTAGGCGGCGGCTCGCACCTTTACCTAGTTCAGTACGCACTACTGCATTGAATTTCATAGTATTTACTCTCAAATTAGTAAAAAAATAATAAGTGTGACAGCATCAATGCGACCTTGTGCTGTCGTAGCGCTTCGTTAGCGATAATAATCACTCTCAAAACGAGCGCGGATACTAACATTCTACGTTAGGATGAGCAATAAAAATGATGGCTTCATACTAGGCAATCCCCAGCATGGTTAATCACTGAGCTCATCGGCAAAAATTTTATCCCTCAGTGCCCAAAATCGGCCATTTTTTCGTGCGATAACGAATTGTGGTGGTCGAAAACGGTGCTGATGATCGACGACTTTACTCGGTGATGCGGCGTCAAATGCTCGATGTTTATCGGCCAGATGGGGGCGAACGAAACGCTGTTTAAAGATAGCTTTTTGTTTTGGGGTTGTGAGTGACCAAAACTCGTGCACTTGGGCGTTATTCTCACCAAGATAAGTCACTCGAAGATGGTTTTTTCCTTTGCTATCTTTATGAACGCTGAATGTCATGGTGAGACACTCAAACACTAAGGCATCTTTTAAGCTTAATGCCTCTTTAAGCTTTTTATCCGGATCCACTAGCGTCGCTTGGCATTCGTGACAAATTCGCGCGGCGATGTCGTTATCGGCTCCGCATTGATTGCAATATTTGGCACGAAAACGGTAGCCGCAATGTTCGCGCTCTGCAGTCTCTTTATCTTCAAAATAGCCTTGGCATCGCCGCCCATAGTGTTCGAGAAGAAAGCCGTTCGCATCCAGTTTGCCCCAAAAGTTATTATTAAAGCCGCAAGCAGGACAAGGAATAGTAATGATTTCACTATTAGAGTCGGGTTTCGGGTCGCCGACTTCGGGTTGATACAGATCATACTGATTACCCGCATAATCAAGCACCAAACATTCGGTTTTTCCCAGAGCGAGACGTAAACCTCGACCGACGATTTGTTGGTATAAACTCACCGACTCGGTGGGCCTTAGAATAGCAATCAAATCGACATGTGGAGCATCAAAGCCGGTGGTTAATACTGAGACATTGACCAAAAATTTGATCTCTTGCTGTTTAAAACGTTGGATGATCCGATCGCGATCTTGTGATGATGTATCGCCAATCACTAAGGCGGATTGTTGTTCAGGCAGTAAACTAAGGATCTCTTGGGCGTGACGAACCGTAGCCGCAAAAATCATTACCCCTTGCTTGTTGTGCGCTAACTGAATAATTTGTTGAACGATTTGTGGTGTTGCGCGTTTGGATTGCTCGATAACCAGATCGAGTTCAGATTCTTTGTATCGTCCGCTAGTCGTTGGGCTTAACTGAGAGAAATCGTAGCTGAGGATAGGCGCATCAATCAGACGCGCTGGAGTTAAGAAACCTTCATCCAATAAGTAGTGGATCGGTAATTCAAAAATGCAATCTTTGAAAAAACGTGGCTCTTCACTGCGCACGAGCCCACGAGTGTGGTACTGATAGATCCATCCCATGCCTAGTCGATAAGGGGTTGCGGTTAAACCGAGCACCTTCATCTTTGGGTTGAGGGTCAATAAGTGGCTAATGACTTTTTGATAGCTGCTGTCTTTATCATCGGGGACTCGATGACATTCATCAATCACTAATAACGAAAATGGCTGTTGAAAAGTCGATAAATTTCGTACCACAGACTGCACGGAAGCAAACACCACCGCATGTTCGCTCTCTTTTCGTCCTAGTCCGGCCGAAAATATGCCACCAGTGAGCCCATAGCCTTCATATTTGGCATGGTTTTGTTCCACCAGTTCTTTAACATGGGCAAGAACTAATACTCGCCCTTTAGCTAAACGTGCTAATTCAGCAATTACTAAGCTTTTTCCTGCACCGGTAGGGAGGACAATCACCGCAGGGGTACTGTGCTGACGAAAGTAATGAATCACGGCTTTGACTGAATCCGCTTGATAAGGTCGTAAGGTATACATAAAGGCAAGGGATTAATTATGTGAAATAGTTCAACTATTTTGAGTGAGGCTTGTATAATACCTGACTTCAAGCAGATGAGGTATTCATGCGTTTAGATAAATTTTTGTGTGATGCGCTCGGCACCACACGTAAAGAGTCAACTCAACTTTTAAAAAGTGGCGATGTAACGGTCGATGGTATTGTTCGTAAAAGTGGTTCATGTCAAGTTACCGAGTTATCCCAGGTTGAGTGGCAAGGCAGAGCGCTGACCTTAAGTGGCCCTCGTTATATTATGCTGCATAAACCTCAAGGTTATGTTTGTTCTCATGAAGACAGCTTCAACCAAACGGCATTTGTATTATTGGATGAGGCTAACCAACGGGACTTGCATTTTGCTGGGCGCTTGGACGTTGATACGACAGGGCTCGTGTTAATCACTGATGATGGGCAGTGGTCACATCGAGTGACTTCACCTAAACACCACTGTGAAAAAACCTACCGTGTCTGGCTCGCGGATCCTATTACCGCCGAGTATACTGAGCAGTTCGCGAAGGGAATTGAGTTACGCGGTGAGCGAGATCTAACCCGACCTGCTCAGCTAGAAATCATAGATCAACAACAGGTTTTGTTGACCATTCACGAAGGTAAATATCATCAAGTTAAGCGCATGTTTGCTGCCCTTGGTAATAAGGTGGTTGGGTTACATCGTGAACGTGTGGGCGATATTGTTTTGGACCCTGGCCTTGAGCCGGGAGAATCTCGTTATTTGACCGAATCGGAAATCGCTTCTGTCTGGAACTGATCGCTCAACCTTAGGAAACACGGCCATCGAGTTTCCTTATATTTGAACATACCATCGGCTTCGTAGCGAACGCTTATGCTAAGCCCTCGGAATAAAGAAATGGGTTGCTGATCGGCAACATCAGCGATTGAGTCGATAGGCTATCGACCAGAGTTAAATCATATTCATTGATAAAACGGAGACTTATGACTTCCAATACTGCCCCCGCTAAATATGATGCTTCTAGCCTTGGCTTTTTGCTGTTTATTGTGTTGGGCGCTATCGGGGCGTTAACCCCACTCGCTATCGACATGTATTTACCTGCAATGCCCGCTATCGCGAAAGATTTAGGTACTACTGCCGGTTCCGTGCAATTAACGTTAACGGCTTATACTGCAGGTTTTGCGATTGGACAATTATTGCACGGCCCGTTAGCGGACAGTTATGGTCGTCGTCCGGTGATGTTGTCAGGGGTGTTTTTATTTGCGGTGGCTTCGGTTTTTAGTGCCACGACACATGGTATCGAGGCATTAACTTATATTCGTGCCGCTCAAGGGTTTGCAGGCGCAGCTGCCGCGGTAGTGATTCAGGCGGTTGTGCGCGATATGTTTGATCGAGAAGACTTTGCTCGTGCAATGTCTTTTGTCACCTTAGTGGTTACACTCGCGCCGTTAGTTGCGCCATTGATTGGTGGGCATTTAGCCGTTTGGTTTGGTTGGCGTTCCATTTTTTGGGTGTTGGCTATCTTTGCTGTGGTCGTGATGGCGATGGTACTTTGGAAAGTGCCTGAGACACTGGCAATAGAAAATCGTCAACCATTGCGATTTATGAACACCATGAAAAACTATGCGCAATTATGCCGTAATGGTCAGGCGATGGGGCTGATTTTCGCTGGAGCTTTTTCATTTTCGGGAATGTTTGCCTTTTTGACCGCAGGATCTTTTGTTTATATTGACATTTATGGTGTGACACCAAACCAGTTTGGTTATCTGTTTGCGCTCAATATTATTGCGATGATCGCGATGACCAGCATTAATGGTCGATTTGTGCGACGCGTTGGTTCGCATGCCATGTTGCGCTTTGGATTATTTATTCAGTTATTGGCGGGCGTTGGTTTATTTGTCGGTTGGGCTCTTGATTGGGGATTATGGGGAACCGTTCCTTTTGTGGTGTTGTTTATTGGCACCATTTCAACCATTGGCAGTAATGCGATGGGGCTATTATTGAGCGGTTATCCTCGAATCGCTGGTACGGCTTCTTCTTTGTCCGGTACATTGCGCTTTGGTACCGGCTCGGTGATTGGTGCCGTGGTTGCCTCAATGCCAAGCGATGTGACTTGGCCAATGATTTTAGTGATGTCAGCATGTTCCGTGCTGTCAGCGGGTTTTTATTGGACATTGGGAAGAAACGCATAGTGGCGAAGTATTATTTAGAAATTCAGAAGCTGGTGAACAGCGCTTTAGAAGAGTTAGCGCAAGAACACGCTGCTGGAAAGTTGGCGAATGCTCCCGTGGCAAATAATCATTTTTTAGTACATTGGGTGACCAAATCTTTAAAAAGTCAGCGTTTTGACCGCTGTGTACGCGATGATTTAACCGTTTGGCAAAAAGCGGGGCGCTCGAAGGGGAATCAATCAGGACTATGGTTGCAATTTCGACGTATTTCGGCGTATTACGCCCAGTTTTTCAATGAGCATGCCGATAATCACTTAACGGATAAGAAAATAGACGCCTTTTTGGACGAAATGGAACAAGCTGGATGGGAAGTCTCAACCTCTGAACCATTAGTGGATTGTGGTAAAGTACAAATATTTATCGAAGGGCAAAACTCTTTCGCGCTTTGCTCAAGGCAGTGTGATGACTGTTTTGATGGCGAAGCCTTGATAAAACCGATGAACTGGTTTGTGCGTGGTCACCATGCCGGATTTGTCGAGAAAGCAGCGGCAGCAGGGTTTATGCTTCATAAACGTACTGATTACAAATCGAACGTCAAATACCATGGCGAATATGTGATTTTTCCAGATAATCAAGGGACCCAATTAGCGGAAATTCCCCTTTCTTTTCAAGCCTCTTAATTTTACCGTTTTAGCCTAAATCAGAGCGACGATTTATCGTGGCTCTGATAAATATAAAAGTAACGTTTCCTCTTTGAATCTACATCAGTTGTTGATGATGTTTGCTCACGTTAATCCAATAATTATTCCCCGCAATGGGGGAGTGACTTATCCGATCTCTTACTTATACTATCTTATTGACCAAAGCGCTTATTGAGCACAATGCTTATTGATCAAAGTGAATGCGTTCTAAACTTTGTACACGTCGTAAATCTTGTTCGGAAAACGTGCGACGACGTAGCTCGTCTAACTGTGTTTGTTGCTGATCAGGATGATCGGCTAAACGTTTAACAATTACTTTTCTTTGCTCAACATAATGCTGCCACTGTTGATCAAACTGCTGTCTTGATTGCCCAAGGTGATTAAGACGTTGAATGGTTTCTTCATCTACCCATTCTTTTAAAGCTAGGTAGTGGTCTTGTGGATCTTGCTCATCTAATGTGAGAACCGCTTTTAATAAACGATCATTGTGTTCATTACGTTGTATGTAATCCGGTTGTTGGTTGATCTGCTCATCCCATAAGCGTTGCGCTTTTTGTTGTGGATAGATTTCAAACAGTTTTTGTTTATCAATCGCGAGCTGACGAATACGATTTTCTTCAGTAAATAAAGATTGCTGATCGGTAGAAAAATGAACGCCTTGAAGATGAACGATTTTGTCATGCAGACGTTGCCAATCTGCAGCGAGTCCGTTCAGTGATGAAAAGCTTAACTTATCGAGAGCGTGGTGATAGTCGATTAATTGATGAAACAAAGGCTCATCAAAGCTGATTTTCTCATCAATATAATGCGCAAGTTGTTGTTTTAATAAGTTAACATCGATCTGATCCATTTCTGATACCAGATAATTCAAGAAATCGCGAGGGGAGGAAAGATCAACGTCACTTTTCAGTACACTCGGTGGTTGTGTGGTCACGGGTTGATCATCAGGCAACCATATTAGTGACAATGTCACTATCAATACTCCGAGTGCTAGGGCAGCCATCATGGGTTTATAACGCATCATTACAGTCCAAGTTGTTGCAAACGATTGGCATGTTGACGATAAAGAGTAATGGGTGAAACCTCAAAAAGATGGCGGATGCCTAAAAGCCCATTGACTTCATCGAGATGATTCATTTTATAGTGGGTACCAATGACTTGACCAAGATGGCTACTGCAGACAGAGACTAAGCCATCATTGGGTTCATCAAAAGCAAGGCTTAAAACTCCGATGGGGATATCGGTGGGATCAAGCAAGTTAGTAATGGCCGATGAACCTGTCCAAGAAAAATAATGAACACCATTACTGGCGAGCGCTTCACCTTGCCCACAATAGGTTGTCGGAACGCCTTCTGGATAATGACGATTAAAAGCCAATGAGCCTTCGGTGGTTAAGGTATCGAGCGCAGCTAATGCATCTTGTTCTAGCCCCTTGCCACCGGAGAGTACGTTGATCAAAGTGACAAAACTATTGGTGATTTTGACGGCTAAGGCCTCAGAAATTGAGTCTTCCGGTACGGTATTTCTCACAATATCAGCGACTCGCGATCCCCAGTTAACACCACCAACGCTAGTCACCGAAGCAACCAGATCAGGACGTACTGAAGCGACATAACGAGCGGTTGGACTGCCTTGACTGTGACCGATAAGATTGACTTTCTCTTTACCGGTTAGGGCTAGAATGGTTTCAACTTGCGCCAATAGTTGCTCGCCGCGTACTTCTGAGCGGTTAGCGGCTGCGACTTGCGCAGTAAATACGGTAGCGCCATCTTTGCTGAGTGCATGAGGAATGCCATAGAAGTAATCTATTTTGGCGATACTATCAAAGCCGAAAATGCCATGGACCAGTACTAATGGGTAGCGAGTTTCGGTATAACCACTATTGGCTAATGTTGCTGGGGCATGAAGGGAAAATAGTCCAATACAGAGTATACCTATCCATCGATATATGATGCTCACATTGATATCCTTGTGTTATTTGTTTTAAGTTGGCATTGATAATATCAATGTAAAATAGTGTCAATTCCTTGCACTGTCGAGAGTTTTCGCCGTGATTGTGACGGGGGTAACTCATCCATTGGTTAGTGACACCCACAGATTCATTTTCCGGTTTTTTTCACGATCGCTCTGACCATGCCTTTGAAAATAAATAGGTGGGCAGGCATCATTACAAACCAATAAAGAAGGCCACGAAACCCTTGTGGATGCCACCATGCGGTAATAGTCAGTTCACGTTGCTGACCAAGATCTTTAATGGCAAACTCCAGACGCCCTAAACCAGGCCCTTTCATGCCAAACAGTAACGACAAAAAGTGCGGCGGCTGGCAGCGAATTACCTTCCATGAGTCGATAAAATCGCCGACTTGCAACTCGGTTCCTGGTGGGCTGCGTCGAACCGGTTTTCCTCCACCAAATAACACATCGAGCCATTCACGTGTTCGCCACAACGAATTAGCAAAAAAATAGCCTTGATCGCGCTGGCCCATGGTCTTGACGACTTTCCATAGCTGTTCTGCACTTGCATCGGTGGTTATGGTTGCGCCAGTATGCTTAGGATAAAATCCAAACCCCGGTTGCCAACGTTGCATTGCGCCGGGGTCAAAGCCCCAGACATTACTGCGTACAAAGGTACCCTCTTGTTCGATGGTGGACTTTACCGCATCGTAATAACCAATCATTGTTTGTGGATAACGTTGCTGAAGCGCATCGTTATTGGCAATAAAATCATGGGCAAGGCCATCTAACAATGCGCGTCCGATACTCGACGGAACCGAGGTCACTAATCCAAGCCAGTAAGAGGCCATTCGAGGGGTGAGTAAACCAGTAGACCAAAGCCGAAAGGGTTTATTGGCTAATCGGCAAATCACTTCAAATTGTTCACGGTAGGTGAGGGTATCGGGGCCACCCGCTTCAAATTGTTGATGTTGTTCGGGAGTTTCCTTAGCAAGCGCTAACAGATAATGGTTAAGATTAGCTAAAGCAATCGGGTTGGCTTTTGAATCGACCCATCGCGGTGTGATCAGAATGGGTAAATTATAAACAAAATCGCGCATGATCTCGAAAGCCGCTGAGCCAGGGCCGATGATCACTCCTGCTCTTAATTCGGTTACGGGAACTTGGCTTTGACGTAAAATTTCGCCAGTTTTTTGTCGAGCGGCTAAATGGTCAGAATGGCCGGATGGTGGTTGTAAAGCACTAAGATAAATGACGTGTTTGACTTGGCTGTGTTGTAAAGCTTCGCGCATGTTATTCGCTAGGGATAATTCGTAGTCGATAAAATCGCCGCCTTGGGCCATGCCGTGCACTAAAAAGTAGACTAAGTCCGCTTGTTTGACCCAATGACAAGTCTGCTGTTGATCGGCTAAATCAAGGTAAATAATGGTCAGATTTTTATGTTTAGGGGTGCGATCGGTAAAATAATCGACTTGCCGAGCCGCCGCGGTGACTTGATAACCTTGTTCAAGTAATAAAGGGATAAGCTGAGAGCCGACGTAACCTGAAGCACCTAATACTAATACTTTTTTCATTTTTATTCCTTGGGATAGGCTAAGGCTTGAGCGTATAATCTTCAGCCACTATTCAGCCTTCTAACTTGACGTTGTAGCGATATCATTTGGTCCAGTAATCTCGATTAAACGGACCGCCGATTGATATTGATGCGACTCAATATGTCTTTTTCTGGTTAATGTTTGCCATTGAGGTGCTCCGTTGTCCGTTGTTTCACAAGTGATATATTACACCAAAGGTGACTTTTTGCGCCGCTTGATAGCGATTGCTTTGCCGATTACTTTACAAAGCATCATGTTTTCTAGCCGCGGGCTAGTGGATGTGTTGATGCTGGGACAGCTCGGTGAGGCAGAAATTGCGGCGGTTGGTGTGGCGGCAAGAGCTACGTTCGTGACCACAATTATGCTCGTGGGAGTAACGACAGGTGGAGCACTCTTAACCGCTCAATATTGGGGAGCAGCGAATAAACAGGGGGTGAGAGAAAGTACCGCCTTAACTTGGTTGGTGTCGATGTTGTTTGCGGTATTAACGGTGGGTTTATTTTTATTTTTTCCACAACAAATTATGGCATTGACCACCGATTCGGCGCTCGTTAATCAACTGGGCAGTCAATATCTCGTTATTACCTCTTTTAGTATGTTAGCGGTTGCCTGTGTCAGTAGTATGGCGGTCGGCCTACGTGCGATGCATAAGCCAGGCATTAGTACTTTTTTCAGTGGTATTGGGATTTTGGCTAACGTATTTTTGAACTGGGTGCTAATCTTCGGCAAATTAGGCTTTCCAGCACTCGGTATTCAAGGCGCAGCGATTGCAACGTTACTCAGTGGTTTTCTTGAAGTGGGCTGTTTGTATGGTTACTTATATTGGAAAAAGCATCTATTAGCTTTTGGATTACTTGATGTAAAAGCGGTCATGGTCTGGCAAACCATTGAACGATTTTTACGCTTATCACTCCCGACGACATTTAACTTTTTAGCATGGGCTGGAGGGTTATTTGTTTACCACGCCATCATGGGCCAAAGTGGAGTGCAGGGGCTGGCTGCCTTATCCGTCATGACGCCTGTTGAATCGATTTCTTTGAGTTTTTTAATTGGTATGTCTAATGCGGCCGCGGTACTGATCGGCAATCAGTTAGGCGCTAAGCAGTATGATGCGGTTTATTACCAAGCCATTGGTGTTACGGTGCTGAGCCTACTGTCTGGGATACTGGTTGCTATGGTTCTGTTTATTGTGCAGATCCCTATCTTAAATGCGTTTAGTGCTCTGACCGCAGAAACTCGTCAGTTAGCAGAAAAATTCATTGTGATTTTAAGCCTTGGCATTGTCTTGCGTTCCGTACCCATGACAGTGATTGTCGGAGTCCTTCGTGCTGGAGGCGATGTCAAATTTTGTCTTGGACAAGATGTGGTTGCGCAGTGGATTATCGGTATCCCTCTGGCGGCGATTGCCGCTATCTATTTTAACGTTAAACCTGAGTGGATTTATTTGTTGTTTTTAGTCGAAGAATTGATCAAATGGGTCGGCTCATTATGGCGAATGATCAGTAAAAAATGGATGCGGAATTTGATCGGAAACTAGACACATAACAACAAGTTGGTGCAATTGTGTTCATATTCTGTGATCTACAGCCAAAATACTTCCTACCCGAAGGGATTTAGTGTAGATTCTCAATCCTAATTTTAAGCAATGGTGTGAGCGGTTTAATGTTACAGCTGATAGACCTGAGCAAAGGTTTTGTGGATGGTGATGAGTTCCACCCTGTGTTACAAGGTGCAGAGTTGACGTTAAATCAAGGTGATCAGTTGGCATTAATGGGTGAGAGTGGCTCTGGCAAAAGCACCTTACTCAATTTGATCGCTGGTTTAGATAGTGTTGATTCGGGGGAGATTTGGTTTCCCGGCTTTGCGATGCACAGTACATCAGAGCATAAACGCACCGCCTTTCGGCGTAATAACATTGGTCATATATTCCAACAGTTTAACCTGTTGCCGACCTTAAATGTCGCCGATAATATCCGCTTCTGTCGGCAACTTAAAGGTTTATCCGAAGACCAAGGTTTATTGAGACAAATTCTCTCCTCATTAGATTTAATGCCGCTTTTAGGTCGTTATCCTGAAGAAGTATCGGGCGGTCAACAGCAACGAGCGGCAATTGCTCGTGCTTTGTATATGGAACCCAAAATCCTTCTAGCGGATGAGCCAACCGGTAGCCTTGATGAACGCAATGCTGAAGCAGTGATGCGCTTACTGACTTCATTGAGTCGTCAGTTACAATGTACCTTATTGTTAGTCACTCACAGTGAAAAAGTGGCGCAGCACATGGAAGGTTGTATTCGCTTACAAGGAGGAAGGTTGCATGTTATTGCCCGTAGTTAAAGCGTTACTTGGGCATTATCGTCGCTACCCGTTACAAATTTTTCTCGTCTGGCTGGGTTTAACACTCAGTGTTTCTTTATTAGTTGGTGTGACGGCGATTAATCATCATGCGAAACAAAGCTATCAGCATGGTGAAAAACTGTTTGCCAATCCTCTTCCTTATCGCATTCGACCAAAACATATTGCTAATAAAATTCCTCAAGGTTTTTACGTTCAGTTACGTCGAGAAGGGTTCCATCAATGTGTGCCTATTGATCATTATCGCTTAACCACGACAACTGGCACGGAGTTTTCGCTTTTAGGGATTGACCCAGTAGCGATGCTCCCCCTTAATAATCGTCAGTCATTCAATGAAATTAGTACGTTAGCCTTATTTAAATCGCCACATCCGATTTTAGTCAGTGATGGCTTTGCAACGTTACAAGGTTGGAATAATGGCGACTACATTCCATTACAAGATGGCAGCCTGCTTGGCCCACTATTGATTGATACCAATGGGTTGATTCATGGTACACGAGTCGTTGCCGACCTTTCATTGGTGCGCAGTATTCGTCAAAGCTCTGGGTTATCGGTGATTGCTTGCGGTGATATGCCGAAAGAGAAATTGCAAAGATTAACCGATAGTTTACCCAGTGGAATGGCGTTAGTACGCACCACGCGTAGTGAGTTAGAGTCACTCACCCAAGCTTTTCATATGAACTTAACCGCACTGGGTATGCTGTCTTTTTTAGTCGGTATGTTTATTTTCTATCAAGCCATGTCGTTATCGTTAATTCAGCGTCAGCCATTAGTGGGGATCTTGCGACAAACTGGAGTTTCTGGTTGGCAATTAGCGCAAGCGTTATCGATAGAATTGATCGGTTTGATTTTAATCAGTTGGGCCTGTGGTAACGTTTTGGGGTTAGTTTTGGCCAACCAATTATTGCCCTCGGTATCTGCTAGCTTAAGCAATTTGTATGATGCAAACGTAGGACTTTCCGTTGGGTGGAGCTGGCGCTGGAGTAGCTATAGTTTACTGATGGCTACTTGCGCTGCATTAGCGTCTTGTGCTTGGCCGTTAATTCGTCTGCTCAAGTCTCAACCGATCCGGTTAACCACACGTTTGTCGATGGTTCGTTTTGCTGGCTCAGAATTTACCTTTCAAGGATTAGTGGCTTGTGGCTTGCTCGTCTCAGCCATCGCGATTTATCAAGCACCGAAAAGTCAAACCTCTGGATTTGTGATCATTACCTTAATGCTCCTCAGTGCGGCGTTGTTAACACCTTATTTTATTTGGAAACTGTTTGTCAGTTTTTCTTATACTTTACGTGGCGTAAAAATACGTTGGTTTTTTGCGGATGCGGCTGCCAGCATGAGTTATCGAGGCGTTGCGACCATGGCGTTTATGTTGGCGATGACGGCGAATATTGGTGTAGAAACCATGGTCGGCAGTTTTAGAGACACCACGGATAAATGGTTGAATCAACGATTAGCTGCGGATATTTATCTTTATCCAACCAATAGTTCTGCAGCACGGATGACACAATGGCTGACTCAACAACCTGAAGTGCAAGAAGTCTGGCATCGTTGGGAAAAAGATCTCGCCAGTGACAAAGGTATGATCCAAATGGTGAGTACAGGCGATTCTGAAGGTGAGCGGCAATCATTAACCATTAAAGTCGGTGTTCCGGATTATTGGTATCTTCTTCATCAATCTCGCAGTGTAATGATTAGCGAATCAATGGCGTTACGGCTTGGTATTCGTCCGGGTGACTATATCGATTTATCGATGCCTTTAGGACAACATTGGTTAGTGGTCGGGGTGTATTATGATTATGGTAATCCCTACCATCAAGTCATGATGTCTCACCAAAGTTGGTTGCACGGTTTTATGAGTAGCGGCAATGTCTCTTTAGCGGTGACGCTTAACGCTGATCAGGTAACGGAGGGGGAAGCATTATTGAAACGCTTAAATAGTGTCTTTCGTCTTAATTCTGAGCGTGTATTTGATAACCGTTCTATTCATCATCAAGCCATGCAGGTATTTGATCGCACGTTTGCTATCGCTGATAGCTTAAGTAACATTACGCTGTTTATTGCTGTGTGTGGGATATTCTTTGCAACCTTAGCGGGAGAGGTCTCTCGTCAGCGGCATATCTCCCTTTTGCGTTGTTTGGGTGTATCAGGTAAAGAGTTAGTGGTGATTGGTGCGTTACAGCTATTGGTTTTCGGGTTGATTTCCTTATTGATTGCCTTGCCGCTGGGTTTGGCATTAGCAACACTGGTGATTGATGTGGTGATCCGTTACTCATTTGGATGGAGTATTGAGTTGCAACTGATGCCAGCCGCTTATGCAAAAACGGCTATGTTATCGATGCTGGCACTGATTATTTCTGGGGCGCTTCCTGTGATGCGTTTAGTTCGTCAGTCGGCGATTAAATCATTAAGGGATGCATTATGAGTAATAATATGAATCACAAGCGATGGCTGATAGCGGTTGTTTTGATCGCACTTGGTTTATTGATTGGATTCCTTGTCAGTCATTTTTTGACCTTATCGGCTGACCGTTTGTCATCGGTGACTCATTCCATCGATGAGCAACAGGTTTTTGCTTTTCCCTCTGCCGATAATCCCGTTCGTTTGCCACAAGATTTTGCTTTGCATCCCCAGTATCAACATGAATGGTGGCATGTTTTCGCTAATGTACAAGATGAACAGGGGCAAGAATACGGGATAGTATGGAATTTCTTTAAGTTGGCGAACGATTCCGAGCAAGGCGTCGGCTGGCAAAATTCGCAACTATTTTTATCGCATGTTGCGGTGGCGAATGCTTATCAAGTTTGGAAAGAGCAACGTATTGCCCGAGGGGGGATTGGTCAAGCCGATGTGACAACACCGCCATTTCGGATGTGGATCGATAACTGGCATTGGCGATCATTAAGTGCGGGGCCATTGCCGAGTCAGTTAGATATTGCCACCGATAACTTTCAGTTGGCGATGCATATGACACCTAAAGGTCCTTATATCTTACCGGGCGAACAAGGGTTTCAGCGGCGACAAAATCATCATTCATCACTGGCTTCTTACTCGGTATATGCGCCATTTGTCTCGATTCAAGGTACATTACGTTTAACGCCTTATACACAACCGATAGCCGTACGTGGTCAGGCATGGATAAGTAAAGAGTGGGGCAGCCGACTGATAGGCCAAGATCAGCAAGGTTTAGATTGGTTTGTACTGCACCTTGATCAACAGCGAACGTTGAGTGTCACTCGACATCGTTATCTGCATCAAAGACCTCATATTTATGGCACCTTGGCGAGTAAAGATGGAAAGGTGACTCATTTGACTGAGCAAGAAATCAAGATGATACCACTGCCATCCGTCAAACTTGCCAATGGCAAAACGTTACCTTTGCAATGGCAGGTCGTGATCGCTAAAGAAAATATCGATATTACCTTGAGTCCACTGAATCCTAATCTGTGGTTAGACTTCACCCAGCCTTATTGGCAAGGGCCCATTCATTCTCAAGGCTCGCATTCTGTCCGCGGTTTTATGCAGCTGACGGGCTATTAGTTTGATTTTTGTCTGTGTATTTTGGCCTAACCCTTCAGGCAGCGTTGGTGGCTCCTTTCTGCCGCGTTATCGGCTTATCAGGTAGCGTTACTACATTCCAACGCTTATGCCTTGTATAAAAAATAAAAAACCACTAACTGCTGTAAAAATCAGCTCGAAAGGTTAACAGACCCTAGCTCATGCCTTTTATTGTGTTCAACGTTTAAGCGTATGACGACTCAATAGTTGATTTATCTCCCCATCTTCTATTTTTACCTCATGTTTACGGTACAAGCATGGCTGTTCATTTTATCGTGTCTTGACTTATTTCGAATTCTGAATTCCTTTCTTTAAAATCAATATTATCATTTTAACTATTTGATAAGTTTTATTTTTATAAATGATCTTTTGATGTGATTTTTGAGTGAACATATTTTATTACATTATTTTTGTCTATTTTAACGACGGAAATTACGTTTGTTTTGTCTTTATAGATCGGATTTTCCGATGTTTAGTTTCATTAGAAGCGATTTTTAAACCGAGCAGCGAGTGAGTAGACTCAATCTCATCTTCTTGTACCGGATTTATTGTGTTTAGTGTCGTTAGGTACATTTCATCGTTGATTCTTATCATCACAAAGGACGATATCCCCATGATACGCATGATTCGTAGTTTCTTTAAAACAGAAGCCGCGGGTGGAGTGTTATTAGTTATGGCTGCTATTGCGGCTATGTTGATTGCCAATTCACCTGTTAATGAGCTTTATCAGCATGCTCTGCATGCTTATGTCTTCGGTATGTCTCTCTCTCATTGGGTCAATGATGGGCTGATGGCGATTTTCTTTTTATTAATTGGCCTAGAAGTAAAACGCGAATTAATCGAAGGATCGCTAAAATCAAAAGAGCAGGCTTTATTCCCAGCCATTGCTGCTTTAGGGGGAATGTTAGCGCCAGCATTGGTTTACACTTGGTTTAATTCAGCGGATCCTACGGCAAGCCAGGGATGGGCGATTCCTGCGGCCACCGATATTGCTTTTGCTTTGGGGATTATGGCGTTACTGGGTAATCGAGTGCCTGTGAGTTTGAAGGCTTTTCTATTAGCGTTGGCGATTATTGATGACCTTGGCGTGATTATTATTATTGCCCTATTTTATACCAGTGAGCTATCGAGTTTTGCGTTAGCAATGGGTTTACTGACGGCCGGTGGTTTATACTTACTTAATCGTTACAAGGTCACGTCGTTAGTGCCATACTTGATACTTGGCGCAATATTATGGTTTGCTGTCCTACAGTCAGGTATTCATGCCACCCTTGCTGGCGTGATGATCGGTTTTGCGATTCCTTTGAAAGGTAAACAGGCAACCTCTCCATCGCCATTAAAGCGCTTAGAGCATTGGTTACATCCATGGTCAACGTTTGCCATTCTGCCGCTGTTTGCTTTTGTGAATGCGGGGATCTCGTTAGAAGGGATCTCGTTAGCAGGATTAACATCAACGTTACCTGTTGGTGTCGCGTTAGGGCTTTTTGTCGGTAAACCGCTTGGCATCTTTACCTTTAGCTGGATTTCCGTCAAATTAGGGATGACAAAGTTACCAGAAGGTATTGATACTCGGCATATTTTTGCTGTCTCGGTGTTATGTGGTATCGGCTTTACGATGTCGATCTTTATCTCTTCGTTAGCGTTCGGTCATGCTCATCTTATTTTGGATAACTATGCCCGTTTAGGTATCTTGATTGGGTCAACCGCTGCGGCGCTGGCGGGCTATATTATGCTACGTGCTACGCTACCGAAAAAAGTATTGCTTGATGAGCCTATTTTAGTGAAAGAGATCAAAGCGAAGTTCTAATCACTCAAGGCTTCGCTAATCGAGTCAGCGGATTAAACATAGTGTGATTGGATAGTGGCTTAATGTTTCAAGAGATTGCTATCCTATGGTATTAGAGCCTTAGTTAAGGAGATACTAGGCCTTATTGACTGTTCGAGCCGTATACATGGGTGATAACAGTAACGTAAATTCTGGTTGGTGCTGAACAACGATACATGTGCCTATCTTTATCTTGTGTTAATGTGTCATGGTTTATAGAAAAATCCCTTGACAGGTCAATATACTCTCAGAAAGCATAAAACTTTGTTTTTATGCTTTCTTGTTTTAGGAAGAGTAAGCTACTCTTCATGTAAGTTGTTTATATTAAAGTATTAACCTTTTAGGATAATACGTAACACGGTTCGCATTCGCCGTTCAGCTTTATTTTTAGTGTGGTTGTCATTTAATCACTTGCATTAGGGAAACGAACCCTTGTTGTCTACGACAGGATTTCGACGTTTGGAGGTCATTAGATGCTATTAGCATTAATGTCAGGTTTTATTGTTGCTTTTTTTGTACCTTGGCTGTATCGCCAATTAGGTGAGCGTGCAGTATGGTGGGTTGCTTTGCTTCCTGCCTTGCTGTTTGTGTATTTCTTAGGCTTTGTTCCGCAGGTGACGGCTGGGCATAGCTTATTATTCTATTACGATTGGATTCCGTCATTAGGCATTTCGCTTGATATTCGTCTTGATGGCTTAAGCCTATTGTTTGCATTATTGATCACTGGGATCGGTACATTAGTTGTCGTGTATGCAGGAAGTTACCTATCAGGCCACGTCGATCAGCGTAAGCTAGTGATGTATCTTTGTGCATTTATGGGCGCCATGCTTGGTGTCGTGTTAGCGAACAACATTATGGCGATGTTTGTTTTCTGGGAACTGACCAGTATTACTTCATATATGCTGATTGGTTTTCATCATGAGCAAGAAAAGTCGCGTAAATCAGCCTTGCAGGGGCTGTTTGTTACGGTCGGTGGTGGCCTTGCTTTAATGGCGGGAGTCATATTACTCGGTCAGATTGCCGGTACCTACCAGTTGGATCAAATTGTCCGTCAAGGAGCAGAAATCCAGCAACATAGCCTATTTTTACCAATGATGTTACTGGTATTGGCGGGAGCATTTACTAAATCGGCTCAGGTTCCATTTCATTTTTGGCTACCAAACGCAATGGCAGCACCAACGCCAGTTAGCTCATTCCTACATTCCGCTACGATGGTGAAAGCTGGTATCTATTTAATGGCTCGCTTACAACCAGTCATGGCAGGAGACAGTACGTGGACGATGCTGCTCGTTGGCGTCGGTGCATTGACGATGTTGGTAGGCTCGGTAATGGCGGTGACGAGTACCGATCTAAAACGTATTTTAGCTTATACCACGGTTGCTTCTTTAGGCACCTTAACCTTATTAATCGGGATTGGTACGGAAGCGGCGTTAATTGCCGCCATGGTGTTTTTATTGGCCCATGCACTGTACAAGGGGGCTTTGTTTATGGCCGCCGGTACGGTGGACCATGAGACAGGAACCAAAGACATTCGTCAGTTGAGTGGTTTACGGCGCAGCATGCCACAGACGGCGATTTTTATGTCACTAGCGGCATTAGCTCTAGCAGGTATTCCACCGGTTTTCGGTTTTATTGCTAAAGAAGCGATGTTAGAAGGGCTGTTAACCAGTCCATGGCAAAGTGCATTACTGTTTGTTGGCGTAGTCTCTTCCATCTGCTTAGCGGCTTGTGCCGGACTGGTTGCGATTAAGCCGTTTTGGGGAGAGGTGATCACAACGCCGAAAGAAGCCCATGAAGCTCCTTTTGCTATGCGGATTGGTTTTTCACTCCTCGCAAGTTTAGGGCTAATCTTTGGTTTGATTCCATCCTTGGTTTCACCACTCATTACTGCTGCGGCTTCATCCATTTCTGGGTATAAGGTTGATCCTATCGCTTTATCTTTATGGCATGGATTTAATTTACCTTTACTGCTCAGTGCCGTCGCATTAGCAGGGGGCTATTTACTCTTTAAACGCTGGGGCCGTTTAGCGCCTAAAGCTATTTTGGCTAAGCCTTTACTTAACTATGGTCCAGAAAAAGGTTACGACCTCTTTATGCAAGGGTTAGTGATTTTTTCTAAATGGTTAACAGGTCGTGTACAAAATGGTTATCTTTCCAATTACATTTTAACCATCTTTATTACCACCATTGTATTGGTTGGCTACACCATTGCCACGCGCGTTGGTTGGTATGGTACGCTGGATTTTTCTGGCGTTGAGGTTTACGAGATTCTGATCTCGGGCATCATTATTGCGGTAGTGAGTTATGCCTGTATCACCTCGCAGCGTTTGGGTGCGGTTGCAGCGATCGGCGCACTAGGCTTTAGTATGGCGTTGATTTATGTCTTCTTTAGTGCCCCTGATTTGGCGATTACCCAGATACTGATTGAAACGCTAACGGTGATCATGTTGGTCTTTGTATTGTTTAAATTGCCGCGTTTTCAACGCTTATCAAGTTCAGACGTTCGTTGGCGTGATGCTTTTGTCGCCATTGTGTTTGGTGGCATGATGACATTGCTGGTGATGACCGTGACTCAATTTGCCGAACCCGATAGGATCAGTGATTACTTAATTGAAAATAGTTATGTGATAGCAAAAGGACGCAATATTGTTAACGTAATACTGGTTGATTATCGTGCGTTAGATACCTTGGGTGAACTATTTGTTCTTGCTTTGGCCGCCATTGGAGTCACGGCGATGATCAAGTTGGAGAAAAATAAACCATGAAAACAGATAGTGCGTTAATTCTACAAGTCGCGGCACGATTTCTATTACCAATGTTGTTGCTGTTTTCGATTTTCTTATTGCTGCGTGGACATAATGAACCGGGGGGCGGCTTTATTGCTGGTCTTGTTGCCTCCAGTGCTTTTGCCTTGCATCTGTTTGCTTTCACACCAGTCCAGACCCGACGTCTGATTGGTGTCGATAGTTCACAACTGATGGGTGTTGGATTAATGATTGCCATGTTTAGTGGTGTGATCGGTGTGATTCTGTCAGGCAGTGAATTTTTGACCAGTGTGTGGTGGACGGTTTATCTACCTGGCGTCGGTGAACTGAAATTGAGTACACCATTATTATTTGATATCGGGGTTTATCTGGTCGTTATTGGTATGGTAACGACGTTATTGCTGACCCTTGCTGAAGTGGAGGATTAAGTAACATGACCACTTTATTTGCTTTCGTGATTGGCGGATTGTATGCCGCCGCTCTATTTATGATGTTACGTCGCAGTATTGTTAAGCTTGTTATTGGTTTAATGATCTTATCCAATGCGGCTAATTTACTGATCTTCACCGGAGGCGGGCTAGTGAGAGGTGCTCCGCCGTTGATCCCGGTAGGAATGACCGTACCGTTTGCTGAGATTGCTGATCCACTCCCACAAGCTTTGATATTAACGGCGATTGTGATCAGCTTTGGCGTACTGGCTTTTGCCGTAGTACTGATACATCGCGCCTATAAAGTCATTGGTGCGGATGACATGAACAAAATGAAGACGACAGATACTCAATTATGATGTTATTAATGCCTATTCTTATTCCTATGTTTGCAGCGGCATTATCGATGGTCATTTGGCGTCATCGAAAGCTGCAACGTTGGGCCAGTGTACTTTCCAACTCCACACTATTGATTGCTACGTTGATTTTATTCCACAACGTGTATTTAAATGGAATTCAAGTTACTCACTTGGGGGGATGGCAAGCGCCGTTTGGTATCTCCATGGTCGCCGATTTACTGGCGGTGACGTTAGTTACGTCTTCTGCTTTTGTTGCGTTATGTGTTTCCATCTATGCATTGGCAACCATGAGCGAAGAACACGAAGCGTTTGGTTTTTATCCATTATTGCATCTGATGCTGGCTGGGGTGATCGGTGCTTTCTTAACCGGCGATATCTTTAACCTCTACGTTTGGTTTGAGATCATGCTGGTTGCGTCATTTGGTCTATTGATCCTTGGCGGTGAACGAGCCCAAATGGAAGGGGCATTAAAGTATGTGACCCTAAACTTATTATCATCGGCGTTATTTTTATCAGCAATTGGCTTGTTATACGCTTATGCTGGCACATTAAATATGGCTGATTTAGCGCAAAAGCTAGCGGCATCCGACAACCCACAAATTGTTACGTTAATCTCGCTGCTCTTTTTGGTGGCGTTCGGGATTAAAGCAGCAGCGTTCCCGCTGTTTTTCTGGCTACCAGCATCTTATCACACACCACCAGTAGCGATTTCTGCGATTTTTGCTGGCCTATTAACTAAAGTTGGCGTCTATTCGTTGTATCGCGTGTTTAGTTTGATTTTTATCTCCGATGTGGCATTTACTCACCAAACTATTTTGTTATGGATGGGGATCTTCTCCATGGTGGTGGGTGTGTTAGGGGCTGCGGCTCAATTTGAGGTTCGACGTATCCTCGCTTTCCACAGTGTCAGTCAGATTGGTTATATGCTGTTAGGCTTAGCGTTGTTCACACCGTTAGCTATTGCTGGTGGTATTTTGTACGTCGTACACCACATGATTGTGAAAACTAATTTATTTTTGATCAGCGGCGTGATGTATCGTCGTCACGGTAGCTACCAACTGGATAAGTTAGGTGGGTTATACCGTAGTGCGCCTTTATTAGCGTTCTTGTTTGCGATCAGTGCTGCATCGTTAGCTGGGCTTCCGCCATTCTCTGGTTTTATTGCTAAATATGTGGTCATAACCGGAGGGATTGGTATTAGCCATTGGATTGCCGTTGGTTCTGCGTTAGCGGTTGGCCTTCTAACACTTTATTCAATGATTAAAATTTGGGCAGAGGCTTTTTGGAAGAAATTACCTGATGATGCGCAAACGAATTCACCGATGAGTGATAGTGAACGTTTCTGTATGTACGTTCCAATCATCCTTATGGTGTTAATGAGTGTTACCATCGGTTTATGTGCAGAGTGGTTTATTCAGCTGATGAATGCTACCGCTGAGCAGGTGATGAATCCACAAGTTTATATTGATGCGGTACTTGGAGGTCAGTCATGAAAGCCTTTGGATGGAATATGTTGCTTGCCTTGGTATGGCTCATCTTATCGGGTACCTATACCATCTCTAACTTATTTGCTGGCATGCTGATGAGTTACGTGATTTTGGCTTATTTGCTACGAGATAGCCCAACGTTTAAAGCCTATTTTAAAAAATTACCGAAAGTGATCAGTTTTGGACTGTTTTTCATTTGGGATTTAATTAAGGCTAATGGGCGAGTGGCTTATGATGTATTAACGCCGACGCATTTAATGAAACCAGCCGTGATTGCGATTCCTCTCGATTTACGAGACGAAGGGGCGATCACTATGTTTGCGACATTAATTACCGTCACACCGGGATCTTTGGCATTGGATGTGGCCACCGATAGAAGCGTGTTGTATGTCCATTTAATGTACTTTGAGAATGAAGCTCGTCAGATTGAAGAGTTCAAGCGTCTTGAAGCTCGTGTGATTGATTTACTGGGGTAACAGACTATGTTGAATATTGTTTATACCCTTTGCTTTGCCATGTTAGCAATTAGCTTGGTTTTGGCAACGGTACGTTTATTAAAAGGTCCATCTTTACCTGATAGGGTGGTGGCCTTAGAGTTAATGGCCTCTTTAACCGTTGGCTTAGTCGTACTCTACAGCATTCGCTACCAACAACCTTATTTTATTGATGTGGCGATTGTGTTGGCCTTAACGTCATTTATGGCAGCGGTCGGTTTTTCCCGTTATTTAGAAAAACGAGGACACAGAGACGATGACTGATTTAATTATTGCGATACTCATTCTTACCGGCTCATTTTTAATGTTGCTAGCAGGCATTGGTATTAACCGTATGCCAGATTTATTAACTCGCATGCATGCAACAACCAAAGCTGGGGCATTGGGTGTTGGCTTGATGGTGGTGGCGTTTGCTGTGGTTAACTGGGGAGACATGGCCTTTGTGGTACGAGCTCTCGCTGTAGTGGTATTTGTTATCTTGACGGCACCGATTGCTGCTCATGTTTTAGCTCGCGCTAGTTATTTTGTTGGCGTACCACAGTGGGATGGTGTCGTGAAGGACGTGATTAAAGAGCGTTATGATCTAGAAACGCATGAATTGGCCAGCCGTCATTTACCCGTCAAAGAAGCCGAGCCCGCGGGTAAAGAGAACGACAACAAAAACTAGGGTTAATCAACGCTAGTTACTCTTTTATTACGTTTAATCATCAACCTCTAGCGCATGGATCATGCGCTAGAGGTTTTTTACCACTTATTGCTCAATAGTCGGATTATTTGGCTGAATGATATACCCTTCCTACTTAAAGCTGCAGCGGTGTTGGCTACGTTCGTTCACCCCAATCACATCGTTTGCCTATGCTCATGGGGATTATGAGAGCCATCCGTGGCTCTCACCAAAGGCCAGCCTACGGCTGTTCAAATTTGTTCCAGACAAATTTGTCATTCACTTGCCGCCTACCTGCAACTTCAAGTCGTTTGGGGATAGAATAAAAATCATTGCGAACGCGGTCAATTTTATGTTAACGTCCGCCTCAATCTCGGACTGCGTTTTCTGGGGGATACGCGTGGTGAACATTCAAGCTGATTGCGGCACCACGTAGGGTAGGTATCAGCAAACCTTTTGCTGATAGACGGGATACTCTTGCTGTGGAAACAGCATGTGAATGGGAAACCCAACATTGAACTCACTTAACTTACACACATTAATAATCAGCTTTGTGCTTCCTCTATGCCCTGTTTATCAAGACAGCAGCATAACCGAACCTTGATTCTCTGTTTTAGTGATTTGCCATTTACGCTAATGGTCCGTATTCCGAAGGTGTCTTACGACAGCATCGGAAATTTTGCTATTTGTCATTTTTCCTCGCATGACGACGAACAATGGACAGAATTTTAACCATTTCAAGGTGACGAAGATGAGTACAGCCTTTGAAGTCGATAACACTATCGCAACCTGTTTTTCCAACCAAGTACCAATACTAGATGGTCTTTATGATCTAACGCCTGATCAAGTTTTGCTTGATCAAGCTGAACACGAATCCGCGGTACGTTCTTACCCACGTCGTTTACCGATTGCGATTAAACAGGCTTTTGGCTGTTTAGTGGAAGATACCCGTGGACAGCTTTTCCTCGATTGTTTAGCTGGCGCAGGAACGCTTGCGTTAGGCTATAACCATCCTGAAATCAATCAAGCGTTGAAAGACCAGCTCGATTCTGGCTTGCCTTATCAAACCTTGGATATAGCAACTACGGCAAAAACCCATTTTATTAAAACAGTGAAAGGATTTTTACCGACAGAACTTGCTGAACAGTGTGTCATTCAGTTTTGTGGTCCTTCTGGTGCGGATGCCGTCGAAGCCGCGATTAAATTAGCCAAGCAAACGACTGGTCGTAATACCATGTTTGCGTTTCGTGGCGCTTACCACGGCATGACCAATGGGACGATGGGTATGATGGGCAACCTAAATACCAAGGCACGTCGTACCGGTTTAATGTCCGATGTGCATTTTATGCCCTTCCCATACAGCCTGCGTTGTCCGTTTGGACTCGGCGGTGATGAGGGAGCCAAAGCCAGCATTCGTTATATAGAGCGCTTATTGCATGATGACGAAGCCGGTATCATGAAACCCGCTGCCATTATTGTCGAGCCCGTGCAAGGTGAAGGTGGCGTTATCCCTGCGCCAGCATTTTGGTTACGTGAATTGCGCCGTATCTGTGATGAACATGGCATTTTACTGATTTTCGATGAGATTCAGTGTGGGGTTGGTAAATCCGGTTATCACTTTGCGTTTGAAGAGTCAGGAATCATCCCTGATGTACTTTGCTTATCAAAAGCGATTGGCGGTGGTTTACCGATGTCGATTTTGGTGATCAATAAACAGCACGATACATGGCGTCCAGGCGAACATACGGGGACTTTCCGCGGTAACCAATTAGCGATGATCTCTGGAGCTAAAGCACTAGAAATTATTGTTCGCGATAATTTGGTTGAGCACGCCAATATTGCGGGACAATACTTACGCATGGGCTTAGAAAACATTCAACGCCGTGTGAATTGTATTGCCGAGGTTCGTGGTAAAGGTCTGATGCTTGGCTTAGAAATTCAAGATCCAAGTGGTGAGCTTAATCAATTTGGTGAGCCTAAATCGGCACCGCAATTAACGCTGGCGATTCAACGCGCCGCATTAGAGCGCGGACTAATTGTTGAGAAAGGCGGACGTGATGGTTCGGTGATCCGCTTCTTACCACCATTGATCATCTCTTTCGAGCAAATTGATTTTGCATTACGTGTGTTAGAAGAAGCCATTCTTGCGGCTGGCGGAGGCTTGAAAGAACCTGAAGCCGCGAATGAACAGTGGAAAAAGCATTTTATCCATACTGGGCATTTAGGCAGCCAAGCGTTCGCTCAAGTAATGAATCACACTACGGCTGCAATGAAAGCAGTATTTGAGCAAGTTAATGCACCTTATTCGGGGTTAGAGCCAAAGATCCTCGAAAATGCGATTAACGCCGTTGATCTGGATAATAAAAATGCGTCTTTGCACGATGTGATTTCAGATACTGCTGAACTGATTGCTAAAAATTCAATCATTGTTCAGCATCCAGATTGTATTGCTCATTTACATACTCCACCATTGATGCCATCGGTAGTGGCTGAGGCGATCATCGCTTCACTCAATCAATCCATGGATTCTTGGGATCAATCTTCTGCGGCAACGTTTGTTGAGCAGAAAGTGGTCGATTGGATGTGTGACAAATACCACTTAGGTTCACAAGCGGACGGTATTTTTACCAGTGGTGGCACGCAAAGTAACCAAATGGGCTTGATGTTAGCTCGTGATTGGATTGCCGATAAATTAAGTGGTCATTCGATTCAAAAACTTGGTTTGCCTGACTATGCCGATAAGCTGCGGATTGTTTGCTCGAAAAAATCACACTTTACGGTACAAAAATCCGCCTCTTGGATGGGCTTAGGTGAAAAAGCCATTCTTGCTGTGGACGCACTGCCAAATGGCACGATGGATGTCACTCAGCTAGACGCTGTGATTCACCAAGCGAAAGCGGAGGGGTTAATACCTTTTGCGATTGTGGGTACGGCAGGGACAACCGATCACGGTGCCATTGATGACTTAGTGGCGATTGCCGATGCCGCTCAGCAACATGATCTATGGATGCACGTCGATAGTGCTTATGGCGGCGCGCTGATTTTGAGCAGCCATAAACAGCGTTTAAATGGTATCGAACGCGCTCACTCTATTAGTGTCGATTTCCATAAGTTGTTTTTCCAAACCATCAGTTGCGGTGCGTTACTACTGAAAGATAAGCATAACTTTAAATACCTGCTTCATCATGCGGATTATTTAAACCGTGAACACGATACGTTACCAAACTTGGTCGATAAATCGATTGCGACGACCAAACGCTTTGATGCGTTAAAAGTGTTTATGACTATGCAAAACGTGGGACCACAACAAATGGGTGCCATGTATGATCACTTGCTTGAGCAAACTCAACAAGTGGCGCAGCTAGTTCGCCAGCATGACGCTTTTGAACTGTTAGCTGAACCTTGTTTATCTACCGTGTTGTTCCGCGCGGTAAACACACAAGCGTCTGATTTAGATGAGCTGAACAAAACCGTTCGTCTGCAGGCCTTGGTACGCGGTGTCGCTGTACTTGGCGAAACCATAGTGGATGGCAAAACAGCTTTGAAATTCACAATCTTGAACCCATGCTTAAAGATTTCAGATTTTGAATCTTTACTGGCTAAAATTGAAACTCTAGCGGTTGAGCTAGCGAAATAAAGGTAACGGATACTATGTCAATTCTACAGATTGGTGCGGGCGGTGTTGGTTGGGTAGTTGCTCACAAAGCAGCGCAAAACAATGACGTACTGGGTGATATTACCATTGCTTCTCGTTCTATCGGGAAGTGTGAGAAGATCATTGAATCCATTAAAGGTAAAAATAACCTTAAAGATTCGACTAAGAAGCTAGAAGCTCGCGCAGTGGATGCCGATGATGTTGCTGCACTTGTTGCGTTGATTAATGAGGTGAAGCCTGATCTAGTGATCAATGCTGGTCCTCCTTGGGTTAACGTCACAATTATGGAAGCTTGCTACCAAGCAAAAGTCTCTTATCTAGATACGTCAGTGGCTGTTGACTTATGCACAGAAGGGCAGCAAGTACCAGAAGCTTACGATCCGCAATGGGCATTTCGTGATAAGTTTAAACAAGCAGGTATTACTGGTATTTTGAGTGCGGGTTTCGATCCAGGTGTGGTGAGTGTATTTGCCGCTTATGCGGTCAAACATTTATTTGATGAAATTGATACCATCGACGTGTTAGATATTAACGCGGGCGATCATGGTAAAAAATTCGCCACCAACTTTGATCCAGAAACTAACTTACTGGAAATTCAGGGCGACTCTTTCTATTGGGAAGAGGGACAGTGGAAAAGCGTTCCTTGCCATACCCGTATGCTGGAGTTTGATTTCCCTAATTGCGGTAACTTTAAAGTCTATTCAATGTCTCATGACGAGATTCGTTCGCTACAGGAATTTATTCCAGCTAAACGGATTGAATTCTGGATGGGCTTTGGCGATCGCTACCTGAATTACTTTAATGTGATGAAAGATATTGGTTTACTGAATCCAGAGCCATTAACTCTGCATGACGGAACGGTAGTGAAACCATTGCAAGTGTTAAAAGCCATGTTACCCGATCCAACGTCACTTGCTCCGGGTTATACCGGATTGACCTGTATTGGTACTTGGGTTCAAGGTAGAAAAGACGGCAAAGAACGCAGTGTCTTTATCTATAATAACGCTGATCACCAAGTGGCTTATAAGGATGTTGAGCACCAAGCAATTGCTTACACGACGGGTGTACCTGCGATTACTGCTGCGCTACAGTTTTTCCGTGGTGAGTGGGCTGAAGCTGGAGTATTCAATATGGAGCAGTTGAATCCCGATCCGTTCTTAGAAACCATGCCATCGATTGGTTTGGACTGGGATGTGATTGAACTTGAGCCAGGACAGCCTGATATTAAAATTCTCAAGTAATGATCGCTGAGGGCATCCTAGAACTGATTGCTTGGATATTGATTCTAGAGATGTGAAATAAATACCGCGTGTTTAAAACAGCAGCTACTGAGTAGCGGCTGTTTTTTCCTTTTTAGGATATTTCCAGTAACGAAAGTCACTGGATATGAATAGGAATAAAATCAGATGCAAAAGAGTGAATTAAACACCCCTTACTTCATGATCGATGAAGCGAAGTTGATCGCTAATTTGGAAATCGCTAAGCGTTTAAAAGAACGTTCAGGGGTTAAATTAGTGCTAGCATTGAAATGTTTCTCGACTTGGGGCGTGTTTGACATCATTAAGCCTTACCTTGATGGCACGACCAGCTCGGGCCCGTTTGAAGTCAAGCTAGGTTATGAGAAGTTTGGCGGTGAAACTCACGCTTACAGTGTTGGTTACAGTGAGCAGGATGTTAAAGAGGTTGCTGATATTTGCGACAAAATGATCTTTAACTCTCAATCTCAGTTGGCGGCTTATCGCCACTTGGTGGAAGGTAAGGCATCACTAGGTTTACGTTTAAATCCGGGAGTGAGTTATGCGGGGCAAGATTTAGCTAACCCTGCTCGTAAATTTTCTCGTCTCGGAGTACAGTTTGATAAGTTAGATACCAGCGTTTTCGACTCTATCAATGGTGTCATGTTCCACATGAACTGTGAGAACAAGGATGTGGACGCATTTATTGCGCTGCTTGATGCCATTTCTGAAAAGTTTGGTGCTTATCTCGATAAACTTGACTGGGTAAGCTTAGGTGGCGGTGTCTTCTTTACTTGGCCGGGATACGATGTAGATAAACTCGCCGATGCGCTGAAAGCTTTTGCTGATAAGCACAAGGTTCAGTTGTATCTTGAACCGGGTGAAGCGATCATCACTCAAACCACAGATTTAGTCGTGACCGTTGTTGATATTGTAGATAACGAAATGCAAACCGCGATTGTTGATTCGGCGACAGAAGCGCATCGTCTTGATACTTTGATTTATCGTGAACCAGCATCGGTACTTGAAGCCAATGAACAGGGTGAACATGAGTATGTGATTGGTTCTTGCTCTTGTCTTGCTGGTGATCAGTTCTGTGTTGCCAAGTTTGCTGAGCCATTACAGATCGGACAAAAGCTGCATATCATGGACAGCGCCGGTTATACCATGGTGAAGCTAAACTGGTTTAATGGCCTAAAAATGCCATCGGTGTATTGCGAGCGCCGTGATGGACAAATCATTAAATTAAATGAATTTGGTTATCAAGACTTTAAACGTTCTTTGTCTCAGTGGTCGATTTAACTTTTGTCTGCTTAGCACTGCATAGCAATTAGGGAGGCGTTTGCCTCCCTTTGTTATTTTATTGGACCCATTTTATTTAAGATTCCAACATCACTCGGGTATCTTCACTGAGTGCTTCCAGCTCTTTAATGACATCTTCAATCCGGATTTCTGCTGGTAAACGAATGGCCATCGTTGAACTAAATAGGCTCGAGCTTACGCCACCACCGGTTGCTAAAAACACTCGTTGACAATCCATATCAAGAATATTGATCCCTTGCCCATCAAGTAAATGGGTGATTTCATTAACAATCCCAAACCGATCATTGGCATCTAAGCGGACGTGATAAATCTGCTCTTCTTGGTTTGTTTGTGCTTCACAATCAATAATTTGTACCAGCAATTCGGAGTGAGATTGAAAGGCGGATTTCACTATGTCCGCGTTGTTTTGCGGTACTTCAATTTTAATCACCGCGGCCACTTGATTGTCGATGAAGTTGACTTTGCTGATTAGCCATTTGCCCTCATTTTCATGAGTGATCGCCGCCAATTGTTTGATCGTTGCGGCAGTGGCTGTGCCAACAAAGTTTACAATAAAAGTACTATTCATAATGACCTCCTAGCATAGCCTGAACGCTTATTATCAGTGTAGGCGGTTATGATGAATAAAAATTGAGGTAGGTCAATGTTTGCGAAAAGGATACCGATCAAGGTCTGATAATTCTATTTTTCGCACAAAAGTCATTGAATAAGGTGACCTTTAGCGAAAAGGCCACCTTGAGAATCCGTTAAAAAGAAATTTTAAAATCAATACCATAGAACTGACTATCGTATTTTGCACCGGAATCGAGGGCAAATTTAGCCGCATTGCTATCACCAAACCAAGGTGTACTTTGGAATGTCACTTCAGCACTACCACCCCAAGCATCACTGACCCAACTATGAATGTGTCCAACAGGATTCAACAGAAAGAGGCTGACGCTGCCTAGACGTTGAGAACCAAATACTTCACCACCCTTGGCGACAATGTCTTGCTCTTTCTCAAACATCAGTTCCCCGACTACCGCGCCAAAGAAAGGGGTAATAAAGAGATCTTGCCAAGAGGGGACTTCAGCAAACGCTTCTACACCATACTCCCAGAAGAAACTCGACATCGTGGCCGAATAAAGAAAAGACTCAAATTCATTAAAGCCAGCATGTCTTGCCGCGGTGTAGTACACCCCGCCAAAATATGGATGCATAATATAGTTCAGAAAATGCTCATCGCGATCCCACGTTGGTCCAGAAGTGACATTATCTTTCCATTTTCGGCCTAAGCCACTTAGGTTGCGGTCCTCTTCATCCCATTTTGTGATCGATTCAGGGAGCAGAGTCATCAATCCTACCGTCGCAACACTGAGTCCTAATATGGTGTATGTTTGACCTCTTAAATAAGCCCAGTCCCGAGTATCTGAAATGGTTAAATAACGCGGTAGTGATGAATCTTCGATCTTTAGTGTTGGTTGTTGCTTTAATGGTGTAACAAAAGTGAGTTGAGAAGGAACTACGGCTTCTGGCTGATGACAAACGACTTGTAGACAGTCGACATTATAAGATAACTCTATATGTTGGGGCATTTGATAGTACGCCGCATTGGCATAAGAAGTGCAAGATAATAGCAATGCAAGACTATATTTTTTAGGCACAAAACGCTCCAATCATTAAATAAATCGTTGTTGATGGGGTCAAGCGGTTGAGTTTTTAGCTCGCTCAACATGCTCAGTAGTATAAAGGGTTAATTATCCATGAAAATGCTCATGATGAAAATGATCAATAGGCTTATTCATTGAACGACTTACCGCTTGCGGTCATTTTCAATGTTCAAGTATAGCGTTGGTTCGGATTTAAGCATTCAACCAAGTATATCTAATGCCATCGGTTGGTTATACTGATGGCTATAATGAGAAACGAGTACTCAAATAAGGTCAAACTATGCTCAAGATAGCAATGTTAAGTACTGGAGAAGAGGTATTGCATGGTGACATCGTCGATACCAATGCGGCTTGGTTATCACAGCTATTTTTTGAAAATGGCTTTAGTCTCACCAAACGTTCTACGGTAGGTGATAGTCAATCTGCCTTGGTCGAAGAGTTGTTAATGCTCAGCTTCAATAATCAGGTCGTCATTGTGAATGGTGGATTAGGCCCGACCAGCGATGATCTCAGTACAGCGGCTGCGGCTCAAGCCGCTGATCAACGTTTAGTCGTCTTTCCTGAATGGGTTGAAGTATTACAACGTTTTTTTGCTCAGCGCCAAAAAACCATGCCAGACAGTAATCTTAAACAAGCGATGTTACCAGAGAAAGCCACCCTGATTGATAACCCTATTGGTACCGCATGTGGATTTAAATTGTCTATCAATGATTGCTGGTTTTATTTTACGCCAGGGGTGCCAAGCGAGTTTAAGTTGATGGTTCAGCAACAGATTTTGCCAGATCTAAAACAGCAGTTTCCGCAACAAGTCGGTTTTGAATGCAGTAAATTGTATACGTTTGGTAGCTCGGAATCCGGGCTTTCCGATAAGCTTGATAAGTTACAGCTTCCACAAGGTTATCAACTTGGTTATCGCTCGTATTTGCCTTTTATCGAAATTAAACTTTTTGGCCCGGCTAATGATTTAGCGACACGAGTACGGGTATTACAGCTGATTCATTCGCATATTGAAGCTTATGTGGTGAGTGTCGATGAACCTATGCTGACTCATATTGGGCATTTATTGCGAGATAAAGGGCTATCGTTGTCGATAGCTGAGCAGGCGACGAAGGGATGGCTTTCCTATTGGTTACTCAGTGATGAGCAAATTGCTCGCTTAAGTGGTCATAGTTGGATATTGAGTCATGGTGCTGAAGCCGGACTGAGTGAACAAGAGCCTCTTGCTGCGGTATTTGCGTTGGCAGGAGCGACAAAAGAGAAGTGTGCCACATATCTGGCGTTAGTCAGTGGCCCACTGCAAGACGATACTTTTTGTGTGGCTTTATCGACTCCTCATGGCGAATGGGCCCAACAATTGAAATTTAATCGTACTTATTCTGCAGACGATCAAAAACAGCTGATCGCAACCATTGCGGGGGATATGCTACGTCGTTATTTGTCGGCGAAGCCGATATTCGCTCACTATAGCAGTGTAACGAGCCTTAAAGAGATGCATTTACCAGCTAGCATGCTCAATAAACAACCATCTTGACCTGATAAGATGGTGATTTACCAACTTATTACCAGAGACGTTTTAGATAAGCCGCAGTATGCCTAATCAGTCTAAATAGTAACCGTTTGATTTGCTGAAGCTTGCCCTTTTAGCTGAAAAAATGATCGATCCAGCGAGTGAATTTATCTGTAGACTAACAACTCGCTCGATTCATTTCGGCAGGAGGCTGGTATGTTCCATCAATCTAAAATTCTTGTTTGGTATAAAGTCGCAAGTCAAAAAGTTATCTTAGGTGAGGCGTTAATTCATCAACATCAAGATGTGGTTTCACTTTGGCTGCATACCCCAATAGAAGAACCGAATAGAGAGGATTGCTCACCAAATCAATACGGTTATCAATTGTCTCTATTTGATGATGGGGGAAGGGAGATTGCGCAAAAATCGGTATCAGGAAGTACGGTCGATAGACTGTTATTTGGTATTAAAGCCAGCGCATAGTGCTGGCTTTAGATAAACACGAGAAATTAAGCGCGCTTGGCTTTTGGGCGATAATTCACCCCAACCAGCTCAAGTGCGCTTTTTGCTTTGCAGATACAGGGTAGAATTTCATTACCTTGCGTATAAGCCATCGCAAAACCAACATATTCCACTTCACCGGAAACAAGGGTGCAGCGGCACGCGCCACAGTGCCCGTCTCGGCAATTATATTCTGGCTCTAACCTCGCTTGTTCCATGCTTTCTAACAGCGTATTAGAGGAATTAGACTCAATGGTTACGGTATTGTTGATTTTGACACTGGCCATTACAGTTGGAAATCCTCAAAATCATCAGCATTGACTTCATTATCAATTTGACCGACTAAGTACGAACTTATCTCCGCTTCTTGTGGGGCAACTTGAACATTATCAGAAGATAACCACGCATTAATCCAAGGGATCGGATTACTGGTTGCTTTTGGATAAGCTGGCTCTAGGCCGACGGCTTGCATGCGGATGTTAGTAATGTATTCAACGTATTGGCATAAGATGTCGCGGTTTAGACCAATCATCGATCCATCTTTAAATAAATACGCTGCCCACTCTTTTTCTTGTTCAGCTGCTTCTTTGAACAAATCAAAACATTGCTGCTTACATTCTTCAGCGATTTGCAAGAAGGTGAAATCATCCAATCCGTTACGAAGCAGATTAATCATATGCTGTGTACCGGTCAGGTGTAATGCCTCATCACGAGCAATCAATTTAATGATTTTCGCATTCCCTTCCATCAGTTCACGTTCGGCAAACGCAAACGAACAGGCAAAACTAACGTAAAAACGAATCGCCTCTAGCGCATTAACCGACATCAAGCAGAGATAAAGCTTCTTCTTTAACTCAGTCAAGCTAACATTAATCGTTTCATCATTAAGCTGGTGTTTCCCTTCACCAAAACGATGATAATCATTCGTCGCTTGGATTAAGTCATCGTAGTAATGGGCGATGTCTTTTGCACGCTTAAGGATATGCTCATTTTCAACAATATCATCAAATACAACCGCAGGATCATTGATGATATTACGAATAATATGCGTGTAAGAGCGAGAGTGAATCGTTTCAGAGAATGACCACGTTTCAATCCACGTTTCAAGCTCAGGTAATGAGACTAAAGGAAGTAGCGCAACGTTCGGGCTGCGTCCTTGAATAGAATCGAGCAGAGTTTGATATTTTAAATTAGAGATAAAAATATGCTTTTCATGATCAGGTAATTTACCATAGTCGATTCGGTCGCTCGATACATCGACTTCTTCTGGTCGCCAGAAAAAGCTTAATTGTTTTTCGATCAGTTTTTCGAAAATTTCATATTTTTGCTGGTCATAACGAGCAACGTTGACTGGTTGACCAAGAAACATAGGTTCTTTCAGTTGGTCATTTTTTTTCTGAGTAAAAGTGCTGTAAGCCATAGTGGTTTCATCCGTTTAGCCCCTTACTCTGCAAGGGGCATACAAATTATCAGTGAATAACATTCAAAAAAGTTGCTTAGATCTTACATCCGCCGCCAGCGCAGTCATCATCTTGTGCTTGCACAGCATCTTTTTGATCATCTTTAGCGCCATCACGCGTGTTATGATAGTAAAGCGTTTTTACGCCATACTTATACGCAGTGAGCAGATCTTGGAGCAGTTTTTTCATCGGAACTTTACCAGAATCGTACTGGCTTGGATCATAATTGGTGTTCGCTGAAATCGCTTGATCAACGAACTTCTGCATAATACCGACTAAATGCAGGTAACCATCATTAGAGCCAATATTCCATAACAACTCGTAATTCTCTTTAAGCTTGATGAACTCAGGAACGACTTGCTTAAGAATGCCATCTTTAGACGCTTTGACCGATACATAGCCACGTGGTGGTTCAATACCATTGGTCGCATTAGAAATTTGCGATGACGTTTCAGACGGCATTAAAGCAGTCAACGTTGAGTTACGTAAACCAAACTCCATGATCTCAGTACGTAAGCTATCCCAATCGTAATGCAATGGTTCATCACATAATGCATCAAGATCTTTTTTGTACGTGTCGATCGGTAGCAGGCCTTTAGCGTAGTTAGTCTCGTTAAATGCAGGGCAACGGCCTTGCTCCTTCGCTAATAACACCGAGGCTTTGAGCAGATAATATTGCATCGCTTCAAAGGTACGATGCGTTAATCCGTTCGCGCTGCCATCGGAATATTTCACACCGTGTTTTGCCAAGTAGTAAGCGTAGTTGATAACACCTACGCCTAACGTACGGCGGTTCATGGTTGACTTACGAGCCGCTGGAAGAGGGTAATCCTGATAATCGAGTAGAGCATCTAATGCACGCACCACCAATTCAGCTAACTCTTCGAAATCATCGAGTTTTTCTATTGCACCTAAGTTAAAGGCAGACAGAGTACAGAGTGCAATCTCACCGCTATCGTCTTCGACATTCGTCAGTGGTTTGGTAGGTAGAGCAATCTCTAAACACAGATTCGATTGACGTACTGGTGCGACGCTAGCATCAAATGGACTGTGAGTATTACAGTGGTCCACGTTTTGAATGTAGATCCGACCTGTTGAGGCACGCTCTTGCATTAACAGCGAGAAGATCTCTAACGCTTTGACGGTACGTTTTTTTATACTAGGGTCATTTTCATAGTTAACGTACAGACGTTCAAATTCATCTTGATCTTGGAAGAAAGCGTCATATAAGCCAGGGACATCAGACGGTGAAAAGAGGGTAATATTGCCGCCTTCCACTAAGCGTCTGTACATCAGTTTATTGAGCTGAACGCCATAGTCCATATGACGAACACGGTTTTCCTCGACACCACGGTTATTTTTCAAAACCAATAAGGATTCTGCTTCACCGTGCCACAAAGGATAGAATACCGTTGCTGCACCGCCACGAACGCCACCTTGTGAGCAGCATTTCACCGCCGTTTGGAAATACTTGTAAAATGGAATACAACCCGTATGGAATGCTTCACCGCCACGAATTTCAGAGCCTAATGCGCGAATGCGTCCAGCATTAATACCGATCCCTGCACGTTGTGAGACGTAACGGACAATCGAGCTTGCCGTTGCATTAATCGAGTCTAAGCTATCACCACATTCAATCAACACGCATGAGCTGAACTGACGCGTAGGGGTGCGCACACCCGACATAATCGGTGTTGGGAGTGATATTTTAAAGGTCGACGTCGCATCGTAAAAACGTTTAACAAAATCAAGACGTGTTGCTTTGGGATACTTGGCGAATAAACAAGCGGCCACTAACAGATACAAAAATTGTGCACTTTCGTAAATTTGTCCAGTGACTCGGTTCTGTACGAAGTATTTGCCTTCCAGCTGTTTGACGGCGGCGTAAGAAAAATCTAAATCGCGTCGATGATCAATAAACGTATCCATCATCGCAAATTCTTCGGCGCTATAATCTTCAAGTAAGTGACTATCATACTTACCTTTTGCGACCATTGCAGAAACGTGATCATAGAGTGCGGGTGGCTCATATTGACCATAGGCTTTTTTGCGTAGATGGAATACCGCGAGCCTTGCTGCAAGATATTGGTAATCTGGTGTCTCTTCAGAAATCAAATCAGCGGAAGACTTGATGATCGTTTCATGGATATCAGAGGTGGTGATCCCGTCATAAAACTGGATGTGAGCGCGCAGTTCTACTTGTGAAACGGAGACGTTATCCAGACCTTCAGCGGCCCATTCGATTACGCGATGAATTTTATCTAAATCGATATTTTCTTTGCGGCCATCACGCTTGGTGACAGTAAGTTGTTGGTTCATTCTGCTTTATTTCCCTAACAAAACTGATAAAAGCCATGTTTTGGTGTAATTATTGTAAATCAAACGTTGGCTTTGTGATAAAAATCGCCCTACAGCCAGTGGTGAGAAACACTATATATAGGGGTGTATCAGTGTTCGGGTTACAAGATAGTGCTATCTGGTCATGAATGCAAGTTACAGAACTTGCACATATTGTGGATAACCTGAGAAATAAAAAAATTCAGTTAGTAGCTACTTACCGACAATCAAAGGGTAGATTTAATGGTAAAAAATCTGCCTTTGCAGATTGCTTTTTTACTAACCAAGCTTAAAAAAAAATGACTTGATCTTTCAGTAATTTTTTCAGTAAAGATTGAGACCCGAGTCAAAGGTTTACTAAGGTCTTGTCAAGCACCAATTGACACGATAAATGTGCTGGTCATGATGCCCAAGACCCGTTGTTCGTTCTACTTATGGTTGCCAATGCTCTTTGCTATCGATGAGCAAAGAGAGCGGTTATTTTAGAGCACTCGGGTATGAATGATGTAATTCACATCCACATTCTTTCCCAAACGGTAACGATCAGTAAGGGGACTGTAATGCAAACCAGTGATGCCTTGTTCTTGTAACGCAGTTTGATCAATCATACGTAACAGCTCAGAAGGGCGAATGAACTTGCTGTGGTCATGGGTTCCTTTCGGCACAATCTTGAGCAGTTGCTCAGCACCGACAATCGCAAATAGATAAGATTTAATATTGCGGTTTAAGGTAGAAAAAAACACATGGCCGCCGGGTTTCACCAAACGAGCACAGGCTTTGACCACGGAGAGAGGATCGGGTACGTGTTCGAGCATTTCCATACAGGTGACCACATCATAATGATGCGGATATTGCTGGGCGTGATCTTCGACGGTACTTTGTAGATAAGTCAGCGTTGTGCCTGTTTCAAGCGCGTGTAAGCGAGCCACTTCCAATGGTTCTTTGCCCATATCAAGGCCAGTCACGATTGCGCCTTCTCGAGCCATACTTTCGGCTAAGATCCCCCCGCCACAGCCAACATCCAGTACGGTTTTCTCAAATAAACCATTAGCATTATCCAGCACGTAATTAAGACGTAGCGGATTAATTTGATGCAATGGTTTAAATTCGCCGTTTAAATCCCACCAACGTGATGCCATATCGGCAAATTTTTGAATTTCATTTGGATCGACATTTTGTGCTTTGGTCATACTTCTGATTGCCTATGTTTTCCACACGAATAAGCGCTCATTATAACCCGCTGAGCAATACACACCAGCCGTTATCTTTAACCCAAAGAGAGTTGATGGAAAAGTAACCATTTATCAGTTAGATATAAGACGAATGTGTGATTTCTCGGCAGTTGATACTTAACCACGGTCACAACCTGATAAAAGGGCAGGGAAAGTGATGCCGAAGTGGGTCAACTTGTGTTATATTTTTCAACCTTATAAGTATCAATATTATTCGGCCAACAAAACAGTTAAACCAAGGCTCGTTGTCGAGCAAAACTGAGTGTGGTTTGAATAATCCGATCAAACTATAGAGGGATAATGGCTCTATGAGCGATCTAGCTAAAGAGATCACACCCGTAAACATTGAAGATGAGCTACGAAGTTCATACTTAGACTATGCGATGTCAGTCATCGTTGGTCGTGCTCTTCCAGATGTGCGTGATGGTCTAAAACCAGTGCATCGTCGCGTGTTGTTCGCGATGAGTGTCTTGGGTAACGATTGGAATAAACCCTACAAAAAATCGGCTCGTGTAGTAGGGGACGTCATTGGTAAATATCACCCACATGGTGATAGTGCGGTTTACGATACAATTGTACGTATGGCGCAACCTTTTTCTCTGCGTTATATGTTGGTCGATGGCCAAGGTAACTTTGGTTCGATTGACGGTGACTCAGCGGCAGCGATGCGATATACCGAAGTTCGGATGTCGAAAATTGCTCACGAGCTTTTGGCCGATTTAGATAAAGAAACGGTTGATTTTGTACCTAACTATGATGGTACAGAGCAAATTCCTGCTGTCATGCCGACAAAAATTCCTAACTTATTGGTGAATGGTGCGTCTGGTATTGCGGTTGGTATGGCAACCAATATCCCGCCTCATAACTTGACTGAAGTGATCAATGGCTGTTTGGCTTACATTAGTAATGAAGATATTACTATTGATGAGCTGATGGAGTATATCCCAGGTCCCGATTTCCCAACTGCTGCACTGATCAGTGGTCGTAAGGGCATTGTTGACGCCTATAAAACCGGGCGCGGCAAAGTCTACATGCGTTCAAAAGCGGAAATTGAAACCGAGAAAAATGGCAAAGAGACGATCATCGTTAGTGAAATTCCTTATCAAGTGAATAAAGCGCGCTTGATTGAGAAAATTGCCGATTTAGTAAAAGAGAAAAAAGTCGAAGGGATTAGCGCATTACGTGATGAGTCTGATAAAGACGGTATGCGTATCGTAATTGAGTGTCGTCGCGATGCCGTGGCGGAAGTGGTATTAAATAATCTTTATGCCAATACTCAATTGCAAACGACGTTCGGCATTAACATGGTGGCACTTGATAATGGTCAACCAAAACTGTTCAACTTAAAAGAGATGTTGAAGTGTTTTGTTAACCATCGCCGTGAAGTGGTTACTCGCCGCACCATTTTTGAACTACGTAAAGCGCGTGAAAGAGCCCATATTCTTGAAGGTTTATCACTCGCGTTGGCCAATATCGATGAGATCATCGATCTGATTCGTAAAGCCCCGACACCGGCTGAAGCAAAAATGGGTCTTGTTTCTCGTGGTTGGGATTTAGGCCATGTTGCCGCTATGCTTGAGCGTGCTGGTACTGATGCCGCGCGTCCGGAGTGGTTAGAGCCGCAATACGGCATTCGTGATGGTCAATATTTCTTAACTGAGCAACAAGCTCAGGCGATTCTTGACTTGCGTTTACACCGTTTAACAGGTCTAGAACACGGCAAAATTCTTGATGAGTACAAAGCGTTATTGGATGAAATTGCCGAGCTAATCCATATTTTGTCGAATACAGAACGCTTGATGGAAGTGATCCGTGAAGAGTTAGAAATGGCTCGTGATAATTTTGGTGATGCACGTCGTACCGAAATTACTGCCGCTAGCCACGATATCGATATGGAAGAGCTGATTGCTCGTGAAGATGTTGTCGTTACTTTGTCACATGAAGGCTATGTTAAGTATCAGGTATTGACCGATTACGAAGCGCAGCGTCGTGGTGGTAAAGGTAAGAGTGCGACACGAATGAAAGATGAAGATTATATTGAGCGTTTATTAGTAGCCAATACGCACGACAATATCTTATGTTTCTCAACTCGTGGTAAGACCTACCGTCTGAAAGTGTATCAATTACCATTGGCTAGTCGCACTGCACGTGGTAAGCCGATTGTTAACTTACTGCCACTTGAAGAAAACGAGCGTATCACCGCTATTTTACCAGTAACGGAATTCAGTGAAGATAAATTTATCTTTATGGCAACCGGTGATGGTACGGTTAAGAAGACCTCACTTGATCAATTCTCTAATGTTCGCGCTAATGGTTTGATCGCTGTTAACTTACGTGATGATGATTCGTTGATCGGGGTTGAAATTACCGACGGTGAAAGCGATATCATGTTGTTCTCAAAATCAGGCAAGGTGGTTCGTTTTAACGAAAAACCGATTGTTGATGATGAAGGTAATGTGAAAGGTGGGGTTCGCCCAATGGGACGTACTGCATCTGGTGTTCGTGGTATGAAGCTGGTTGAAGGCGATCAAGTCGTATCTTTAATTGTGCCAAAAACCGATGGTGACATCTTAACCGTGACTGAAAATGGTTACGGTAAACGAACTCAGCTTTCTGAATACCCAGCGAAGAGCCGTGCGACACAGGGCGTTGTGTCAATCAAAGTTTCAGAACGTAATGGTAAAGTTGTCGGAGCGGTGCAAGCCGATGAAGGCGATGAATTCATGATGATTACCAATGCAGCAACTTTGGTTCGCACTCGTGTTTCTGAAGTGAGTCAGGTAGGGCGTAATACCCAAGGTGTCACGCTTATCCGTACTTCAGAAGGTGAGAAAGTGGTTGGCCTGCAACGTATTGAAGAGCTTGATGAGGCAGATTTGCCACAAGATGATGATGTTTCTTCTGAAGATCAGTCATCGGTGGAGTCAACGTCAACGGTGATCGACACTGATTCAACGGATGTAAATACGGATCCTACTGAATAAGTTGTCATATTCACACCGCTTTAATAAATAAGCAGTGGTGAATATTACGAATAAAAGACCGAGATTAAATACTCGGTCTTTTTTATGGTTAAAAGAAGTGCAGATATTAAGATCATAATAGGATCATTAAGAACGATCGATATAATTGAGCGATCATTTCCTGTCATGATTTTACTCTTCACTCACTCTCAATGATCCCTTTTATTATATAGTCAACGTATTGGTGATCGTCTTAGATTCAAAACGCTCTACTAGCTCATATAAATAAATAGTGTGATTATTATTGCAATTCTAAAATATTCTTGCTAGATATTAACAGGAAGTGATATTATTTTTAGAGTAAATTATAATCAAATCACCATAGGATATTTGCCGTGGACTACGCCATAATCTCGCAATTAAAAAAAGATTTTTATGCGCAAATTAGCGCGTTTCAGTCTTATGCTTTGCCCCAGCAAACCACGACCTTATCGTTGTTAACTGAAGAAGAATTAAAAGAGCTAGAGCAAATTTGGGTTGAATTAGCGGTTTGGAAGCGCTCGCAAAGTCATTAATTCAAAAATGGTAACATCGACTAATGAATGGATCTCGATGATATCATCATTTTTGATTGAACAGAGCATCGTCTATCTATTTTATCATTTAGCTATTCTTTTTTTTGACCATCTTTTCTTACGACTTAAGTGCCACACTTTTTCTGCTTGATTGACGCCAGTCTAGTCTGGATAGGTTCGCATATTCTTTATGCTGCAATGTTGGCCACAAGCCTCACTATCTATCCCCTTCCGACTTGAAGCTGCAGCGGTGTTAGCTACGTTCGTTCATCCCAATCACATCGTTTGCCTATGCTCATGGGGATTCACTCACTTGCCGCCTACCTACAACTTCAAGTCGTTTGGGTATAAGCTCTTCACTCTTTTGTTGCGATCTTAATGAATTGTTATAATATAACAATTTGAGCTTATTGTGATCTTTTCGTTGAAAAATGGGGTATTAGTCTCCATAGTAAAAATCATCAGATAAGAGTAACCTTATGCATACCATAACTAGCGTGCAGTCAGAACGAATTCAAGTGAGTAAAGATATGGCGGAAGTGAGAGCCAGAGTCGACTTTAAAGTTGGCTTGAAAAGTAATATTGATGCTGAGATTCTTTCATTCCGAGGTTTACAATCGGATAAAGAACACGTAGCCGTTATCTTTCAAGCGGCAGATAAAACACAACCTATTCCATTAGTTAGAATGCATTCTGAGTGTCTAACTGGCGATGTTTTCCATTCTTCAAGGTGTGACTGTGGGGAGCAACTTGAAGAGACCATTACTAAGATGGGCGAATATGGCGGTATCATTCTCTATTTGCGTCAAGAAGGTCGTGGAATCGGCTTGTATAATAAGATTGATGCTTATCGCTTACAAAGCCAAGGCATGGATACATATCAAGCCAATAATCATCTTGGCTTTGGTGATGATTTGCGCGACTTTACCGAAGCTGCGCAAATGCTAAAAGCACTTGGGGTGACTAAAATTCGTTTAGTAACGAATAACCCTAAGAAAATAAGAGAATTACAAGAGCACGGTATTGAAATTATCAGTGTCGTTAATACAGCTGCACACATTAAAAATGGTAATGAAGACTATTTAAAAGCGAAAGTCTCACATGGTAAACATCATTTGAAGTTATAAGCGGTTATCTTTTTCAGTGTAGAAGTCTCTGCGATATCGATGTGTGTTTCTCCATCGGCGTCATCTACGTGATATTTTCTATGACTGCTCATTAAAATTTTATGCCCAAACCCCATCATTTCTTGATTTGAAATGATGGGGTTTGCCGTTTGTACGTTGCAGATTTTTCCTGTCGATAGCCTATCAAGATAACGCGCTACTTGCTCAAGAGCAGCCGATAAACGTTTGGCTTAGCCATCGAGATCAATTTGGATAAAGAGTGGGTAAAGCGGGGAATATTTGCCATACTTACTCCAACATCGGTTGGACGGTTTAGTGGTGGGTATCGTCTATACTCACCTATCCTAAATTAACCAATGCTACTGGTTAGCCAAGGGAGCACTAAAAATATGAAGCGTTACTCATTGATGGCCATTGTTTTGCTTTGGATTAGTTTGCCACTTTTTGCCAATACGCCAGTGGTTCAACTTTCTGATCTCAAAGGACAAAGTGAGTATGCGTTACATTATCCTCAACAAGTCGAGAAACTCTATCAGCGTAATCAGTATCAATTAATTTGGCGAGATGAGTTGAGTCGAGTCTATTTTGAGCAGCAACTTGCGCTGATCCATCAAGCGAATATTAGTCCGTTATTTTCAAAACGCTATAAGCAATTACGAGCCTTGAGTGAACAACAAGCATGGGTTCAATATGATGTTTTAGCGACAGACACCATTATCGGCTATCTTAGTTATGCTCAATTAGCCCCTCAACAAGGGATTGATTGGTTTTTTAACGGTAAACTTAACCACGTTTTGCCTTTGCCGAGTGCATCTTCACGGTTAGCTCTGTCTGTTGCCGCTGGCACGCCAGCGATGGCTGATTTAGTGTTGCAGCATGCACCACAAGATCCCGCTTATCATCAATTGGTTTATGCTCACGGTTTTTTATCTGCGCTCAAAGCGACACCATTACCGCTTTATCGACAAGCGGGTCTGAAACGGCCGGGCGATAAGTTGGATGACCGTCTTACCTTGATCCAGCGTTTAGCTCTGGTCAATATTGATGTCACAGTGATTCGTGATGATGTCTCTTGGTACGATAATTCATTAATCGAACCCATAAAGCATTTTCAGCAGTTACATGGACTAACCGCTGACGGTGTGATTGGTCCGCAGACATTAAAATGGCTTAATCTCTCCGTTGAAGAACGTTTGGGTCTGATTGCCTTGAATGCTGAGCGAATGCGTTTATGGCCAACCAGTAACACATCCATTGTGGTTAATGTACCGAGCTTTGAATTGAAATATTGGCATGCGGGGGAAAACGTCTTTCAATCAAAGGTGGTGGTGGGACGCATTTCACGACCGACGCCAGTCATGACGACTCGTTTGGATTCTTTAATTGTTAATCCCACTTGGAATATTCCCTATAAAATCATGGTGGAAGATATTTTACCGATAGCGAAGCGAGATCTTCGTTATTTAGATCGTCAGAATCTAGAGATTCTACCGCGTTGGGGAGCGACACAGACTCTAGATCCGACATCGATAGATTGGGAAAATATCTCATTAGAGGCATTTCCCTATCGTATGCGTCAAAGAGCGGGCTATCATAATGCTCTGGGATTATATAAATTTAACACCCCGAATCGCCGAGCGATCTTTTTGCATGATACTCCAAGTAAATACTTATTTGAGCGTGACTCAAGAGCGTTTAGCTCGGGGTGTATTCGGGTTGAACATGCCGATCAATTTGCCAATATGTTGTTAACTAAACAGGGGTTAGACTCTCAACAATTTGCTCCGCAAAGTAGCTCAGTGAACCAAGCAATCCCATTAAGACAGCGCATACCAGTGCAGATCATTTATCAAACAGCATGGTATGACGCAGGACAATTGCATTTTAGAGAAGATATCTATCGTCTCGATAAGCTAGTGACTCAATAGCGACTCTCCTTATCACGTCAAGTGATGTGAGTCGCGAGCGCGACTTGTCAAAACGTAGTGAGAATGTCATAGTTGATGATAATTTTTTGCTGGTTGTTCAGGTTTTCTCATGTCTTTGAAGTATCAAATTGTCCCCGTTACTCCGTTTGCGCAAAATTGTTCGATTGTATGGTGCGATGAAACCATGCAAGGTATTGTTGTTGATCCCGGTGGTGATGTAAAACAACTGAAAATGTTGATTGATCAACTAGGTGTTCAGGTAGTTAAACTGGTTCTGACTCATGGTCATTTGGATCATGTCGGGGGAACACAGCCTCTCGCTGCATTGTTGGGTAATATTGACATTATTGGTCCTCATAAAGCCGATAACTTTTGGTTGCAGGGCTTAGAAGGACAGAGTCAAATGTTTGGTTTTCCGCTCACAGAAGCCTTTGAGCCTCATCAATGGTTAGATGAAGGTGATACCGTCACGTTTGGCAACCAGACACTTACTGTCTTGCATACGCCAGGCCATACCCCAGGTCATGTGGTTTTATTTAGTGAAGAAGCCAGCTTAGCGTTTGTAGGCGATGTGCTTTTCAATGGCAGTATTGGACGGACGGATTTCCCACAGGGCGATTTCAACACCTTAATTGATTCTATTAAGAACAAATTGTGGCCATTGGGCAATCACGTGACGTTTATTCCTGGCCACGGACCGACGTCAACGTTTGGTCGTGAACGTGCGAGTAATCCCTTTGTAGCCGATGAAATGCCGCTTTACTAGCAGAATAGATATTACGTTTACTATGACAAGCAGGGAAGGTTCGGTGGTCTCTAAACCAAACTTTTCTTATTCTGGTTTGGCTGCGGCGAGATAGCGTCGAGCCAGACCAATAAATTCATCAGCAGAACGGTCAAGATCATTCTCCGAGATGAAGACATCAAAGCCATAAAAATTACGTTGATGCTGCATACGGTTAGCGAGCATCGCCATTAGGCCAGTGTATACTTTGCCTTGTGGATCCGTATAGGGGGTAGAGTCTAATACGATGTCTTCAAAAAGCAGGCTTTTATCATGCTGCTTCATGCCTAAATACAGTAAGGCTCGTTGGTTAAATAACATTTCTCGAGCAATTCTTGGGCAAATCCCGTCTAAAAAAGGGCTATAATTTTTTAAACGAACACCTATCCATGGTAGCGGCTGATGCCAACCCTCTTGTTGATGGGTGCATATTCCAATTTGACTGATATTTTGCCATTTCACCACCCATCCACCATAGTAAAAATGTTGCTGTAAATGGCTGGCGGTGAGAGTAAAACCAACCCAACTTTTACGTGCTAGCCAATAACCAACACCACATAAAATCAACACACACATCACCGAAACTAACGCTTGTTGCCAACTGTTCGATAAGCGAATCAAAGCAGTAATGATCAACAACACGATCAATAAACCGATTTTGACGTAAGGTGAATGTCGATCAAATTGATAATTAGATAAGTGGATTGTTGGCATACCGACCTCGCATGCAAATACTTTATGATTAATACTCAATGTTCGTCGACAATGATCACTGATCCTCACTGAAATCGTAAACAGCAAATAATGATTTACTGTTTAAATTCTAGTCGCTTATGGTTTAAATCTCGTTTTTGTCGTCTGAACTTGAGCGATACCCTACAAAAGGTCGATGAATTTTGCTATAAAACGCGCTTCAAATTTTCACCACTGCATCTTGTGCAGTGAAATGGAGAGATACTCGATGAGACTTGCTCATAAGCGTAAAGTGCAGGCAAAACTGCAAAAACGCATCATAGCGATGGTAGCAAACATTACCTCAGCACCAAAAACAGCCAAGCCTGTAGCCGTTAACCCTGTCGTTGCAAAGAAAACGGCACACCCATCAAGTGAACCCGTTTCACCAACAACACGTGCAGAGATCGTGTTAACCCCTAAGCAGCAACAAGTGTTTGATATTGTTGTCGCGAATGCGGAAGGTATTAATCCTAAAGGGATTGGTTTGGCGGCAGGACAAGAAGAGAGTAAAGCGGCGTCTTGGGCGACAGGGGCATTAAAGAAACTACTTGAAGTTGAATTAATTGCCAGAGAGTCCCAAGCGGGCAACAAGGTTATTTATAAAGCGCTGTAAATAATTAAAGATTCTACAACTGCTCTTGTCACTCAGGCGGCAGTTGTAGAACGGTACTGATTGTCAAACTTACTCAATTTTGGTGATGCTGCCAATTTCCAGCATCGGTGCGACATCCATCTTTTCTGCATTCATCATTGCAGATAAACGTTGAACCGATGAGAGTAATAAACTTTGCTCCCAATCGGCCAAATGCTGAAACTGTTCCACAAAACTGTCTTGTAGCGGCTGTGGTGCGCGAGCCAAGAGTTCTCGGCCAGTTTCTGTTAAATGGGCATGGACTTTACGTTTATCGGTGCTACTTCTAACACGTTGTACGTATTGATTCCGCTCTAAGCGGTCTAGGATGGTCGTGGCTGTTGCTTGACTCATGTTAGTATGTTTTGACAATTGACGAATGGTAACTTCCCCCAACTCTTCAATTGAACGCATCAAAATCAACTGCGGTCCCGTCAACCCTGCGTATTTGCTTAATTTTTTTGAATGCAAATCGATGGCTCGGATAATTTGACGAATCGCAACCAACACCTCTTCGTGTTTTTCCACAATATTTACCTACAACAAACAAGAGACCAATTGGATCGGACCATACCTTAGTTGGGGATAATTGAAAAGTAGAGAAATCGTCTTCCTACTGCAAGCTACCGTAGTGTGAGTAACGTTCGTCCATCGCCAATCTGGTCCTTTCTCTATATTGATGAGGAAGATTTATCTGCGGATTGCTTAGTCAAGCTCTGCTTCTCGCTGAGCAAATTTATCACTCACCTGCTGCCTAACTGTAATCGCCATTATTTGGGCAGGCGAGGATACCTCCAAAATCTCACAAGTCTCGAAACGATGGATTGAAATGCCATGGATACAATAGGTATTTGAGTGAACGATTTCGTGAATAGCACACATTACTTACCAGTAAACCAATGCCCATTAAATGTTTGAGCTCGAACTAAATTGTGGTGGTGGCTTGTAACTTTTAGCGATAATTTACTATAAAATGGTCGATTTTTATCCTGAATAACTTTGTTTTGTGGATTTTAATCTAATTTTCTGTAATATATCCCCCCTTAAATGAATTCTTTAGTTATGAGTACGAAATATATTTTAATGGTAAGTCTGTGAATTTATTTCGTTGTCATGGTTACTGAATTTTGTCTGTCGTTACCAAAAAGAGAAGATCAATGACAAAAGGAATAGACAAGTACAGCATTGACAGTACCGACTATACAGTCGGTCAGGATAATGTACAGAAGTGGGGGTTTGATGTTCATAACCCTGTATTTGGCATCAGTGCGGGATTAATTGGTTTATTTTTACTCGCCACTCTGTTGGTAGATGCTGATACCGCTAAGAATGCACTAGACGGGGTTAAATGGAAAATTATTGGCTCATTTGATTGGTTATTCATTTGGTCGGGTAACCTTTTTGTGATTTTTTGTTTGGCTTTGATTGTATCGCCATTTGGTAAAATTCGCTTGGGTGGTAAAGATGCGGTGGCTGATTACTCGGTGATCTCATGGTTATCGATGCTCTTCGCCGCTGGCATGGGCATTGGTTTGATGTTTTGGAGTGTTGCGGAACCAGTTGCTTACTTTACGGGATGGTATGAAACACCATTAGGTGTAGAGGCCGGTACACCAGAAGCGGCAAGACTGGCTTTAGGCGCGACCATGTATCATTGGGGACTCCATCCTTGGGCGATTTATGCTGTTGTTGCCTTATCGCTGGCATTTTTCTGTTATAACAAAGGGTTGCCTTTATCTATTCGTTCTATTTTTTATCCTATTCTCGGTGATAAAACGTGGGGATGGCCAGGGCATCTGGTTGATATTTTAGCGGTATTAGCGACGTTATTTGGCCTTGCTACTTCGCTAGGTTTAGGGGCTCAACAAGCCGCAAGTGGTATTCATCACGTGTTTGGTCTTGATGCAGGAATAGGATTACAAATCATTGTTATCCTAGTGGTAACCGCATTAGCGACGATTTCGGTCATTCGTGGAATTGATGGCGGGGTCAAAGTGATCTCTAATATCAACATGATTGTAGCCTTATTACTTGTCGCGTTAGTTGCTCTGATTGGTTATGCGGTCACTTTTGCGTCGATTCCAACCACATTGATGTCGTACATTGAAAATATCATTCCATTAAGTAACCCTCATGGACGTGAAGATGAAGCGTGGTTCCAAGGTTGGACCGTTTTCTATTGGGCATGGTGGATCTCATGGTCACCATTTGTCGGTATGTTTATTGCTCGGGTATCAAAGGGGCGGACGGTTCGTGAGTTTATTACCGCAGTGTTACTGATTCCAACAGCCGTCACTGTGATCTGGATGTCTGTATTTGGTGGATTAGCGATTGAGCAGGTGATAGGCGGTGTTGGCGAATTAGGTCAAAAAGGTTTAACGGATGTGTCATTAGCCATGTTCCAAATGTTTGATGTATTACCACTGGGGACTTTACTCTCGATTATCGCGGTAGTGTTAGTGTTGGTGTTTTTCATTACTTCATCTGATTCTGGTTCATTGGTTATTGATAGCATTACGTCTGGCGGTAAAATGGATGCGCCAGTGTTACAGCGAATTTTCTGGGCAATCATGGAAGGGGCGATTGCCATAGCCTTACTGTGGATCGGTGGTGCGCAGGCCGTTCAAGCTTTGCAAGCTGGTGCGATTTCGACGGCTTTACCCTTTACTTTTGTCTTATTACTGATGTGCGTTAGTTTGGTGATGGGCATGCGTACAGAGCTGAAAAAGTAAGTCAAGTGGATACATAGAGGTTTAAAAAAGCTGGCTGAGCCAGCTTTTTTTGTGGATAGACGAATAATGTTGGAATGATGACATTTGTCACTAATTTGACGGTAATGTGATTAAAAGCAGATAGTTATTGCAACGGTGTTTATTTTTACATAATGCGTGCAAACGCTTATAAACCTCGCTATTATTTGCCGCCCAACTGTTCCTTTTATCAGCGATAATTCACTATGAAATTAACCCTAAAACAAAAGCTTATTGGCACCAGCCTGTCAGCGGTCGTCGTGATGGCGGCCGCATTAACTTGGTTGTCAGCCGATCAACTCAAACAACAAACCAGTCGTGGTGTACTTGCCCGTGCACAAGCCATTTCTGAAACGGCATCGAAAGGTATTTCTGATTGGATTTCGATCCGAAAAGATATTTCCACCGCCTTTAATGACTATACCGTACAACCTGATGTGGTGCCTTTTTTACAACAGGCGCGTAAAGCTGGCGGATTTGACGATATTTTCTTTGGTACTGTTAACGGTGAAATGTATCGCTCCCATCCAGAGCGCAACCGAGCTGATTATGACCCTCGTACTCGTCTTTGGTATCGTGATGCCGCGAATGCGGGTAAGCAAATTATTACCACGGCATATCAAGATGCGATCACTAATGCTTTATTAGTGACTATTGCCGAGCCTATTCGTCACAATGGTCAGTTACGTGGTGTGGTCGGTGCTGATGTATTGATTGATCAATTAATCAGTGATGTGTTGAGTATCGACGCGGGTGATAATGCTTACGCGATGCTGATTGATACCCAAGACGGCTATTTTCTGGCACATCCAGACAAACGATTGCTTTTAAAGCCTGTCAGTTCGCTCGATAACGCATTAACCATGAATGCTATTCAGCAAGCCGCCAATAGCCGTCAGCTAATGACACTGAACCATAACGGTCAAGAGAGCTTGTTTTACTTCGATCGAGTTGCCGATACGCCATGGGTATTTGCTGTGCAGATGGATAAAAATACCGAATTCGCAGCACATACTCAATTGCTCACCGGCTTGTTGATCACAGCGATTTTCATCACCTTGATTGTGGTGTTGATCGTCTCTTGGCTAGTCAGCTTTTTATTCAGAGATTTATTACGAGTTTCTAAAGCATTAGAAGAAATCGCAACCGGAGATGGTGATTTAACGCAACGCTTAGAGCCACGTAGTGACGATGAAGTGGGGCAATTAGCGAATAATTTCAATATTTTTGTTGGCAATATGCATACCATGGTCAGTAAATTGAGTGAGGTTTCGGCATCGCTTTCATCACAATCGCATATGACCGCCGCGCATGCTGAAGAACGTAGTGCACGTATTCGCATGCAGCAAGATGAAATCAATATGGTCGCCACAGCGATCAATGAAATGGCCGCTGCGACCCAGGAGATTGCTAACAACTCTGAGCATACTGCGCAAAACTCATCCGAGGCGGTAACCGCTTGTGTCGATGGCTCTAAGCAAGTGTCGCAAACGCAGAACTCTATTCTTTCTTTAGCGAAAGAAGTGCAGGTAGCAACAGGCGTCATTCAAGAGCTGGAAGAGCATGGCAATCAGATCAGTACTATTCTTTCAACCATTCAAGGGATTGCAGAACAGACCAATCTATTGGCATTGAATGCGGCAATTGAAGCGGCTCGTGCTGGAGAACAAGGTCGCGGCTTTGCGGTGGTTGCGGATGAAGTGCGGGTACTGAGTCAACGTACTCACGCCTCAACCAAAGAAATTCAAACCATGATTGAAATGCTGCAAGGCACGACAGGCAAAGCGGTCGGGATCATGAATGATAGCCGAATGCTAGCCGATACGAGTGTTGATGATGCGCACTCTGCAGCAGCGAGCTTAATGCAAATTCATCATGCGGTTGAGCGGATCAGTGATATGGCAACTCAGATTGCCTCAGCCGCTGAGGAGCAGGCATCCGTCACCTCTGAGATTACGCGTAACACGGTAGGCATTCGCGATGTCTCGAACGATCTCGCTGAAGAAGCCCATGAAGCTGCAGCTCAAGCTGCGGAGCTATCACAACTTTCTTATCAGCTTGACCAAGAGATCCGTCGCTTTAAGTTATAAGCTTTAATTGATAAGACATCAGTCTACAAACTTAAGTCATTCGCGATAGTTTGTTTATGATAAATAATAGGGAGCGAAAGCTCCCTATGTTGATCCTTGAGACTAGTGATAACGACTTCAGTGAAAAGCTATAACCAAAAATGTTTAAGCCGATCATCTGGTGAATAATGATGGGCGATTTGCGCCTGCATCAGTTCTGCTGTAGCAATCGCATCCGTCAGGGCGTGATGAGGATTATAAGCCGGTAAACCATAGCGTTGTCGGGCTTGGCCTAAACGCAGTGATTGCGGTTTCTTACCGCGCAGTTTATTCCAAATCCCTGCGGTGAGGCGTTTTTGAATCTCCGCTTCGAGTTGCATGGTATCGATAATTGGAAACTCAATGCCTTCATTTATTCGCCGTTTAAAGGCTTGATCCAAAAACTCACGCTCAATTTTATGGTAGTGGGCCACAACGATTTTCCCTTCCAGTGCGGTTAATAACGCTTCGAACACCTCACTTAAATCAGGGGCGTGCATAATATCACTGTGCGTGATGCCGTGAATGATCACCGAGCCCTCGTCTAATTTTTGTCGAGGACGAACGATCCAGTGTTGCGCTCGCTTAAGATAGACGCGCTGTAAAGTGAAGGGTACTAAGCCAATGGTAATAATTTCATCTTTATTTGTATCAAGCCCAGTGGTTTCAAAATCCATTGCGACAAACTCAATCTCACCCAACGCCGAATTGCCATCAGCCAGTTCAGCTTGATAAAAACGTTGCAGCAAAGGGGATTGGGCAAGCTTTTGTTTCGCTCGATATTTATAAGGCCAATCGATACTTGGCGCTTGAAATAGTCCTTTCATGCTCACCTTATTTAAAATTGCTGCTCGCTTGATAACGATATTTAAGGAAGTTTTGTCCGTTACTCAAAATTTGAAAGGCATCTTTTAAATTACGTCGTTCAAATTCAGAGAGATTTTCTGGCTCAATGTTGTTATCGGGTTCATTATTATTTTCTACATCCAGAGCTTGATGGCGAATACGTACCATCGAAATAAACTCTAAGGCATCTCGCAGATCTTGCCCTCGTCCTTTGGGTAAGATGCCCGCATCGATGACATCATCGAGTCGTTCGAACGAGTTTTTCGCTCGAGAGCCGACTGCCAGAGCATGAACGCGAATTAAATCCGCCAATGGAGCGGTACCGCGACGTTTTAAATTCATTGAGTTATTGTGGCGGCCATCTTTTTCCATGACGAAGTTTTTGAAAAAACCGAGCGGTGGAGTACGGTTTAAGGCATTGCGGGCCAAGCACGCTAAAAAGCGGTTATTACGTCTGGCGCGGCGGACAATAAAGCCATTCAGTTGCTCTGCCCATTTTAGACGGCCATAAACCCCATCTAAGTCAAAGAAAATTGAGGCATTCAGTAAAGCTTTCGGGTTGGGATTATCAATCCAATCGGCAAAACAGGCTTCCCATTGTTGACGAGTCATTCGCCACATAGGGTTAGTCGCCATGATCTCGCCAGTACAATAGGTATAACCGCATTGATCGAGCCCATCACAGACAAACTGAGCTAAGTCGGCAAAATATTGGCCGTGCAAGGCTTCATCATAACTGTCATCCAGCAGCAGAGCATTGTCTTGATCAGTGACAATCAGTTGTTCATCGCGTCCCATTGACCCCAGTGCTAAAAAGCAGTAGGGGACGGGCGGAGGACCAAACTTCTCTTCAGCCAGCTCTAATAGTCGTTGCTTGAAGCTACGACCAATCGTTGACATGGCTGTGCCGACCATATGTGAGTTCGCGTCTTCATTAACGAGGCGTACGAAAGCATGTTTGACCTGTTTGGCTAAATTCGCTAAATCGTCAATGCTATTTTGATGGAAAATCGTACTGACTAATAACAATGAGTTGTGGGATTCATGACGAACGATATCGGTAATATCGACGATACCGATCGGATTATTTTCTTTTAGCACCGGTAGATGATGTACGTTGTAACGTAACATGAATAGCATGGCTTCATAGACATAAGCATTATGATCCAAGGCGATCACTTCGCTAGTCATGACTTCTGTCACTGAGTGGCTGAAGTCTAATCCGGTGGCAATCACTCTTCGACAAAGATCGCGATCAGTAAGGATGCCAACGACTGGGCTGCTGTCGTCTTCGTTGTCTTTCATAATGCTGGGATCGATGATCAGTAACGAAGAGACGTTCTCTTCTGACATTTTGATGGCAGCTTGCTGAATGCTGGCATCGTTATAGACGAAAGGGGCCTCACGAGTCAGCAAATGTTTGACTTTAGAGGTCGTTAAATCATTTTGTTCTTGGGTATTAGATACGGTTTGTCGTAAGCGTGCATTATCTTGAACTTCAACATAATCCGCAAAGGTATCGTATTCATCGTATAACTTTTGAAATATAGCTTCCGGCATGCAATAAATGAGTGTGTCTTCAATCGCGGTAACGGGAAAACGCACTTTATTATTGGTGAGCAACCCCATTTGTCCAAATAAGCCACCTTCGGAGAGTCGGTTATATAATTCCCCTTTACGACGATAAATTTCGACTACACCACTGCGGACAATATATAAATCTTGAATATGGTCGCCAGCGTGAATGATTGGGGTGTCTTGGCGATAATAAGCAATCTCTACTTGGTGAACGGCTTCATTAAGCGCTGATTCAGGAAGCTCATTAAAAGGCGGGTATTGGGCAAGAAAGTTTTTAATTTCGATTAATTCTGCTTCCATCAATGGACTCCTTTAGCCAAAAATAATCCTTAATCTGGACCATGTTGGTATCACAATATGCTTGAGTATTTATAGGACGAGATCGGCAATATTCGCAGTCCCTATCTCTTTAATTAATGATCTAGTCTACACGATTTTGTGGCTCAGCGCAGATTTGAGGCAGCGCTTACTCTTTTCTTATCGATTATCCGTTATTCTAAGACCAGACAAAGAAAATAGGTATGGCGATGAACAAAACCAGTGTATTGATAATAGCGATGTCGATTTTTCCGCTAGCACACGCGGAAAATTCTCACGCTGAACAGCGGTTGAAGTATGATTTTTTTAGTGCAGAGCTGACGTCGGGAACCATGAGTGGTTTATACGCCGCTGGAAAAAGTGATAATACGACAGCACTGTCGATAGGAGTGAGTCATCAACTTGCCGAGCGACGCGTATTGTTGATCTCCGATTACAGTGCTCGCTTTTATCATCCTAATGACGAGACGATCGAACAGTACCGTTTACGATTTGGGGCTGGCTATCATTGGTCAATAATCGACAAGCTTGATCTGGTTAGTCATGCCCGAGTGGGGATGTTAAGGATCAGCAGTGATTATACGGTCGATAATGAAACTCGCTCCGTTTTTGGCGCGGATATTGGGCTACGTTACCTCATTCGTCCCGACTGGGAGGCAAGTTTATTTGCCGAAGCAAATTATAATCACTGGCAAGATGAATACGTGTTTACATTAAGAACTGATTATCAGTTGAGTAAGCGCTTAGCGTTAGGTGGGCTTGTCACTTATCGAGATGGTGAATTGCAAAATATCAATGAAGTTGGCATAACGATGCGAATTCATTATTAACATTATATGTCGATATCAATTAAAAAAGCCAAGCAGAGGTTGTTTCTGCTTGGCTTTATATTCATCGCTGTGTTTGCTCAACCTGTCGGTAGATAAGCCATTTATAAAACGACTTTAATCCCTTCACATAGAGGAGACATGTTGTTTTTCGTCATCCCAGCAACACTGATCCGACCTGAGCCAACAATATAAATACCAAATTCTTCTTTCAGTCTCTGAACCTGCTGCTTATTTAAGCCAGAGAAAGAGAACATGCCATTTTGGCGTTCGATAAAGCTAAAATCTGCATTAACGCCGATTTCTTGTAAACGAGTAACGAACAGTTCACGCATTTCTTGAATCCGTTCACGCATCTCGGCGACTTCTGCTTCCCATTCAGCGCGCAGGGCAGGGTTTTGCAGAATGTAGGTGACTACGGCGGCACCATGGGCTGGTGGGTTCGAGTAAATGGAGCGAATAATCGCTTTGACTTGTGAGAACGCCGTATTAGCCACATCGGCTGAGGCGGCGACTAAGGTAAACGCACCGACGCGCTCGTTATACAAACCGAAATTTTTTGAAAATGAAGAGGCGACTAAAATTTCAGGATTGTATTGAGCAAAAATACGCAGCCCAGCGGCATCCTCTTCGACTCCTTTAGCAAAACCTTGGTAAGCAAAATCAAACAGTGGGAGTAAGCCTTTTTCTGCCACCAATTTAGCCAAAATTTCCCATTCTTCTAACGTAGGATCAATCCCTGTTGGGTTATGGCAGCAACCATGCAGTAAAACCACATCACCCGCAGACGCTTGCTCAAGGTCGGCAAGCATCGCTGGAAAATCTTTATCTTTTTTCTCGGCGTTGTAATAAGTGTATTCAGTAGTTTCAAGTCCCGCAGCACCAAATACGCCATGGTGGTTGGCCCATGTTGGGTTACTGATCCAGACTTTGACATCACCAAGCTGACGTTTGATAAACTCACCCGCGACGCGAAGCGCACCTGTACCACCAGGCGCTTGAGCGGTTTTAGCACGTTGAGCATTAATGATGTCGGCTTGCTCACCAAACAATAATTTCTGTACCGCTAGGCCATATTCAGCCGTGCCTTCAATGGTTAAATAAGATTTGGTTTTCTCCGATTCAAGCAGCGCAGCTTCGGCTTTCTTTACCGTCGCCAAGACAGGCGTTTGACCAGCTTCGTTTTTATAAATACCGACGCCTAAGTTGATTTTGTCTGTCCGAGGATCGCTTTTAAACTCTTCAGTTAAACCAAGAATAGGGTCAGCAGGTGCTGCGACAACTTTTTCAAACATAATGTCCATCCATGTAAAGTTAAGGTGATACTCTTCGTGTTTGACTTTGCCGTGATGCTAGCAGCATTCACTGTGGCGGCTTACCAATAGCGCCAAGTCGTGTGCGGAGAGAAGATTGATTGTCAGTATTTATACCTTTCTGATTGAAGAGTGACAACCATCACGCTAAGGAAAATGAAAAAAAACCTCCGCGAAGCGAAGGTTTTTGGTGAAAAGTAAATTTAGAAGTTGGCACTGCGTGGTGTACGTGGGAATGGAATCACATCACGTACGTTACCCATACCGGTCACATAAGAGACCAAACGCTCAAAACCAAGACCAAATCCTGCATGAGGAACGGTGCCATAGCGGCGTAAGTCACGGTACCAGCTCATGTGTTCAGGGTCGATGCCCATTTCAATCATGCGCGCATCGAGAACATCTAGACGCTCTTCACGCTGTGAACCACCGATGATTTCACCAATTCCCGGCGCTAATACGTCCATAGCGGCAACGGTTTTACCGTCGTCGTTAAGACGCATATAAAAGGCTTTGATGTCTTTTGGATAGTTTTTAACGATCACCGGTGCTTTGAAGTGCTCTTCAGCAAGATAACGCTCATGTTCTGAAGACAGGTCGATACCCCATTCCACATCAAATTCAAACTTGCGACCAGAATCAAGTAGAATTTGAATCGCATCGGTATAGTCAACTTGTGCAAAGTCCGATTGAACGAATTGCTCCAAACGAGTAATCGCGTCTTTATCAATGCGAGAAGCAAAGAATTCAAGGTCATCACGACGTTCAGTAAGTACGGCATTAAACACGTACTTGAGCATATCTTCAGCTAATTGAGCCACATCGTGCAAATCAGCAAAGGCAACTTCAGGCTCTACCATCCAAAATTCAGCTAAGTGACGGCTAGTATTGGAGTTTTCTGCGCGGAAGGTTGGGCCAAAAGTATACACTTTGCTCAGTGCACAAGCGTAAGCTTCAGCGTTTAACTGGCCTGATACGGTTAAGAATGTCTCTTTACCGAAGAAGTCTTCGTTAAAGTCAATCTCACCGTTTTCTTGGCGAGGCAGGTTAGCGAAATCTAGAGTCGAAACACGGAACATCTCACCCGCGCCTTCAGCATCGGAAGCGGTGATCAGCGGGGCAGAAACCCAGAAATAGCCCTGTTCATGATAAAAACGGTGGATCGCTTGAGACAAGCAGTTACGTACACGAGCAACAGCACCAATCACGTTGGTGCGTGGGCGAAGGTGAGCAACTTCACGTAAATACTCAATAGAGTGACGAGTTTTAGCCATCGGATAGGTTTCCGCATCTTCTACCCAGCCGACAACCTTCAGTTCAGTCGCCGCTAATTCGAAATCTTGACCACTGGCAGGAGACTCAACAACCGTACCTGTAATTTCTACAGAACATCCGGTGGTGAGTTTGAGAACTTCGTCTTGATAATTATTGAGTGAATTCGGGACCACGGCCTGAATCGGGTCGAAACAAGAGCCGTCATATAAGGCAAGGAAAGAGATTCCAGCTTTGGAATCACGACGTGTGCGGATCCAGCCGCGAACAGTAACTTCACTGTTTACTGCAAGCTTGCCGCTTAATACGTCTTTTACAGGCGCGTAAGTCATGGTTAATATCGTCTCCATTGAGGTAAAAACTCAACTCAAAAGTGTTGCTTCCCTGACGACTTGAAATAACGATAACGTGTGAGTTATTAGCGTCTTTTAGACAGATACCGTTACCATATTTGAACAAGTTGATTGAAAAAAGCGAAACATTGAGTTGGCTAAAATTTTACAAATTCAATGGCACATATTACCTGTCAATTTGTCCGCATCAACCTTTAATATGCTCTGATTGTTGATTTCTTATTCGAAAAGCTAAATTGATGGAATAAATGGCGTATTCTTACCGTAAAACTGATGATGATTTACGATTTAAGCAAGCCGTTTAGGGGATAATACTCGCCTTTGGTTGGTGTGCTTGACTGGATTTGGCTTGTTTCATTTAACAAGATTCCGTAGTATGGCGGCTCTTTTTTTAAGCTTGAGTTGTACGATGAAAACCGAAATTTATAAAGAGTTCATGTTTGAAGCTGCCCATCATTTACCTCATGTGCCTGAAGGGCACAAATGTGGTCGTTTACATGGACACTCTTTTTTAGTTCGTCTTTATGTCGCTGGAGAAGTGGACGCTCATACCGGTTGGTTGATTGACTTTGCGGAGATCAAAGCGGCGTTTCAACCGATTTATGATCGTTTGGATCACTACTATTTAAATGACATTGAAGGATTAGAAAATCCGACCAGCGAAGTGTTAGCAAAATGGATCTGGCAACAACTTAAACCAAGCTTACCGCTACTCAGCAAGGTCGAAATTAAAGAAACCTGTACGGCTGGGTGTGTGTATACGGGATGATTTTTAGCCAAGCTATGCTGTTAGCTTGGCTAAAGGGTCTAACTCTCTTCCTCTATAAGGATCGTCTGCCCCCCTAGGCTTCGATAAAGGGTGCTTAAGGTTACTCGTTGATGATAGTCGTTTTCCAGTAAAGCGGCTCGAGCATTACGTTCGTTTTCTTGGGCATCCAATAGCGTCTTAATTTCTATAGCACCATGCTGATATTGGCTTTGATAGATACGCATTGCTTCAGCGGCGCTTTGCCATTGCTGAACTAATTTTTCAGCTTGGTACTGATAATTTTCTCGGGCGGATAAGGCATTATCCACATCCTGAAAAGCGGCATACAAGGTTTTACGGTAGTTGATGATGGCCGATTCATACTGTACTTGTGCGATATCTCGCTTTAGCTGCATTTCATTCCAATTTAAAAATGGCAAAGTTAAGTCAGCGCCTAAAGTACCGATAGGATCGCTCAATAGTTTTTTTAGTTCCGTCGATGACCCACCCAGAGCTCCAGTTAGTGTGAGCGCAGGAAAATAGCTGCGGCGAGTACTCTCCTTGGCAGCCAGAAAAGCTTGAAGTTGATACAAGGCTTGTTTGACATCGGGTCTACGTGCCAAAACTTCCGCGGGTATTCCTGCAGAAATAGCAGGCAAGGCCGGAGCGGGTTGTTGATCAATTTCAATAGCGGCTTGTTCGGGATCTTGCTCAAACAAAATAGCTAAGGCATTGCTGGCTTGTCGATATTGTTGTTGATAATCACGGTGTGCCGCTTCCAATCCAGCCAGTGAGCGTTTGGTTTCTAATACGGTCAAGCGTGAGGTTGCGCCATGAGTATATTGACTTTGAGCAAGATTGAAGTTTTGGATAGCGTTGTCAATATCTTGCTGACTTAAACGAATTCGTTGTTTTAAATAGCCGATTTGCCAATAGAGTTGAGCGGTGGTTGCCACTAAACTTTGAGCGGTTGCTTCTCGTTCTTGTTGCGTCGCGAGGGCTTTCCACTGACTTTCATCTATTGTCGCTGAAAGCTTACCCCATAAATCCACTTCATAACTGACGCTGATTCTAGCCTGATAGTTGTTAGACGTGTCGCCATGATTGAGATCCTTTGAACGGTTACCGGATACCCCAGCGGCGAGATCGGGAATCTGTTGATCTCTGTCTAAATTCGCGTTTAAGCGAGCCTGTTTTAAAGTGAGCGTCGCCAATGCAAGATCGTGGTTGGTGGACAGGACGCGCTCAACTAACAGATCAAGCTTAGGATCTTGAAAGTTTTTCCACCACTGGCTTTCCCACACCGTATTGGTTTCTTGTTGAGGTGTGTGCCAGTCAGTGGCAATAAAAACAGAAGGCTCTACAAGATCATAGTGAGCGGAACAGCCAAGCAGTAGCAACATGGATAAAGCTAAGCTGGAATATTGAGTTGCAGGTAACATGTTTACTCCCGGGCAAGCGCATCAATCGGATTTAGCTGAGCGGCATTTTTCGCAGGAAGATAGCCAAATAGAACACCGATTAATGTTGAGCACAAAAAGGCAGAGACGATTGAAGCGGTAGAATAGATCAAGGTAAAACTACTACCGAATGAGGAAAAACCGACGCCGATTAAATAGGCGAGGGCAATTCCGACGATCCCACCACACAAACAAACAAGTACAGCTTCGATAAGAAACTGACGCAAAATATCGTTCTGCCTTGCACCAACCGCCATACGAACGCCGATTTCTCGGGTACGTTCAGTGACCGAAACCAGCATAATATTCATTACGCCAATCCCCCCGACAATTAATGAAATAACGGCGATGGCGGAGATGAGTAAGGTCATGGTCGCTGTTGTTTTTTGAATATTTTGTTGAATGGTGTCGGTATTAATCGTAAAGAAATCTTTAGTACCATGACGCATGGTTAACAAAGAGATAATCGCTTGCTCTGCCGCATCACTAGGAATGTTATCATCAAGGCGTACAGTGATTCGGTTAAGGTGGCTTTGACGCATCATTCGTGCATTAATCGTACTGTAAGGAACCCATATATTGAGAGCGTCGTTATTGCCAAATGCACTCTCTTTCGCCGCAGTCACGCCAATAATTCGGATGGGGAGCTTACCTGCAAAAATGACTTTACCGATGGGATTCTCATCAGCAAAAAGAGCCGTTAATGTATTGTGATCGATGACAGCTTCTTGGGCCAAGTTATCCACACTGGTTTGATCCCAATATTGCCCTTTGGCGAGTTCATAGCCACGGACTCGGAAAAAATCAGGCCCAACTCCTTGTATGGAAGCGGTGACCGATTGATTACTAAATTTGATGGTGGCGGAACTATTGACGGTAGGGGTGACGCTATCAATAAACGGCAGTGATTGCAGCGCTTGGGCATCTTCTGCGGTTAACGTTCGAATTCGCCCTGAACGCCGATCGCCAAAGCCAGATCCGGGCATAATATCAATCGTATTGGTGCCCATGGCGGCAATGCTCTCTAAAATCGACTTTTGTGAGCCATTACCGAGCGCTACAACGGAAACTACCGAAGCAATTCCAATGATGATGCCGAGCATAGTCAAGAAGGTTCTTAATCGATGGTTTGACATGGCTAACAGTGCCATTTTTAACGCTTCCCAACAATTGTCGAGCCACTTTTGGTTACGACCGAGAGTTGAGGCTTTGAATGGCGGAGTATGATGGGCATGTGGCTGAAGTGCCGTGTCACTGGTCGAGTGGTTGATACGATCACTGAGAATTTCACCATCTTTGATCTCTATAATGCGATCGGCATACTGAGCTACATGCATATCGTGGGTGACGATAATGATGGTGTGCCCAAGGCTATGTAGCTCTTGCAGCAGTTGCATCATTTCTGAACCACTTTTACTGTCCAGTGCGCCCGTCGGTTCATCGGCAAGAATGACATCGCCGCCATTAACGAGGGCTCGAGCCACAGAAACACGTTGTTGTTGACCGCCGCTTAGTTGGTTGGGCTTATGATCCAGTCGATCGGCTAGTCCTAATCGTTCAAGCAGTTTGCGTGCTCGTTCATGGCGAGTCTGTTTATCGTAACCAGCATAAATAGCTGGGATTTCGACATTTCCTAAGGCGTCTAAATCCCCTAATAGGTGGTAGCGTTGAAAGATAAAGCCGAAATATTCACGGCGTAGCTCAGCCAGTTGATCAGAATTCAGTTGTGAGGTGTTTTGTCCATTCACCCAATATTCACCACAACTTGGTGTATCTAAGCAACCTAAGATATTCATTAAAGTCGATTTACCTGAACCAGAAGCGCCAACTATGGCAACCATTTCACCTCGTTCGATAGTTAGATCGATCTCTTTTAAGACAGTGAGCGTCTCATCGCCAGAAGTAAAGTGGCGGGAAACATTGACTATGTTTAATAAAGCTTCTGACATTAGAAACGCATCCCCGGTGGGCTCATACGACGGCTCGTGTTGTTATTGAGTGTATTTGGCATGCCTAAAATCAGTGTGTCGCCTTCATTAAGTCCCTCAAGAATTTCCACATTGACTTTATTATTGAGGCCGATTTTGACATCACGAAATACGGCTTGGTCATTTTCTAATACAGGAACTTGGTAGCGAGGCTTTGGTCCTGGCTGTCTGATCAGCACTTGAGCGGGGATCAATAGTGCGTTTTCTGAGCGGTGTAAAACAATGGTGACTTGAGCCGTCATACCGATGCGTAATAGCCCATCCGGGTTATCAATATCAAACAAACCATGATAGTAAATGGCCTCATCATTACTGATAGAAAGGTTACTGTCATTGCCAGTCATTAATGTTGGGCCGGGTTCAATAGCACGCAATGTACTGGAATAACGTTTATTCGGTTGACCTAGAATAGTGAAATAGATCGGTAATCCCGGAGTGACTTTAATGATGTCGGCTTCGGATATTTGAGCTTTTACGGTCATGGTATCGAGTACTGCTAGCTCAATAATTGTCGGGGTAGTTTGATTGGCATTGACGGTTTGGCCTTCTTCAACGGCACTGTAAACCACCGTCCCATCCATTGGCGCTCGGATGGTGGTGTAATTGAGGTCGAGGTTGGCGCTATCTACGCTAATTTTTGCTTGTTCTTGCTGAGCTTTGAGTTGTTTAAGTTCTGCAATATACACAGCAAGCGATGTCTGAGCGGCTTCGTAATCCGCTTGTGAGCTAGCGTTTTCTGCCAGCATGGCTTTTTGTCGGTTAAACTCAGCTTGAGCTTGACGAATCAATGCCTGTTTGGCTTGGTATTGGGCATTTAAACTGTTCAATGATGCTTGGGCTTCTTTGAGTTTATTCTGTTGGGTCAGGTTGTCGATTTGAGCCACTAAATCACCTTGTCGAATAGGGTCCCCTAAATTGACCGCCAGTGTCTCAATTTGACCTGATACCTGCGCGCCAACCGCCACTAGCTTTGAAGCTTGTAGCATTCCGGTAGCAAGTACGGTTTCTTCGATGTTACCGCGCTGAACGGTGTCGGTAACGTAGGTTGTCGCATTTTTTTTGGGGTACAAGATATAACCCACTGCGATAAGAATAAGAATGACGATCAAAAACGTAAGCGTCGTTTTTTTAGTAATAGAGAATGACATGGTAAAAATGAACCAGCATATAAAAGAGAATGATTATCACCATTTATAACGTTATCTGGAGATAAAACAAGCGGCGGTTCGGTAAAGCTAAGTAAAGATGGAGAAAGGGAAAATAAAAAGCCTGATGCATAAGTATCAGGCTTGGGAAGATCAATCGTTGAGGAAGATTAGCAGATCACTTTAATCGCTAATCCACCTTGGGAGGTTTCGCGATATTTAGCATTCATATCTTTACCTGTTTCAAGCATTGTTTCGATCACTTTGTCTAAAGAGACTCGGGGAGCCGATGAACGACGCATCGCCATACGAGTGGAGTTAATCGCTTTCACGGCAGCAATCCCGTTACGTTCGATACAAGGTACTTGAACTTGCCCTGCAACCGGGTCGCAGGTAAGACCTAGGTTATGCTCCATAGCAATCTCTGCGGCCATACACACTTGCTCAGGACTGCCCCCGAGGAGCTCAGCTAAACCAGCCGCTGCCATTGAGCATGCTACGCCCACTTCACCTTGACAACCCACTTCAGCTCCAGAGATAGAAGCATTACGTTTGTACAAACCACCAATAGCGCCTGAGGTCGCAAAGTAACGAATGTAATCTTTCTCGGTTACGGTTTGGATAAATTTGTCATAGTACGCTAATACCGCTGGAATAATGCCACAAGCCCCATTAGTTGGTGCTGTTACCACGCGACCGCCTGCTGCGTTTTCTTCATTAACGGCAAAGGCGTACATATTAACCCAATCGACGACCGCCATCGGATCATTGGTGGTTTTTTCAGAGGTTAATAATTGCTGGCGTAGTGCAGCGGCACGGCGCGGAACACGCAAAGGCCCCGGCAAAATGCCTTCAGTATTGAGACCACGTTCCATACACTCACGCATGGTGCGCCAGATATTGGCGAAATAAGTACGAACCTCTTCGTCTGAATGAAGGGTTTTCTCATTAGCCATCACTAAAGTGCTGATAGAAAGGCCATGCTCTTGGCATTGAGCAAGAAGTTGTTCGGCACTCGTGAATGGATAGGGAACTTGGACTGGAGATTCAATCTCTTTACCAAAATTTTCTTCATCGACAATAAACCCGCCACCAATAGAGTAGTAGGTTTTTGAGTAGACAGGATTATCATCAACCCAAGCGTGAATTTGCATGCCATTTTCATGTAATGACAAATTACTTTTATGAAAATTCATGCCGCCTTCACGAGGAAAATCAACGGTATGGCAGTGCATGCCAACAGGAAGGCGCTCCGTTTCAGTAACGCGAGCAATAAAGCTTGGAATCGCATCGATATCGACTTTTTCTGGGGTATTACCCGCTAAGCCCATAATAATGGCGATATCCGTGTGGTGACCTTTCCCTGTCAGTGATAATGATCCATAAACATCCACGGTGATTTTAGTGATGTCGCGCAACTTTCCCATTGCTCGTAAATCATCAATAAATTGTTTACCCGCTTTCATTGGGCCAACCGTGTGTGAGCTCGACGGTCCGACACCAATTTTATAGATATCAAATACACTAATCATATTGATTGCCTCAAAAGTAAGCCCCCCTTAGTGAAGGGAGGCTTTTATTGTTATATTTTACCTGTCTAGTTTGAGGTTACCGCGTGGTTGATCACGCTATTCTTCAAGCTTCAGGTATCTTTTCACTCATACGCGGATGTAGAGATTAAAGAGCGCCGTAGATTACAGAACTAATCGCGGCAAAACCACAAATAACTGTGAATATTTGTACGGGTAGTTTAGTTTTAAACTTGGCCATCGCTGGCACTTTCTGCATCGCAAAAACCGGTAAAATGAATAGGATAGCAGCAATCATTGGTGCGCCCATGGTTTCTATCATACCTAGGATGCTTGGGTTAACGATTGCAACAATCCAAGTGGTCAGCACGATGAACACGAGCGAGATTTTATCGATTTTACCAACAGACATTTGACTGCGTGATTTTACCAATCCCACTAAACCTTCATGAGCACCTAAGAAGTGACCAAAGTAGCTTGAAGTGATCGCCGCAAGTGCCACAATAGGACCAAGATAAGAAATCAGTGGTGATTCATGCACATTGGCTATGTATGAAAGCACACTGATGTTTTGCTCTTGTGCCATGGTTAACTGCTCAGGTGTTAAAGACAACACGACTGAGAAGACGAAAAACATCACAAATCCCATTAACATCATTGCTGCGCCAGCAGTGATCATATCGGTTTTCACGACCGCATGCTCACCGTGCTCTTGACGTTGTGATTTAGTAAATTGGCTGATGATTGGACTGTGGTTAAAAGAGAACACGATGATAGGAATAGCTAACCAGACAATCAGCGGAACGGTAGACCAATCTGGAGAGGTTTCGATCATGGAAGTGTTCCAATCAGGAATAAGGAACACAGATAAAGCCAGTAGAATAAATACCAGAGGATAAACCATCGCTGAAGTGGCTTTGAGCATTAACTCTTTACCAAAAACAACGCCAGCGGTCATTAATGAAATTAACGCGCCAGAGAGTAACCAGCGAGGAATGGATTCCATACCAAATTGGTGAACGAGGAAAGAGTCGACGGTATTAGTAATCCCGACGCCGTAAATCAGAACAATAGGGTAGATGGCGAAAAAGTAAGCAAAAGTGATAAGGTTGGCGCCAGTTTTACCAAAGTGTTCTTCGACGGTATCGGTGATGTCAGAGTCAGTGTTACTTGCAGAAAGAACAAAGCGAGCGAGACCTTTATGGGCAAACCAAGTCATTGGTGCTGCGATAAGCGCAAGAATGACAAGCGGCCAAAAGCCACCCGCACCAGCTTTGATTGGCAGAAAAAGAACGCCAGCACCGACGGCGGTACCAAAAAGGGAAAGCGACCATACAAAATCTTTATAGGTCCACTTGCCAGTGGATTGTGTGGCTGATGTAACCGTTGTGGTTGTATTCATGTTTAATTTACTCATTTTGGGAACAGGAAATAAGTCGAGCGCAATTTTGCAGGTTTTTTTACAATAAAAAATAGATCTAAATCATGAATTGTTTGCGCTTGTTGAATGATATGTCAAAAACCCCTGATTGATCACGAAAAAACTGTGCCACATGTGGGAATTGTTAATGGTTGGGTTGGTTAAGGTTATTTGAAGGTGTCATTTTATGATAAACTAGCAAGGCAAACGATTGCTTTTTTGGGTAAAAATAGGTCAGTGATAATATGAGGTGTACGTAAATTAATCATTTCAAAGGCTATCTATCACTATTAATGTGTTTTTGCAGCGCTTGGATGATTTGTGCTGTCATACCCCATATAAAATGATGTTTATATGGTAAGGCGAAGACTTTATGCAGGGAGTTTTTTATTAAAAAGGTATTACTGAGTAAATGTTTTTGATCGAAAAGATAAGCGGCTGGAACCTCGAAGACTTCTTCGACTTCGTTAGTATCAATTGACATTTCATAACGGGGATCAATGAATGCAATCACTGGTGTCACCGCAAACTGGCTGATGGTCACAAGCTCAGGCAATTGACCGAGGATCTTAATGTATTTGGCTTCTAATCCGATCTCTTCGTGCGCTTCTCTTTTGGCCGTTTGATAAAGTGTGCCATCGCTCGCTTCATATTTTCCACCTGGGAAGCTAATTTGTCCAGGATGATGCTTAAGATGGGCGGCGCGTTTAGTTAAAACAACACTGAGCCCTTGTGGCCGTTCGACAAACCCGACCAATACCGAGGCCTTTCTTAATGAGGCTGACTGTAAGTGAGCTGCACGGTTGAGTGACTGGGCATGGTAACCAACGGGGGTTTTGAGTAAAAAATCTTGCATCAGTTGTTGTTTACTGATCATGCCTCGTTCTCCTTAGGTAAAAGGTGTCCGATGGAATCATCCACCCTCATCGGTTTGCTTAATCATCATGTTCATTTACGACTTGAAGTGATAGTCGTGTTAGCGTCCGAATCACAGCGTAGTTCAATGCTGAGAGTAATCGATGGATTGGCCGCTTAGCTGCAACTCCAAGTCGTTTGATATCTCTTATAAATTTAGCCTATTGTTCAAGAATTGGCAGAATACGGCTGAGTTTATCTAACGTTTCTTGATATTCGGCTTGCCATTGACTGTCGGCGACGATACCACCACCGGCCCAAGCGTAAATTTTGTGTTGATGCGCAACCAAAGTCCGGATGGTAATACTGGTATCCATTTTGCCATGACGGCTGATATAACCAATTGAACCGCAATAAGCGCTACGTCGATGTGGTTCCAATTCTTCAATAATCTGCATCGCTCGGACTTTTGGCGCACCAGTAATCGATCCACCGGGAAAGCTTGCACGCAGTAAGTCCGTCGCTTGATATTGCTCATCAAGTTGGGCGCGAATCGTACTGACCAAATGGTGCACTGCAGGAAAACTCTCGATTTCAAAGAGCTTAGGTACATGAACACTACCTGGTTTAGCGACACGACCAATATCATTACGCAGCAGATCGACAATCATTAAATTCTCAGCTTGATCTTTGGCGGCTTGCGCGAGCTCATTAGCTTGTGCTTTATCTTGTTGAGGATCTTGATGGCGTGGTCGAGTGCCTTTAATCGGTTTAGTTTCAATCACTCGTTGATTCACTTGCAAAAAACGCTCAGGAGAGACACTAAGAATCGCGCCTTGTTCTAAGCGAATGAAAGCAGAAAAGGGCGCAAGATTGCTCTGTTCTAGTCGTTGATAGGCAAGCCATTCACTACCTTGATAATCCGCGCTAAAGCGTTGCGCTAGATTAATTTGATAGCAATCACCGGAAAGTAAGTACGCTTCGATTTGATTGAATTTCTGCTGATATTGTTGGGCGGTCATGTTCGATGACCAAGCACTGGTGAGCTGAAATAGCGGCTGAGAGAGAGGCTCGAACGAGGCAAACCAAGCCTGAGCTTGCTCAATATTGATGCCAGCCCAGCAAGCAGTTTGTTGTTGGTGATCGACGATCAATGCCCATTCATAAAGACCAATCGCCATATCTGGCATAGCAATGTCGTGTTGTGCTTGTTCTGCTAATGGTTCTATCCGACGCCCTAAATCATAGCCGAAATAGCCCAGCGCGCCGCCGACAAAAGGCAACTCACTGTGATAAACCTCAGCGGGTAAATAGCGTTCTTGCAGCTCGGCTAGCAGCGTAAAAGGGTCTTGTTGTGATGATGTCGCACCACTCGGTTGCTGAATGGTGGTATCGTTACCGACAGTGACTAGGGTCGCAATGGGATTGGCGACCAAAATATCAAATCGGCTATCGATATGTTGGGTCGAAGCAGAGCGAAGTAGCATTGCCCATGGTCGCTGCTCAATGCGATTAAAAAACTGTTGAGCGAGATCGGTTTGGTAAGTGATGGGCTGCACTTGAATAAGTTTTTTTTCTTCAACGTTCATTTGTGTAATTTGTGACAATGGGTCACTTCACTGCGTAGCACATAGAGGAAAGCAAGAGTATCATAAAAGCCTGAAAGAAAGCTGTTTCTTGATCGTAGCGCTTAATTCAGTCGTTTGTTGCCCTTTGGCTTTACTGACTTTACCTTGTGCTTTCGGTTTCAGCTAGTGAACACATAACAATAATGAGGCATGCAATGACGGTAATTCGCCAACAAGATGTGATCAGCAGTGTCGCTGACGCATTACAATACATCTCTTACTACCATCCCCTTGATTTTGTCCAAGCGCTAGAACAAGCCTACCATCGTGAAGAGAGCCAAGCCGCTAAAGATGCGATTGCGCAAATCTTAATTAACTCGCGTATGTCAGCAGAGGGTCACCGTCCTATTTGTCAAGATACCGGTATCGTCACTTGTTTCGTTAATATCGGTATGGCTGTGCAATGGGATTCTACCGATATGACCGTACAGCAGATGGTGGACGAGGGGGTTCGTCAAGCTTACACCAACCCAGATAACCCTTTACGAGCGTCAGTACTGATGGATCCTGCGGGCAAACGGATCAATACCAAGGACAATACCCCTGCCGTAGTGCACATTAATATGGTCCCCGGTGATAAAGTAGAAATCCAAATTGCCGCCAAAGGGGGCGGCAGTGAAAACAAAACCAAAATGGCAATGCTTAACCCTTCTGATGATATTGCAGAGTGGGTGGAAAAAACGTTACCGACCATGGGAGCCGGCTGGTGCCCACCGGGTATGCTCGGCATTGGTATTGGTGGCACGGCAGAAAAAGCGGCAGTGCTGGCCAAAGAATCTTTGATGGAACATATTGATATTCAAGATCTTATTGCGCGTGGCCCACAAAATGCTGAAGAAGAGCTACGTTTAGATATCTTCAATCGAGTCAATAAACTCGGTATCGGTGCTCAAGGGTTAGGCGGTTTAACTACGGTGGTTGATGTGAAAATTAAGTCGGCACCGACCCACGCGGCTTCTAAGCCAGTGTGTTTGATCCCTAACTGCGCAGCAACTCGCCATGTGCATTTTACATTAGATGGCCGTGGCCCTGCAGAACTCACCCCACCTAAGCTTGAAGATTGGCCACAAATTACTTGGGAAGCGGGCGCGAATACCCGTCGAGTGAATTTAGATACGGTGACTCGTGAAGAGACTCAGCAATGGAAAACCGGTGAAACCGTATTGCTGTCGGGTAAAATTTTAACCGGACGTGATGCGGCGCATAAACGCCTACAAACTATGCTACAAAACGGAGAGAAACTTCCTGAAGGCGTTGATTTAAGAGATAAATTCATCTACTACGTTGGCCCTGTTGATGCGGTTGGCGATGAAGTCGTAGGGCCTGCGGGACCGACAACCTCAACTCGCATGGATAAATTTACCGATATGATGCTTGAAGAGGTGGGCGTGATGGGCATGATTGGTAAAGCCGAACGTGGCCCAGCGACCGTTGAATCGATAAAGAAAAATAAAGCAGTCTATTTAATGGCCGTTGGCGGCGCGGCGTATCTTGTTGCTAAAGCGATTAAGAAAGCGCGCGTTGTCGCTTTTGAAGATCTCGGTATGGAAGCTATCTATGAGTTTGAAGTGGAAGATATGCCAGTCACGGTTGCAGTGGATTCGACCGGAGCCAACGCTCATCAGATTGGTCCGGATACTTGGCGAGTCAAAATTGCTGAAGCTACTCAGCAGAGCTAAATAAATGTGTGAGCAAATTGAGCTCAAGTGACTATTAGGTGTAGCATAACGCTACACCTTTTCTTTATCTGGTCTATGCATATCTTGTTGTGACTATCGAGGAACAATCGCCATTGACAAACGGACTATCAGTGCGATTTAAAAAGTAGTTCAGGATGAGAAATAACCGATAACCAGTATTGTTAATAGAGTTTCAGAGGAGAAACCATGCCACGTTTTATTCGATTGCTACAAATCGTCGTTGCTATCGTATTAGCCGCGTTATTAAGTTATGACCTGATTTTTCATGGTCTTTCTATTTTTTACAGTAAATATGTTATTACTAGTTGTGTTCTGTTTGTTTTGCTACAAATAAGCTTATTTGTCATTTACAAACTGATTGAAGACGATTAATTATCTTGATCTAAAATGGCAACATTTACTGAGGGAACCCACAAGCTATGCAGCGAATCAGTCAAGAGATGAGTGCACTTCTGCACCGAGGTTTAGACGCCCATGTTCGTCTTGCGGTCACTGGTTTATCGCGAGCAGGTAAAACTGCGTTCATTAGTTCGTTAGTGAATCAACTGCTGCATACGGCCACGCATGATCAGTTACCTTTGTTAGCCGCGGCGCGTGATAAACGGATTATTGGTGCTAAGCGTATCCCACAACGTAATCTTATGGTGCCTCGTTTCAGTTACGATCAGGCGATGGAGCAGCTTCATGCTGATCCGCCAAACTGGCCAGTACCTACCCGCGATGTCAGTGAAATTCGTTTAGCGATTAAATATCGCCCGCATAAACGCAGTAAAAAATTACTGGGCAGCACGGCAACCTTGTATCTGGATATTATTGATTACCCTGGTGAATGGTTGTTGGATTTACCACTGTTAAATTTGGATTTTTATACTTGGTCGGCTCAGCAGTTTAATGCGTTACATGGTCAACGTGCAGAGTTAGCGAAACCTTGGTTAAACGCGATAGATAAGCTTGATCTTGAACAAGAAGCGAATGAAGCGCAATTGGCCGAGATTGCTGCGCTTTATACTGATTATCTTCATCAATGCAAGTTGCATGGTTTGCATTGGGTTCAACCGGGACGTTTTGTATTACCAGGAGAACTTGCGGGAGCGCCGGTGTTGCAGTTTTTTCCTTGTCGTCATGTTGATCCACAAAATAAACCTGCAAAAAACTCGATGTTAGGATTACTGCTCTCACGCTATCAAGAGTATCAAAATAAGGTCGTTAAGGCGTTTTATAAACAACACTTTGCTACGTTTGATCGGCAAATTGTTTTGGTCGATTGTTTATCGCCTTTAAATGCGGGTCATGAAGCGTTTTTGGATATGCGTTGTGCGCTAGAACAGATTATGCACAGTTTTCGTTATGGTCGCAGTGGCTTACTCAGCCGTTTATTTTCACCGAAGATCGATAAAGTGCTTTTTGCGGCCACCAAAGCCGATCATGTGACGCCTGATCAGCATCCGAATATGGTGTCATTGCTGCAGCAGATGATTCATCCGGCTTGGCAACATGCCGCTTACGAAAATATTGAGATGCGTTGTATCAGTCTTGCGTCGATTCGAGCGACTCAATCGGGCTATGTTGAGAGTCATCATCAAAAAATTTCGGCTATTCAAGGGATCGATGTGCAAGGGCAACCGATCACTCTATACCCCGGAGATGTCCCGAAAAAACTGCCTCATCCTGACTATTGGCAGCATCATAAGTTTAAGTTTATTGCTTTTCGTCCTATGCCGAGTCTCGATGATCAACCTTGTCAGCACATTCGGATGGATAAAGCATTAGAGATCTTGATTGGGGATAAATTGACATGACGGATTTAAAAAATCAGCAAATTTTTAATCAACCACTCAAGCAAACCGAGCCTGAACCAGTCATCGCTGCATCTGCGACCTTTAATGATCAGCAGCGGTTTATTACCGAGTCAAGCATAGCGCCGGAAACCGAATTAGAGAGCCAGCTTGAACAAGTCATTCGTCCTAAGCGGAAGAAAAAATGGATGGTAGTGAGTCTATTGATTGCTTTTTCTACCTTACTCGGTTGGCAAGCAATAGAGAGTATTTATACCGCGATCCAATCGGCTAACTGGCTTGATCTGGCTTGGGTTATTTTGTTGATGCTCTTAGCGAGCTTGGGTATTGGGCGTTTAGGGAAGGAGCTGTGGACACTGCGTCGCTTACGTCAGCATTTTTCTGTGCAAGAGCAAGCCGAGCAATTGATCCAGCAAGATGGGCTAGGGCAAGGACAAGCTTTTTGTACGATGCTAGCCAATAAAAGTCACACTAATTTGCATAGTAGTGCTTATCAACGCTGGTTGAAGAGTATTGATAATAGCCACAGCGATGCTGAAATCATCGAGTTATATGATGCGATGGTGGTCAATGAACAAGATAAACAGGCCACTCAAATCGTCTCACGCTATGCCACTGAAGCCGCCGTATTGGTGGCGATCAGTCCTTTAGCCTTAGTGGATATGTTATTGATCGCTTGGCGTAATTTTACGATGATTGATCGTTTAGCAGACGTGTATGGCATTGAGCTTGGTTATTGGTCTCGTTTACAGCTATTTAAAGCCGTATTAGTCAACATGGCGGTCGCAGGAGCGAGTGAATTGGCCATTGATGCCAGTATGGATCTGTTATCGATGGATCTGACTAAAAAACTCTCTGCTCGTGCAGGTCAAGGGCTCGGAGTTGGGCTACTGACCGCTCGTTTAGGTCTAAAAGCCATTTCGCTACTTAGGCCATTACCGTGGCAAAAGAATCGAGTGGTTAAGTTGAGTGCAATACGTAAACAAATCGTGGCAAAAATTACTGCTTTGGTAAGCCAATAATTCGCTTTATGAAGCGCATTGTTGGCTTGGTTACAGAAAGTATTGGGGCAAGCCAGAGGATTTAACGAGAATCACTTGACGCTGTGCTGAGGTTGATAGAAACTACTGTCAACTTTTCGTGACACTTTCTGCTTAGGATAACATTCAGTGCGTCTAGAAGTCATTTGTGAAGATAGACTCGGCTTAACCCGAGAGCTTCTTGAGATCCTCGCTTCAAAAAAAATCGATTTGCGAGGTATCGAAATTGATGTGATAGGCATTATTTATCTTAATTGCCCAGATATTGATTTTGATACTTTCAGTGAATTAATGGCGGAAATTCGCCGTATTTCTGGCGTCAAAGATGTTCGTAAAATTCAGTTTATGCCGATGGAACGTCATAATACTGAACTGATTTCCTTGCTCAATAATCTACCCGATGCCGTATTAGCGATTGATTTAAAAGGCTTTGTCGATATGGCCAATCAAAGTGCCTTAGCACTCTTGAATAAGCCCAGTGAGGAAGTGATCGGAACGCCCATTTCTCAAGTGTTACCGCTGTTTAATTTTTCACGTTGGGTCGATGGCAGTAAAGCGCCGATTCGTGAAGCGGTTGTGATTGACGGGCTAGACTATACCATGGAGCTAATGCCAGTTTATATTGGTAATTCAGCCCATGATGCCACGTTAGCGAGCTCGATGATGATCTTACGTTCTAAGGTCACCACAGTACATGGCCACGATCGATTATCGATACACAATTCACTAGGTTTTGAGCATTTTGTTGGTGTATCTAATCGCCATAAGGCATTGATAAATCATGCTAAAAAATTAGCTATGCTCGATCAGCCGTTATTAATTGAAGGTGAAACGGGGACCGGAAAAGAGATGCTCGCTCGAGCTTGTCATCACCGTTCTCACCGCTCTACCGCTCCCTTTTTAGTGTTAAGCTGTGCCTCTATGCCGGATGATGTCGCAGAAACGGAGCTTTTTGGGCATGCTCCGGGCTCTTTTAATCATCAACAAGGGCATAAAGGGATTTTTGAACAAGCGAACGGTGGTACGGTATTTTTAGATGAAATTGGCGAAATGAGCCCTCATCTACAGATCAAATTGTTGCGCTTCTTACAAGACGGAACCTTTCGTCGAGTTGGCGAAGAGCATGAAATTCATATCGATGTCCGAGTGATTGCCTCTACTCGCCATAATTTGGCCGAATTGGCTGATTCAGGCACGTTCCGGGAAGATCTGTTCTATCGACTGAATGTATTAACCTTGCGTATTCCAGCACTGCGCGAGCGTCCTAGCGATATTCAACCGCTTTTGGAGCTCTTTGTAACCAAACACAGCCATAAATTAGGCATGGTGAAGCCGCAATACGCCGAAGGTTTAGTGGATCAGTTAATGCAATATCCATGGCCAGGTAACATACGCCAGTTAGACAATATGGTGTTGCGTGCGTTGACAGAAATGGATGGCGAACAATTGCAGGTCGATTATTTCCATTTGCCAGCGGTAGACAGTAGCGGCTTGAGTTTATCGACGGTAAACCTTGATGGCTCGCTTGATGACATTATGAAAGACTATGAATCACAAATTTTAGACAAGCTTTACCAGTCGTTTCCATCCAGTCGAAAACTCGCTAAACGTTTGAATGTTTCACATACCTCAATAGCCAATAAGTTACGTGATTATGGGATTAGGAAACGTTAATGGCTAAGGGAACAACAGCGATGTTGGTCAGTGATGGGGAGATTCTTGTACGCAGTGCTCAATTAGCGGATGCTAAAGCACTGGCTGATTATTTTGTGACTAATCGTGATTATTTAAAACCGTGGGAGCCTCAACGCGAAGCGGCTTTTTTTGAAGTTACCGGTTGGCAGCAGAGATTAATCAAACTGGAAGAGTTGCATCGTTTAGCTCTCGGATACTATTGCTTAATCATTGAGGTGAATAGTCAACAAATTGTTGGCACGATTTCGTTCAGTAACGTCACGCGTTTTCCCTTTTATGCTTGTCACGTTGGCTACTCGTTAGCCGAGTCTGCCCAAGGGCGTTATATTATGACTCGGGCACTTCATATGGCCTGTGAATCTTTGTTTAAACAACAAAATATGCATCGTATTATGGCGGCTTATATGCCAACGAATCATCGCAGTGCTGCGGTACTTGAGCGAGTTGGCTTTATCCGAGAAGGGTTAGCCAAAGATTATTTATTAATTAATGGTCAATGGCAGGATCATGTGCTGGTTTCGTTGATTAATCCAAACTGGCAAGCCAGTACTTCAATCAATCGATAAGTCACTTTTCATTCGCCGTTTATTTAGGTATCTCATTTTATTTATTACCAGCATGCGCTGGTTTAACGTCTAAGGACATCTCATGTCGTATTTGCCTTTGGAACAGTATTCAAGAAAATGGATTTTCACGCATCAATCAATGCCCGTGTCCGAGAGTGATCAAGCACAGATAAAACCGATGAGCCCGTCACGCTCAGCTCAGTTTTGGAAAGAAAACATCAGTGCGCAAAGTCCAGATGCTGAGCGTTTTAGCTCGCAAGACTGGCCCAAGAAAGCCGCGAGTTGGCAGCAAGACATCTCATGGATGGAAGCATGGGAAAGTGATGATCCTGCTTTACCAGCAGCGATACTGGAACACATTGATTGGCAAGATGATGTAACGGTTTATTTTTGTTATGAGAAATACAATGTGATTGAAACCAAATGGTCGGTGTTTAAAAACCATTGGAAGAACTTTTTATTCTACGACGATGGTCCGATTTTAATTGGCCGCCGTCGTGCGCAAGCATTATGGTTTCAAACTAACGGCTCAGTAAAAATTGGTCAGCGTTTGTAGACTCTGTTGAGTTCGTTTTGAGTTTCAAAAAAGGAGAGAGTGTATTAACAAAATAAATACGCTCTCTCTTTGTTGAGGGGTTACGAAGTGACGGTCTTCCTACGTTGAGCACTTAAGGTGCTGCCCATTGATGCACTGATGATCATACCGATAGCGAACCATTGTGATAGCGCTAATCTTTCATCTAAAATCATAAATCCTGCCATGGCGGCGACGGCGGGTTCTAGACTCATTAGTACACTGAAATGCTGGGTAGATAGGCGGTTTAACGCCATCATTTCCAAACTGTAAGGCAATGCACTAGATAGAATCGCGACGGTAATCGCCATCGGTAGTATTGACCAAGTAAAGATCGTGGATGATGCGCTATAAGCGCCAATCGGGAAAATAAACAGCGCCGCGACGGTCATACCGATAGCGACTGTCATGCCACCGGAACCAACCGTACCAGCTCGTTGCCCAAACCAAATATACCCAGCCCAGCAACCGCCAGCAGCCAATGCGAGCGCAACCCCAATGGGATCGAGGGCATCAACTCCCCGCATATCGGGCAGTAACAACGCCATACCAGATATCGCCAAAGCAACCCAAACCAAATCGAGCTTACGTTTTGAAGAAAATAGCGCGAGGAGTAGTGGGCCAGTAAATTCTAAAGCGACACCAATCCCTAATGGAATACGTTCGATAGCAAAGTAAAATAAGATTTGCATTCCGCCTAAACTTGCTCCGTAGATGATCATCGATCGCCACTGCGCAAGGCTTAACGATAATCGCCACGGGCGAAAAATGAGCAATAAAATACAAGCAGAGATACTCACGCGCAGGGCAACCGTTCCACCAGGACCGACGATAGGAAACAGTTGTTTAGCGATTGAGGAGCCTGATTGTATAGCCATCATTGCGATCAGTAGGCAACCTACCGCAAAAAGAACGGGTGATTTCTGGGTCATATACTCTTTTACTTGAAGTGGGTAATCTAAAAGGTTTCCCAGCGATATATTGGACAGACAGTCCGTTATTGCTGGAATTCGCTAGGATAGCGTGAGGCGATCGAGGTCAGCCTAAAGAAGGGTTATTCTGCCTGAAATAAAACAAATGGCAATGGTAACAGGATATGAATTTTCTTTTGCTACAAACGTCTAAACAACATTTGTTGGCAAGTTTCATCATGGTCGCTGAGCGTAATCGTCCCCTTATCGATAGAAATAAGGGGACTGGTAGTTGAGTGAATCTAGAAAAGGATCAACGCCTCAAAGACTCACTGGCCTGACAAGTAGATAAGATAGGTTTAACTCCACTACTTAACGTAAAAACGCGGATTAGCCGTGCCCCATATGGTGTAAAGCTCAGGGAAGATAAGATCGCTATGCGTTTCAATATCGTCGACACTGATTTGTTTTTTGCCTTGAGCTCCAAACAGTACTACCTCTTGTCCAGGTTTAACGCCTTTAATAGTAGAGACGTCAACCATGGTGGTATTCATTGAGGTAACTCCGACTACGTTTGCCCACTGACCATTGATCAGCACTTGCGCTTTATTGCCCATTTTTCGTGGATAGCCATCAGAATAACCCACTGGCAAATTGGCCAATACGGTGTCACTGTCGGTGATATGAGTGCTGTCATAACCTACGGTTTTACCTGTTGGTAGGTGATGCAGTGACGCGATGCGAGTTTTAAATGAGACAATAGGGAGGTATTCTGGATTGGTTGGTAAATCGCCATACAACACGCCACCAGGACGAACCATGTCCAATTGAGCTTCGGGTACATTGAGCGCCGTATATGAGTTAGCAACGTGAAACTGAACCTCTTCGCGTTTCAATGGCCCTTGCTCAACCAGCCAATTAGCATGTTGGTTAAAGGTGGCTAATTTGGCACGAATATCATCCGGATTATAATTGGGAAAATGTGTCATGATCCCAACAATTTGTAAGCCTTTTTGCTGAGTAATGCTGAGCGCTTCCTGTTTCCCTTTTTCATGGCTCATATCAACGCCATTACGGCCCATACCACCATCATTTAACGCTAAATGCGCTTTGATAGGCGTACCTAAACGCTGACCTAATTGAGCAAGATCCATCGCTTGTTGTTTGGTGCCGATCAACTCTTCAATGTTCAGCTCGGCGACAGCGGCAATTTCGTTAATGGTTGCAGAACGAACACGCATCAGTTGACCTTGAAAGCCACTTTCGCGTACCGCGCGGGCTTCAGCATTACTGGTGATGGCGACACAAGGAATGCTTTGTTCGATGATCGTCGGCATTAAACCACGGATGCCATTACCGTAAGCGTCAGCTTTCATCACTGCACAAATTTTACTGCTTGGGTTAATGTGTGATTTAAATAGTTCAATGTTGGTTTTAAATTGACCTAGGTTGATTTCGAGCCAAGCATTGGATTGCGCGATTTGCTCAGCAGAAGGGACGGTAGTATCAAGCGCTAATGGAGCAGAATGGCTGAGAAAAGAAGGTAAGGTGCTCGCCAAAGCGATAGAAAGTAGCGTAGCTTTAAAATGCATAATGTCTCCAAATCGGGGGGCATAAAATTTAAAAATCGAATTTCGCTTAACTTCATATGACAATCAGTATAGCGAGAATCTCAGAGTGTTTTGATAAGGCGTTAGAATAGGCGTTTAATCTGTGATGGGCGTTTGAAAAAACAAACGGAAGGGAAGTCCGCGAAGATAAACGACGCCCCAACAACACAAACGCCTACTGTCTGTTTAGAGAGTAGGCGTTTTATAGAGTATTCTAAACGGTTGTTAGAATAACGTATTTTACTGAAGTTTGAAACGCATCATCGAATTTTGTAATGATACCGATAGTTGTGCCAATTCGGTACACGCTTGTGCAGTTTGATTGGCACCTTGAGCCACTTCTTGAGAGGCGTGGTGAATATTTTCTATATTACGCGTTAACTCATCGGCCACCGAGTCTTGTTGGCTACAAGCGCTGGCAATTTGCGCCCCCATATCGGCCACTTGAGCAATAGATTGCTCGATAGAGTGCATGAGTTGTTGTGAATGGTTACCTTGTTCAACGCAGTTATCAATACTTGAACATGAGCGATCAGTACCTTCTTTGGCCTGTTTGGCCATGTTTTGCAGTTTTTCGATAATAGAGGTAATTTCACCCGTCGAATCTTGTGTACGTCCGGCAAGAGTACGAACCTCATCGGCCACCACGGCAAAGCCTCGACCAGATTCACCAGCGCGGGCCGCTTCAATGGCTGCATTGAGTGCAAGTAAGTTGGTTTGATCGGCAATACCACGAATAACATCGACAATCATATTGATTTGATTGGATTGTTGTTCAAGTTCAGAAACCGTTTGACCCGTTTGAGTAATGATTTCTGCGACTTGGCCGATAGCGTTAACCATCAGTTTATTGTCGCGCGCGCCTTCTTGAACTTGTTTATTGGTGGTATCAATTTCTTGCGCCGAGTTTTCGGTATTACTGGCAACATCAGCGACAGCCGCCTTCATCTCACTCATGGCCGTTGCCACTTGTGTGATTTGATCTTGCTGCTCTTGCATACCCTGAGCTGCTTGAGAGGAAATTTGTGACATTTCTTCTACTGCGCTGCTCAGTTGGGTCACTGCTGAAATGGTCTCTTCAATTAATTGACGAAGATTGTCTTGCATAACCATCGAGGCATCGGCCAACTCACCGAGCTCGTCATTGCCAATCGCTTGTCGATTGAGTTTTTGTGATAAATCACCTTTGGCAATTGCATTCGATTGTGCGACCACTAACTTTAATGGCCCGCAAATGATCTGCGTTATAAAATAGGTAACCAGCGCCATAATAACTAAGATCGCGATATTGATGATACTCGAACTCACATCAATCCGATTGACGGCTTTAAGGATGTAGTCTTTATTGCCGTCCATAGCCTGATTAAGGATAGCGCCGAGTTTTTCTATATTGGCTTCAATTTGACGAAAATCTTGATTAGAACGGTTTAAAATATCCAAGGCTTTAATCTGCTCGTTGGCTGCTAATGCCTGATTGAATTCAACCATGGTTTGATTGTAGCTTTGCCAATGACGCATCAGTTGACTGAAGATACGTTCTTCTTCACCGGGCCAAATATCTTGCCCGTATTTCTTTAACTCCGCCTCGATTTCTTGTTGAAATTGACGGCTTTGATTGAGTCGATTGGTAATATCGCTGCGATCGCTAGAAAGTAATGAAGCAAATTGAGTGCGACGCCAATAAGACAGTTTATCACCAATATTATCGACCGCTTCAAAAGCGGGGAAGGTGTCTTCGGTAAAGTTAATGAGTTGATTTTTAATCTCACGGTGTTCTGTATGTAAAAACCAAGCAAATAAAATGTTGATAAGAGCAATGAGCCCAAATCCGCTGGCTAATTTTTTGCTAATCGACATATTTTTTAAAAACATGAATAAGCTACCTTACATTGGGTGGATTGGATTGGCACCAAACACAACTCCCTTGCGCACTTATTATCCAACGATGATTTGTTAGATATCCATAATCTGTGACTTTGGTTCAATTAATCGTGTATTTTATCACTATTTTTATTACCTGTGTTGCTAGTTATAAAAATAGTCAATAAATCATCAAAAAGAGAGCTGGTGACTAAAAAATTTTTCCTCACAAGATGAGATCAGGACGAGGTTTTGCTGATTTTCCGCGCTAGTGATTGAAACTAATAGATATTCGTTGATCTACCCCTAAGTATTTCTTTCAGGTATAGGCATAATTCATGGTGGCTTCGAACTGTAACTATTTGTAATAGTTATTAACTTACAAGAGTTATTAACTAACAAAAGTTATTAACTAACAATAGTTATCAACGGGTCGTGGATAAGCGATCTGGCCATTATTCGTGGTTTTTATGCACATTGTCTCAGGAAGAGTAACTATGATACGCCCCTATATTAAGTACATTGTCCCGTTAGCGATTCCCTTATTGATCCTCCTTTTACCCCTCTCTGCGTTTCCTTTTGAGGGGCTGACCATTATTCAACAGCGAGTGATTGCGATTTTCCTGTTAGCGGCCTTATTGTGGGTATTTGAACCGATCCCGATTTATGCCACTTCAGTGGTGATCATTGTTTTAGAACTACTGATGTTATCGGATAAAGGCTTGTGGCTATTTAAAAGTAACCAGCATCTTCCGGAATTTGGTGGGTTATTAAAACATAGTGACATCATGGCGACTTTTGCTAGTCCGATCATTATGTTATTTCTCGGCGGGTTTTTCTTAGCCATGGCGGCGACTAAGTACCGTTTAGACGTCAACTTGGCAAGGGTATTACTCAAGCCTTTCGGTCAAAATCCTAAATTTGTGATGTTAGGTTTGATGCTGATCACCGGTATTTTCTCAATGTTTATGTCCAATACCGCAACCACCGCCATGATGCTCTCGATTTTAACGCCGGTTATCGCCGTTTTTGGCCCGAAGGATCCGGGCAGAATTGCTTTCGCCTTATCGATTCCGGTTGCCGCTAATATAGGTGGCATTGGAACACCCATTGGAACGCCGCCGAACGCAATTGCCTTAAAATATTTGGTGGGCGATAACTTAATCACGTTTGGTGAATGGATGGCTTTTGGTGTGCCTTTTGTGATCGTATTAATGGCGCTGGCTTGGGTGCTGATTGGATTTATGTATCGAGCAGAACAAAAAACCATTGAATTAAGTATTAAAGGTAAATTTCTTAAAACGCCGAAAGCGATGGTGGTTTATCTCACCTTCACACTGACCATTTTATTATGGTTAATGGGATCGACGCATGGCATGGACTCTTATACCGTGGCGTTAATTCCGGTTGCGGTGTTCTCGGTGACAGGGATCATCAATAAAGAAGATTTGAAAAAAATCTCCTGGGATGTGTTGTGGTTAGTCTCTGGTGGTATAGCGCTGGGTTTAGCGCTTGATAAAACAGGATTAGCGGAATTAGTGGTTAATAGCATTCCTTTTGATCATTACTCGCCTTATGTCGTGTTATTTGGTGCGGCGTTCTTATGTTTATTGATGGCGAATTTTATGTCGCACACCGCGACAGCAAACTTATTGATGCCAATTATGGCGGCATTGGGTACCTCTATGGTATCGCTTACCCCATTGGGCGGTGAGTTAACTTTAATTCTCGTCGTTACTTTTGCAGCTTCGCTAGGGATGTCACTGCCGATCAGTACTCCGCCTAATGCTCTCGCTCATGCGACCGGTCATGTACAAAGTCATCAAATGGCACGAGTTGGCGTTATCCTTGGTATTGTTGGTGTGTTGATGAGTTTTGTGATGATTTGGTTTTTACACTTTATTGGACACATTGGTTAATTAATGATGCTGGAAAACATGGATCCGCAGATGCAGGTATTAGTTGAGCGTTATTTTACTCATGCTCAGCGCTGCATCTGTTTACCCAGTGGCTCGATAATTCTTAAGCAAAATGGCTATAACGATCGCCTCTATTACGTAAAATCAGGTGAGCTACTCGGTCAATTTAGAGAAAAAGAGGGGAAGGCGATTCCGATTTTTTCGGCCTCAGCGGGTGCCTTTATCGGTGTACACAGTTTTTTTTCTGGTCATTGGATAGCGTCTTCCACAGTGATTGCGCAAACTGATGTTGAGCTCGGTTGGATTGACCGACATACGCCAGTGATTGATCCACAACAGTTCGGTCCGCTGAGTACCCAGTTTATGCCCGTGATTGTGGCTGAGCTTTCGCGTCGTCAACGACGCGCAATGCAAGAAGCGGTTGCCAAAGAAAAGGCGCTTGAGCGGTTACATATGGCGGAACAAATGACGACCTTAGGTCAGTTAGCCGCTGGTATTTCTCATGAATTGAACAACGCAATTGGCGTGGTAAGCAGTAAAACAGAACGGTTAGAAAGCTTATTTATCGAGTTGTTGCATGAAGTGCATCCCGAAGCCAGTCAGTTTTTTGATTTTGGTTTGCTGTATGGGCAAAAAGTGTCGTCGAGTGAAGCGCGCGAACGTGGCGCACACTTTGCGCAGCGCTATCAATTGCCGAAAAATCTCGCTCGTGAATTAGCTCGGGCAGTACCGGAGGAGACACTGTCCGCTCATTGGCTGGCCAATCCACATTTAGCGATTCGCTATTGGCAAATGGGGCGTGATTTACACGATTTACGTGTTGCCTCGAAACATGTGGTTGGGATCGTTAAATCGGTTAAACAATTAGGGCGTAGCGAGATCCATTTTGATGAGCAGTTGGATCTGAATGACACACTAAATCGGGCATTAGCATTATTGCAAAGTGATTTACGTCGAGTCTCGGTGCGGATGCGTCCCGGCGGATTACCAATCTTAAAGGGGTCGCAGACCGAATGGGTACAAGTATGGGTGAATATCATTAAAAATGCTTGTGATGCGATGCTCCAAACCGAGCATCCGGAAATAGATATCCATACTCGTTATGATAAACAACGCATTTTGATCACCATTGCCAATAATGGGCCAGAAATTGATGAAGCCACGCGGCGGAGAATATTTCAGCCCAGTTTTACCACTAAAAAAGAGGGGTTGTCGTTTGGTCTTGGGTTAGGGTTGGCGATTGTTAAGCGTATCGTGACCAGTTATGGCGGAACTACGGTTGTCAAAAGCAATCATGAGAAAACGATTTTCAGGATAAAACTACCAGTCGAGGATGGATATGGAGAAGCTTAATATTATTTGTGTCGATGACCAAAGGGAAGTGCTCAGTGCGGTGTTGCAAGACTTGCAACCGTTAGCGAGTTGGTTGCAGATAGAAGATTGTGAATCAGCAAATGAAGTACTGCAATTGATGGACGAATTAGACGCTGAAGGTGAGTTTATTGCTCTGATTATTTCCGATCATGTGATGCCAGGAAAAACGGGGATTGAACTACTCAGCGAGATCACACAAGATCCTCGTTTTATCGGCACGAAAAAGGTCTTACTCACTGGACAAGCGACCCACTCTGATACGATTAATGCGATAAACACCGCAGGCATCAACCGTTATTTTGATAAACCATGGAGTGCAGAAGCGTTGATCGCCTGTGTTAGACAACTAGTGACAGAATTTATTTTTGACAAAGGGTTGGATTACACGCAGTGGCATCAAGAGTTGGATCAAAACGTGGTGCTAACTCGCGTACGCTAAATTTAACCTCAACTCAGCGTGATGATTAGCTCACGCTGAGTTTGCTATTTTTGCTATTTCAGCTCGTCGGTTTGAGTCGATTTAGTGTGATCTTGACACGGTGTCTTACAATTACAGACTTTATCAATATCAACCTTTGCTAGACCGCCACAACTACCTTGAATCGGTTTTCGCCGAGCCATCACGCCAATGCTCATTAAGAGCACCATCAATAGAAAAACGCCAAAAGCGATCAAGTACACCATGTTTATGACTCCTTTTGTGTTTCGTATGGGTTAGCGGTGAATCGTAAAAATACGCTGTAACTTTTTTAACGTTGTTGGGTTGAGTTTAGTCCTTGCCTGCGAAGAATGACAACCTTGCTTTGTTTGGCAGGATTTCTGATTTTTATGAATCGAAGGACGAGCGTAAGCCAGCTCAGTGATTTCCTGAAGTTCAGTAAGAGTTAGCTGAGCCAATGAGCGGCGAGCTGGATAGGCGAAGACTTTGATACCTAGCTTAAATAGCGTCGATAGCATCGCCTGACCGATATTTTTTACGATTACAGCATCGACTTTATGTTGCCGTAACAGCTCAAGCAGCGCCGCTTTTTGAGCGCAGCGTTGAGCTGGGTCATGAGGTTCAGTGATGACAACACTTTGCTGCTCGGTCACAGAGTTAATCAATAAAAATTCGGATGCTTTGGAAAAATGGGGACTGAGTTTTTGACCTTGGCTGGGAATGGCATAGATCATATCAATATTCCTATTGTGGTGAGAGAAGAGTGAGAAGTGAATATTGTGCGCTAGTAATTAGCATATGCCAATTGCTTTTTGTATTTTCCCTGTTTGCTGATCTAAGAAATCGTGGGTTCATCTTTAAGTATGACTCATTGATTGTCGACAATGTTTCATTGGGATAAATCGACAATGCGATGTAATAATCAATAACAGTTAACTTCCCCTTAAAATAAGAGGTTTTTATTCGATTTTTTGATTGTTATTGCGATGTTTTTTTGTGCGACCTTAGTCTAAATTGTCGTCGATTTACTTGATTGTCGACAATTGGTTGTTTATGGTAAGCGGTATCAGCAAGTTGAGGTTGTTCGTATTAACCACCCATAAGCTTGATGAGCTCAGCGTAATGACTTATGCAAGGTAGAAGAGCCAAGTGAATAAACACGCAGATAACGAAAAAGAACATACTAAATCGGAAAGTTTAACTGAGTTTTTGATAGAGGCGATTGTCTCTGGCGACATTGCTCCTGGAAGTAAAATCTCTGAGCCTGAGTTAGCTAAACATTTTCAGGTCAGTCGAGGGCCTTTACGTGAAGCGCTGATGCGGATTGAAGGCTTAGGTTTAATCGAGCGTATTCCTCATGTTGGGGCCAGAGTGATTAAGCTTTGTCAAGAAAAGCTGGTGGATCTGTACGGCGTAAGAGAAGCGTTGGAAGGAATGGCGGCTCGTTTAGCGGCGCGTCATATTACCGAAGACGAATTGTCTAGCTTAGAGCAACTACTTATCACGCATTCTCGTCATATCGAACAAGTCGATGGGGCGGGCTATTTTCATCAATACGGTGATTTTGACTTTCACTATCGAATCATTCAAGCCAGTCGTAACCCACAATTGATTCGGTTGCTGTGCGATGAGCTTTACCATTTGCTGCGTATGTATCGATATCAATCGCCTCGTTCTCATTCTCGACCGATTGCCGCCCTTGAAGAGCATAAATTTATTCTGCAGGCGATACGTCACCGTGATGAAGAGTTGGCGGAGATGTTGATGCGTAGACATATTGCTTACCGCCGGCGTTTAATTGAACAGCAAATTCAGCTCGACAGCCATACTAAGGAGTGTTTATGAGCATCAGTCCGGGAGCTAAATTTAAGCTTGCCCTTCACCAGCAGCAACCTTTGCCCATTGTCGGTACGATTAATGCGTATTGCGCGATGATGGCTAAACAGATCGGCCATCAGGCTATTTATCTATCCGGCGCAGGCGTCGCCAATGCATCCTATGGATTGCCGGATCTTGGCATCACCGCATTAAATGACGTACTGATCGATGTTGAGCGGATCACGAATGCTTGTGATTTACCCTTATTGGTGGATATTGATACCGGATTTGGCGGCGCGTTTTCGATTGCTCGGACGATCAAGCTAATGGAAAAAGCAGGGGCGGCGGCGGTTCATTTGGAAGATCAAGTGGCTCAAAAACGTTGTGGCCATCGTCCAAATAAAGCCATTGTTAGCCAACAGGAGATGGTTGACCGACTCAAAGCTGCGGTCGATGCTCGTCACGATGATGATTTTGTGATCATGGCGCGTACTGATGCACTGGCCAACGAGGGTATGGACAAAGCCATTGAAAGAGCGATTGCTTATGTTGAGGCGGGGGCCGATATGTTGTTTCCCGAAGCGATGACGCAATTGGATCAATATCAACAGCTCGCTTTGGCATTACAATCGGCAACCGGAAAAAACGTACCGATTCTTGCCAATATGACCGAGTTCGGGCAAACCCCACTGTATAGCAAAGCGCAATTGGCGGAAGTTAACGTTGCCATGGCCTTGTATCCTCTCAGTGCGTTTCGTGCCATGAACCACGCTGCAGAAACCGTTTACCGCCACCTATTGGACAACGAGCATCAACAGGCGTTATTAGACGGGATGCAAACCCGTCAGGAGCTTTACCACTATCTCGATTATCACGCCTATGAGCAAACGCTGGATACGCTATTTTCAAAAGGCAAATCTTAAGCTTTTCTACGCTGGAATGATAAGCACAATGAGGTGGTTTATCGCGACAAGAGGATTGTCGCTTTAACCTCCAACCTTGAATCAACCAAACTTAATGCGAAAAGGAGTTCATCATTATGTCTTGTCCCTCATCCGCAGGCGCGGGATTACGTGGTCAAAGTGCTGGCAGCACGGCACTGTGTACGGTGGGTAAAACCGGTACTGGTTTGACCTACCGCGGTTATGACATTACCGATTTAGCCAACCATGCTCAATTTGAAGAAGTGGCTCACTTATTATTGATTGGGCACTTACCGACTCAGCGTGAGTTAGACAACTTTAAAGCGCGTTTGATGGATTTACGAAGTTTACCTCCCGCGCTCACCGAGGTCTTAGAGCGGATCCCCGCGACGGCTCATCCGATGGATGTCTTACGCACTGGCTGCTCGATGTTGGGTAATATCGAACCAGAGCAAGAGTTTGCTCAGCAGTTAGCCAGTGCCGAGCGAATGTTAGCTCTCTTTCCTGCCATCATTGCTTATTGGTATCGTTTCAGTCATCACGGAGTCAGGGTTGATACTCAGCAATACGATGAAGATTCTATCGGTGGCTATTTTTTGGCAATGCTCAGCGATCAAGCGCCGAGTGAGTTGTTTAAACAAGTTATGCATTGTTCCCTAATTTTATACGCTGAGCATGAGTTTAATGCGTCAACCTTTACTGCTCGCGTGTGCGCGTCGACCTTGTCTGATCTGCATTCTTGTATCACGGCCGCGATTGGTTCATTGCGTGGGCCACTACACGGTGGAGCCAATGAAGCGGCAATGGCGATGATAGAGCCGTGGACGACGGCAGAGCAAGCCGAGCAACATCTGCTGTGGATGTTGGCGGAGAAGCAGACCATCATGGGCTTTGGGCATGCGATTTACCGTGAATGCGATCCACGTAATGCCTTGATCAAGCAGTGGGCTAAGCGCTTATCCGAGCAGGTGGGCGATAGCCATCTTTATGCGGTTTCTGAACGAGTGGAAGCTGTGATGCAGCGCGAGAAAAATTTATTTTGTAATGCCGATTTTTTCCACGCTTCGGCCTATCACTTTATGGGAATTCCAACCAAACTCTTTACCCCAATTTTTGTGCTGAGCCGTTTAACGGGTTGGGCTGCACATGTATTTGAGCAGCGGGCTAATAATCGGATTATTCGTCCAAGCGCAGACTATATTGGGCCCGAGCCTCAAGACTGGGTTCCTATAGACCAGCGTGGCTAATCGTGACACTGTCACTCGCTGTAATGGATTATTGAGGATCAAAGAAAGAGAATGAAGAGTCGTTTTAGACAAACCTTACCCGGAACCGAGATAGATTACTTTGACGCTCGCGCAGCGATTAACGCCATCAAGCCTGATGCGTATCAGAGGCTGCCTTATACCTCGCGGATACTGGCCGAAAATCTGGTGCGCTGTTGTCCTGGTGAGCAACTTACGTCAGCATTAACACAGTTGATTGAGCGTAAGCAAGATCGGGATTTTCCTTGGTATCCTGCGCGTGTAGTGTGCCATGATATTTTAGGTCAAACCGCTTTGGTTGATTTAGCCGGACTACGTGATGCGATTGCTGAGCAAGGCGGCGATCCAGCGCAAGTCAACCCCATCGTCGAAACGCAATTGATTGTTGACCATTCATTAGCGGTCGAGCACGCTGGTTTTGACGCCGATGCTTTAGCAAAAAATCGTGCGATTGAAGACCGACGCAATGAAGACCGTTTTCATTTCATTGAATGGTGCAAACACGCGTTTAAAAATGTCAGCGTGATCCCCGCTGGCAATGGCATTATGCATCAAATCAATTTAGAAAAAATGTCGCCAGTCATCCAACTGAAGCAAGGCGTTGCCTTCCCTGATACTTGTGTGGGGACCGATAGCCATACCCCTCATATTAATGCTCTTGGGGTTATTGCCATTGGTGTTGGCGGCTTAGAAGCGGAAACCGTCATGCTCGGCCGACCATCGATGATGCGTTTACCGGATATTGTCGGGGTAAAGCTTATCGGCCAGCGCCAAGCTGGAATTACCGCGACCGATATTGTATTAGCATTAACCGAGTTTTTGCGTACGCAGCGAGTGGTCTCAGCCTATTTAGAATTTTTTGGTGAAGGAGCCCATCAACTGACGATTGGCGATCGCGCCACCATCGCCAACATGACGCCAGAATATGGTGCTAGCGCGGGTTTGTTCTATATCGATCAGCAAACGCTACGTTATCTTCAGCTCACGGGCCGCGAACCAGATCAAATCGCGTTAGTTGAGCAGTACGCTAAACAGACTGGCTTATGGGCTGATGAGTTGCTCGAGGTGCAGTATGAAAGAGTCTTAACCTTTGATCTCTCTCAAGTCGAACGCACCATGGCTGGGCCTTCTCAACCCCATCGCTGTTTACCTACCTCACAATTGGTTGAGCGCGGTATCGCCCATACGCTAAGACAAGAGAGTACTCAATTCGGCTTACCTGATGGGGCGGTGATCATCGCAGCGATCACCTCATGCACCAATACCAGTAATCCGCGCAATTTGGTCGCGGCGGGATTACTTGCTAAAAAAGCCAATCAGCGTGGCTTGATACGTCAGCCTTGGGTGAAAAGCTCCTTTGCGCCCGGCTCTAAAGTCGCCAAACTGTACTTAGAAGAAGCCAACTTATTAACCGAACTTGAAACGCTAGGATTTGGGATTGTTGGCTACGCTTGTACAACCTGTAATGGAATGAGCGGTGCGTTGGATCCGGCCATTGAGCGAGAAATTCTTGCCCGTGATCTCTATACCACTGCAGTCTTATCTGGTAATCGTAACTTTGATGGGCGGATTCATCCTCATGCCAAACACGCTTTTTTAGCGTCACCACCGCTGGTCGTCGCCTACGCGATTGCTGGCAGCATTCGCTTTGATATTGAGCGAGATGCGCTTGGTGTGGACAGTCAGGGCAACCCGATTTACTTAGCGGATATCTGGCCGAGTGATGAAGAGATTGATGCCGTGGTCGAGAGCTGCGTTAAGCCGCAGCAATATCAGCACGTGTATATTCAAATGTTTCAGCTACAGGATTCGACTCAGCCAACGTCCCCGCTTTATGATTGGCGTCCTCACAGTACTTATATTCGACGCCCTCCTTACTGGCAAGGTGCGCTGGCTGGCAAGCCGAGTTTAACTGCCATGCGTCCGTTAGCGATTTTAGGTGACAATGTCACAACTGATCACCTTTCTCCCTCGAATGCGATTTTAGCGAATAGTGCAGCCGGAGAGTATTTAGCCAGCATGGGCGTTCCCGAAGCGGACTTTAACTCTTATGCGACTCATCGCGGCGATCATTTAACAGCGCAACGCGCCACGCTTGCTAATCCCAAACTATTGAATGAAATGGTCAAAGAGAACGGCGAAGTGATACAAGGCTCGCTAGCGCGGATTGAGCCAGAAGGGCGAGTCACTCGACTATGGGAAGCAATAGAAACCTATCTAGAACGCCAACAACCGTTAATCATTATTGCTGGTGCCGATTATGGCCAAGGCTCATCTCGTGATTGGGCGGCGAAAGGGGTACGTTTAGCTGGCGTTGAGGCGATTGTTGCCGAAGGCTTTGAGCGCATTCATCGCACCAATTTAGTTGGTATGGGAGTATTGCCGCTGCAATTTATGACAGGGATGAACCGTTTAACCCTTGATTTAGACGGCAGCGAGTTATTTGATGTCCGCGGAGTGATCCAGCCAAATGCGAGACTCACGTTGACCATCACTCGCCGAGATCAGTCTTCTTTCTCTGTTTCAGTGATTTGCCGCCTTGAAACCGAAGATGAACTCGACGTTTATCAAGCGGGTGGGGTATTACCTCGTTTTGCCGAACAATTTTTAACTAAAGAGAAGCCGTTATGAGTCATGTTCATTCTATAGTCTCTACTGCCTCAGACAGTACCGTTGGTTCAGTGCGGCAAATAAAAATTCCCGCCACCTATTTAAGAGGTGGCACCAGTAACGGCGTGTTTTTTAAGCTCTCCGATCTCCCTCTTGATGCCCAATTATCTGGCGAGTATCGCGATAGACTGTTATTGAGAGTGATAGGTAGTCCTGATGCCTATGGCAAGCAGATCGATGGTATGGGAGGGGGAAGTTCGAGTACCAGTAAAGTTGCGCTGATTTCGAAAAGTCAGCAAGCGGATCACGATATCGATTATCTGTTTGGCCAAGTCGCTATCGACCAACCGCAGATTGATTGGAGTGGTAATTGCGGTAACCTTTCTGCGGCAGTCGGTCCTTTTGCGATAGAGGCGGGGTTGATTGACCCTGCTCGTATCCCTGAACAGGGCGTGGTGGAGGTAAAAGTATGGCAAACCAACATTCAAAAAACGCTGATCATTCATGTACCCATCGTCAACGGTCAAGTTCAAGAAATCGGTGATTTTCAGCTTGATGGCGTCGCGTTTCCTGCGCCTGAAATTCAGGTTGAATTTATAGAACCTGCTGAGGGGCAAGGCGCGATATTTCCGACGGGTAATCTACGTGACTGCTTATCCATCCCCGGTCTTGGTGATATTGAGGTGACGTTGATTAATGCAGGGATTGCGACCATTTTTCTTGATGCTCACCGACTGGGTTATCAAGGCGATGAAGGCCAAGAGGCGGTCAATACCGATCTTGAAATGCTCGCTAAGTTAGAAATGATCCGTGCGCATGGCGCGTTAAAAATGGGCTTGATTGAGCATTTAGAACAAGCTAAAGCGCGTCAACATACGCCTAAAATTGCTTTTGTCGCGCCATCGAAAGCCTACCTCACCGCTAGCGGAAAACAGATTGAGAGTGCTGAAGTTGATCTCCTTGTACGTGCACTGTCAATGGGGAAATTACACCATGCGATGATGGGAACCGCTGCCGTTGCCATTGCCGCAGCGGCGTGCGTTCCCGGCACGGTCGTCAATCAAGCCGCGGGAGGCGGTCAACGAAGTCAAGTTACTTTGGGGCATCCTTCTGGCCTATTAACGGTCGGCGCTACGATTGAGTCGACCGTTATTGAAGAAGACACACCACCTATTTGGCGGATCACTAAAGCGGTGATGAGTCGCAGTGCTCGGATATTAATGGAAGGCTCGGTGAGAGTTCCAGCGCCATAATCATTTTTTGGAGATAGCGTTCAGCTATCTCCATGGCCATACTAAGTGCAACAATTGATTTGATTGTCAAAAGGAGCCGTTGAGCGAAGATAAGTCGCATGACTCATTGAGCATTGACTGCAACTGAATGTCCTTTGGCGCTGAAATTTTATATTTTCTATATATCTCTCGTCTTGTTTTATACATTTTCTTTAAATCCATCTGATTAGTATGGGGATCTCTATTCAGATAGGATGCGCTGAAAGCGCAATAGGAAAATGAAACCATCACAAAAAAGTACGTCTTCGCTTGCTCTATTGGCTGTCGGTATTGTTTATGGTGATATTGGAACTAGCCCTTTATACGCATTGAAAGAAGTGTTTTTTAGCCATCATCCCCTTATTATTAATCCAACCAATGTATTGGGAATACTCTCGTTAGTCTTTTGGGCATTTATTATCATCGTGTCGGTAAAGTATTTATTGTTCATCACCCAAGCGGATCAAAATGGTGAAGGCGGTATCTTAACCTTAGCGAGTATTGCCAAAACTCATTGTCCTCATTCATTCAAACCCGTGGTTCTGCTATTGGGTTTATTAGCCGCAGGGTTCTTTTTTGGTGAAGCGGTGATTACACCAGCGATGTCGGTGCTCTCTGCGGTTGAAGGGATAGCCGTGGCTAAAGCCAGCTTAGCGCCTTATGTCTTGCCAATTGCCTTAGCGATCATCTGCGCGTTATTTGCTATTCAAGTATTGGGAACAGAGTTGATTGGCCGTTTTTTTGCGCCCATTATGTTGCTCTGGTTTATCACACTGGGCGTTTTAGGTTTCATCGCTATCATCAAGCAACCACAGGTTTTGGCTGCAGTAAATCCATATTATGCTTGGCATTTTATTGCTACTCACGGCGCTTATAGCTTAATTATACTCGGTGTTGTCGTACTGTCGGTGACTGGCGTTGAAGCGTTATACGCCGATATGGGCCATATTGGGATTACACCGATTCGATGGGCTTGGTTTACTATTGTTTTACCCAGTTTGCTATTTAACTACTTTGGGCAAGGTGCGTATTTACTTCAAACACAAGGCATAGAAAGGCAAACTTTCTATGGATTAGTCCCCCATTCGTTACTGTGGCCGTTGATTATTTTGGCAACGTTAGCGGCGATCATCGCTTCTCAAGCGGTGATCTCTGGTATTTTCTCATTGACTCGTCAAGCGATGAACTATGGTTATCTGCCACCATTAAAAATTACTCATACTTCAGCGCACTCTCAAGGACAAATTTATGTGCCAGCAGCGAATCTATTACTATTCGCTTCAGTGATGATGGTGATGGCGAGTTTTAAATCCTCGGCAAATTTAGCCGCCGCTTATGGGATTGCGGTAACTGCGATCATGACCATCTCTTCATTATTAATCTTGGTGGTGATGCGTTATGGCTGGCATTGGCGGTTACGTTACGTCATTGTCATGGGCGCTATTTTCATCTCTTTGGACGTATTATTACTGATCTCGACATCGACTAAATTTAGTCATGGTGGCTGGCTACCAATCGTGCTTGGTGGTGGTGTATTCCTTATTATGTATATCTGGCAGCAACAGAAACAGCGTTTATTGGAACAATCCGGGAGTGATTTATCGTTACCGGCAATGATCACATCACTCGAAGGGGAAACCTTTCAACGTACCCAACGTACCGCTGTGTATTTTTCTCGTTCGAGCGCTCATGTGCCTCGGTCACTGATCCATAACTTAAAATACAATAAGGTGTTGCATGAGCGTAATGTCTTGATGACTTTTCAAAGTGAATCGCAGCCTTATGTTCATCCCTGTCGTCGAGCGGAGATAACCCAACTGTCAGAGACGTTTTGGCAGGTGATCATTCATACGGGATATCAAGAAACCTTAGAAATAGACCAAGTGATGCACTCTTGTGCTTTAAAGGGGCTATTTCTCCATCCTAATGAAACGATTTTTTTCCTTTCTGCTGAGCATATCCAAGCACAAAAAATCGGCTTATGGCATGACTTTAAGGCCAAGCTATTTATTTTGCTGAGCAAGCATGCATTACGAACGTCTGAGCGGTTGAATATTCCCTCGGATCGATTAATTGAGATGGGCGTTTATCGGGAAATTTAACCTCTGTCATTAAGGTTACGAAAAAAGTAAAAGGCCAAGTAACTGTGTTTACATGGCCTTTTTTGATAATAGAGAATGAAAGCTTATTAATTTGATTCGCGATGAATAGGCGATATTTTTTGCTGAGCACGTCGGCGGACAGACCAACCAATGAGTAGGCTTACGACACCAATCAACAACGTCATCAACGGGGCGAGAATCAAAATATGATTGGCAATTTTCGATAAGTTATCAGGTAGTAATGACACGCCATAACCTGAAAAGACCAGAAAAAGAACCCATGCGATGGCACTCAAGGGGGTAACCAATAAAAAACGCGTTGGAGATATCGCATTTCTCAGGCCCATGACCATCGGCAATAAAGAGCGCACAACCGGTAAGAAACGCGCCATAAACATCGCCAGCATGCCGTATTTATGAATTAAACGATCTGTTGTATCCCATTGTTTAGCCGGAACTTTCCCTAACCAAGAAGCCACCATACGCCATTCTTTCAATTGATGACCTTGGTAAAATGCCATTGCTCCTCCTAACCATCCGGCGATGATCAGCACGCCAATCACGGCGTATAAATTCAAAATGCCGACAGCAGCAAGGCTACCACACAAGATAACGATGCTATCACACGGTAAAGGCGCAGCAGGCAGGAAAGCACTCTCAACAAAAATCAGTAACCCGATGCAGAGATACAATAACGAAAGATCGATGTGCTGTAATGCAATCAGATCTTGATGCCATAAGGCAGAAAAAATAGACAATAGCGTATTCACAATACCTTTCCTCAATCAAAAAAATAATAACGAACGGTTTGATTGAAAAAAGCTAAGCGTGAGCGAAACGTGAATAGAGGTTGGAAAATCGCAGAGCTTTGCGGATAAAAAACAGCGTGGATTGACTAAAGTAAAACCACAATATGATCGCCGCGACACTCAGTGCAAGAGCAAGATAAAAGGGAGCGTCTTTCTTTAGCTCGATATCGTCATTATCATCAGAGATTAGGCGAATGGGTGTTGCGCGGTTTGGCTCACTGCGTGCGATCACCGCGAGTGAATATTGTTCAGGATGCGCTTGTTCGCTAGCCAAGTGGTGATGAGTCTGAGTGGATACCGCCAGCGGTTTCTCTTGAATAGCATTTAAGTTAAGCCAGTCAGGAAAACTGACCAGAGCGATAAACAATGCAAACAGAGCAGACTGGATCATAAGACGATTGTGGGTAACTTGAAATTACCGAGAGTATGCGGTGTGTCAGCCATATCTGTAAAGCGTTTTTAACCGCCCGAGTGAGTGAGGACCGTAAATCATTCATTAATGACTGAGTAACCATTCTCATCGGTCACGGGTTGATGATGTTTTTTGAATTTTTTGACTTGATACATAGACTGATCAGCCAATTCGATAAGAGAATGTGCCGTAGGATTGTGTGAGGCATCTCGTTTGGGGGTATTCTGATGAATATAAACACCAGCAGATACCGTAACGTGGAAAGGCGTATTATCTACCCAAGTGAAAGGTGAACCTGACAATCTTTGCTCAAGGGCCGTACACCATCGTTGGGCTTTAATATCATCATATCCTGGTAACAACGCTACGAACTCATCACCGCCAAATCGAGCGATATCGTGATCGTCATTGCTTATTTCTTTGAGAATACGCCCGATGTGAGCTAAGGCTCTATCGCCAATCGCATGCCCAAACTGATCATTAATCATCTTTAAGTTATCTAAATCGATAAACACAATGGCAAGTGGCGATGTAGATTGACTTTGTAACCATTGTTCAAGGATTAACATGCCATATTCACGAGTATTTAAACCAGTTAAACCATCATGATTGAGCTGATATTCTAATCTGGCAATTTTAGCAAGCAGTTGCTGATTTTCTTTGATTAATGCCTGCATCGTGTGTTCAGCATGACGGTAAGCTTGATGATTAATCATAGGTTCGGATGTCTGACCCGTTACACAAGTCATTTTAGGTTCTAGATTTACCGTATCAGATAACACTTTGCTCATACTCGCTATTCCTTACTGGATATTCACGATTTAAATGCTTTTTAATAGCGATAGCTTAGCGAGTCTTGCGGCGTAATGTGTCGTAGCTAAGCGATATCTTCTTCTTGATTAAAAAGTAAGCAAGGATAGTGCCAGTATATATATCGTTGCCTTATTGATGTTTATTGACCGAGTTTAAAACAGTCATGGTGTTCAATAAGAGGTGGTCGAGTAAAGGTGGCACAGTAGCTAACTGATTGATTGCTATTTATACAATGTGCTGCGACGCAATTTGTCTTAGCTCACGTTATTCTTAATTCACCACTAAATGCACACTGGATTGCTTAACTTCTGTTTGCATATTGGGTATAACCAACATCAATGCAACAGAGGCAATATAAGGCCGCTATGATGATTGACCGTGCTTCGTTCTGCTTGCTTGGTTTGCAGTGTCAGCATCAATTTTGGAAATCCTATCCTCGGGTACTGTTTTGCCTCTTGGATTCAAGTACGAAGTGCTGCTCACTGAAAGTGATCAAACATTACCAAATCGTTAAATAACCCCTTAGTAAAGTGATACCAGCATGGCGAAACGAGCATCGACCCAAGAATCCTTACATATTGCGTTTGAAATTTTGAAGCGCATTCCAAAAACAGGCCAAGTGACCGCCAGTGAGATTCATCAGCAGTTACTGGGTTTAGACATTCAACGTGATTTGCGCAGTGTCCAGCGCACGTTAGATATGTTATCGCAACATTTTGATATTGAGCGGGATGAACGCAGCAAGCCTTATGGTTACCGATGGTGCAAGCACAGCCATGGTTTTCATTTACCGAAACTTTCGCCTAGTGAGGCGCTGCTGCTTAACTTAGCGGAAGATTATTTAGCCAATTTATTACCGGCCAATTTAGCTCTCTCATTAGAAAGTTTTTTCCGCGAAGCAAAACATACGTTAGCGCCGACGGCCAGCAGCCAAAAGGAGCGGGAATGGCTAAAAAAAGTGCGGGTAGTCAGTGAAACTCAGCCGTTATTGCCACCAACCATTAATAACCACGTCTTTCAGGCGGTGAGTGAAGCGCTGTTTCATGATCGCTTGCTGGATATTGAGTATCACAATGCCAAACAAGAACAAAAAAGCGCCACGGTCATGCCCCTTGGCCTCGCTCAGCAAGGTAATCGCTTGTATTTAGTGTGTCGCTTTAATGGCTATGCTAACGAGCGCAGTTTAGCTCTGCATCGGATTAATAAAGCGCTGGTGTCGACCTTTACTTTCTTGCGACCGGCAGAGTTTCGATTAAGCCAATACGACGGCGATGGTCGCTTTGGGTTTGGCGAAGGCCAGCACTGCCAAGTGCAATTTAACATCAGTAAAGTGGCGGGCTTTCATTTGCTGGAAACCCCTCTCGCCAGCGATCAGCAGGTCGAAGAATACGAAAACCACTACCAGATCCGCGCCACGGTGATTCACTCAAAACAGCTCGAACGCTGGCTAAATAGCTTTGGCGAGCAAGTGTGGGCGGTGGAGATAAGCAGCCAGCCACAAAAGCAATTAACAGCACAGGTATAAAATAGATATGGATACGCGTTTTAAATTGAAAGAATAAAGCTTAAATATAGATATATGCCAAACCATTCGGTGTTGTAGGTGGTAGCAAGCGAGTAGCACATCACACCAACGGATACACTGGCTCGCCCCACATGGCTTGTTTATTGTTCATCATAATGGTGATTAAGGTGGGGACAAGGTGTTGCAGTAGGCTGGTGCAATCGCGTAGTTGTTGGCGGTTAGCGGAACTGCCAAAGGTTGCGCCACCGTGAATCATTTGGTTTCTTAAGGTGTAAAGGCGAGCGAATACAATCGATAATACTGAAGCCGTATCATTTTGGCTCAGTGCTTGGTTAGCGGCGATTTTAGCTTTGCTGCACGCTTGTTTCCAACTTTCTTGGTCAATCCGGCCGGCTTGATAATCCCAATAAGCTTGTAAAATAAATTCATTGTCTAAAATGCAGCGAATAGGTCCAGAGTATTGCTCCCAGACAATCGCGCTTAATTGCTGCTGTTTATCTAACTCAACTAATTTGCTTAAAAACTCTTGAAATAAGCCGCGCTCACCAAAGCTACTTTTTTGTTCAAAATCTTGGGCGTAGGCAGAATTAAACGCTATCCATAAAAACAGAAAGGCGGAATCGTCATCGTTGCACTGTTCGGCTTTATTCAGCCAGCTGAGCGCGCGATGGACACGAATGGATAGGGCGCTAGGGTATTGATCTCGCTCTGCACGGTGACGCTGCTTTAAAGTATTAAATGTTAGCATTGGTTACCTTCCTTACCGAGTGTTAAAGTCCTTGATTATTGAATGCTAACCATAAAAATCACCTCACAGAGATACCTACTTTTAAGCATTCAGTTGATTATGTTGAGTATGCCGTTATTAACTAACAAGCTGCAAACAGATTGGCAAGGAAGTGTGAATCATTGACGGATTTGCTTAGTGCATATCATTTCTGTTGGATTTTTGCTAAGGTGCGCGGTTTGATTTTTCGTCGGGGAAAGTAATGAAGTTACTGTATTGGCTTAATGAAGCTTTATCGCTTTCTCATCCGGCGTTGCAGGCTAGGTTACCTTTTACAGGCTCGAACCTAATTGATGATGTATTTGTCCGTTACCAGCTTGTGGATATCGACCAGCCATTACTATTTCTATTTTCACCTTCGGGCAGTGATGTTCGTCAGCAAGAGTTGCATGCTGATTATGTTCCTTGGGGTTATGATTTCGCTCAGCAGCAACAGGTTAATGTGATTGCTTTTCAGCACCTAGGAATGACGAACTGGTTTCGAAGCCCGAGTTTGATTGAGTTCCTTGAGCAACTTGCGCCATTACTGGCCCGGTTTCCCCTGCGCTTAGGTTATGGCTTAAGTCGGGGTGGGTTTGCGATTGGGGCGTTTGCCAATTTACTGCAGCTTAATCATGTGCTGCTGTTTTACCCTGTGAGTACCAAAAATAAACAGTTGGTGCCGTGGGATACACGTGTCAGTACCGAAGCAGCCCAAAAATTTGATTGGCAGGGGAAATACCATGATAAAGATCTTGGCGCAGCCCAAGGCTATATTATTTACGACCCTAACGATCCCATTGATGCCCTGCATGCTCAACGTTACCCAGAGCTAATTCAAGTGCCGATATCAGGCATGGGGCATGGTATTCGTTCAAATGATACTGAAAAGTTAAGTTTTTATAACCATATCGCTGAGCAGTTTATTCATCAACAAAAGATAGCTGTTGATGATTGTTATCAACAAGCTCGGCAGTGGTTTTTCGAGAGGAAAGAGCCCGAATAAGCGGGGAAATTCACGGTATTTTTAAACACAATTGCGTAATGCAATTTAGATGGAGGATAAATGAAGTTACTGTATTGGCTGGATGAATGGGCGTCTCTTTCCAAAGACGAACAACAGGCCAAGTTACCGATGTCTGGTGAGGATTTACTTGATGACATTTTTGTGAAATATCAATTTGTTGATTTAAATAAACCCTTGTTATTTACCTTCTCACCAGCAGGAACGAATTTACAGGAACAGGACTTAGATTCGAATTTTTCGCCTTGGGGCTATCGTCTTGCCCAAAAGCAAGAGGTTAATATTATTGCTTTTCAGCATTTAGGGAAAAGTAATTGGTTTCGTAGTCGCAACTTAATTTTCTTTTTAGAGCAATTATCAACCTTATTGAGCCCGTTTAAGTCGCGGTTAGGTTATGGGCTGAGTCGTGGTGGCTTTGCGGTGGGCGCGTTCGCTAATTTACTAAAGCTAAATCAAGTTTTGCTTTTTTATCCGGTGAGCACCAAAAACCAACAAATTGTCCCTTGGGACGACCGATCCAGCACTCAGCTGGCGCAGCAATATGATTGGCAGGGTGATTATCACGATCTCGATTTAGGGGATGCGAAGGGGTACATCATTTACGACCCGACGAATCACATCGACCGACTGCATGCCAAACGCTACCCGCAATTAACTCACTTAAGGGTATTTGGTATGGGGCATGGCACTCATGCTAATTATCTCAATCAATTTGGCTTTTACAAACAGGTGGCGGTAGATTTTATTCGTCATCAACATATTGATATCGCTCAGTTTCGTAATCAAACCAGAGCGTTGCGTTTTAAAGAAGACTATTATCAGTGTCTGAATAAAGCCAATGCCAATTCTAGGCATCGTTTAGGGTTACTCAGTACCGCGCATCATGTATTGATGGCTGAGAAAAATGCGCATATTAAACAGCATCAAACCAATATTGATATCCAGCCTTTGGTGGATATTGCTATTAAGCATCAGCATGAAAACCCGCAGGATGCGGTGCAGTTATTAGAATTTGCTCAACAGATTGTCCCCGGCGATCCGATGGTTGAATATAAATTGCAGCAACTGCTTTGTTAAATACCTAGTTAGTTGATAGCAATTAGTTGACAGAAAAAAGCGCCAACGGCGCTTTTTATGATCTGGATGTCACGAAAGTTAACGGCAAGCTTAAACCGCCATCAAGCCATTCGTTTTTGAGCGTCAATATTTGCTGCGATTTGATCGCCCATATTGATTAACTTATCTAAAATTCGCTCACCATCGGCGCGAAGTCCGTTGTGTTCATACTCATTGGTGATCCACGCTGTTGAGTTGGCAATTTGCTTAAGGGTCGCGCGGCTAATATCCATATCAACAAACATATCATCAGCGTAAACCGCGCAACTGACCGGCACCTTATTTTGCGCCAGCACCTGCGGATGATACAGTGCAGGCCAATCACTTTTGGCGGCTAGCTGCTGTGCTGCCGCTTGCAGTGGTTTTAAGCAGGTGTATTGTTCAAACATCCAAGGGAAAACCATCTCTCCGGTAAATAAGAAAGTCTGATCAGGCTGATACTCAAAGACTTGATACTCTTGGCGAATACGTTGTGCGGACCAATTCGAAGCGCTGTGCTGACAGTAAATCGATTCATGCAAAATGGCGTAGATAGGGTTGGTTTGAAATGCTTGTTGCATGAGCATCTGATGAAGAAACTCATAGCTCAAGGTCTCTTGCCCATCGACCGTGATCAAGGCGTTTTCCAGTAGATAATAAGTAGGCAGAAAACTGTCACTTATACCAAAGTTGATGCCGATCTGCTGAAACTGCTCAACGGTAAACACTTGACCATTAGGCAAGCTGACACGGTTTTTTATTAGATGGTTGGCTATGCGCTGGCATAAGGTTTGCGCTTGGGGGAACTGGGCAAAAAAGGCGTGGTTTTTTTCTAAAGTACGAGCAAACGTCGCGCGGTAGACTTCATCAGCATGGGCGGTTAACGATGGCACGCCACCGGTAATATATGCGCGAGATAAGCTATCAGGAAACAAGGATAAGTAAGTCAGTGAGCAAAAGCCACCGAAGCTTTGGCCTAAAATCGCCCATTGCTTAACCCCGAGCGCTTCACGAATGGCTTCCGCGTCGCGTACGATATTATCAGCGCGGAAATGGCTTAAATATTCTGCTTGCTGATTGGCGTTCATGCTCGATAAGGTTTGGTGGGAGATCACCGTGCTATTTCCGGTGCCGCGTTGATCAAGCAGCAAGACTTGATAATCTTGTAGCGCGCGTTTTAACCAGCCGGATAAGCCATTAGGACGCGGCGCCGCAAAGCCCGGACCACCTTGAAAATAGACTAACCAGGGTTTTTGTTGCTCGCCATCAGAGACTAAGCGAATCGCCCGTGCAAAAACCGTAATAGTGCTTGAGTTCGGGTCGTTGTAGTTTAAGGGCAGGGAAAAAGAGTGCGGAGTGTAGTGTACTCCATTGTTAATAAAAGCAGTCAGGTGTTGCTGCATCACTATTCCTTGTTGATTATGGTTATTTTAAATGACAGTGTCACTTTTAACGAATGATTCAATCCATCAGCAAGGGTATAGCAGTTTACTGCTCGGTTCAAAGCGTCCGCAGCAGTCAGCCTGATCTTAATCACGCAGAAAATAAAAAAGCCAGTCGCAAAGGGCGGCTGGCTAAAAATGTGAACAAAATCTATTCACTAACAACGTCAGTTGGCTAGGTGATCCTCGGCTTAAAAGGATCAATCTATACAAAGCATTTAGCGTGCCAACTTTTCAATGCTACGAATGTCCATAAAATCAGTGCTTGTTTGAGTTTAATATCATTTAGTTTCATACTTTGCCTTGCAAAGTGCAATTTATTTTGCGTTTTGCGAATTTTAGTGGTGTGAGGGATAACTTAAGTCAGAGTCTGGTCATCACTTCACAGAGTGTGGGCGGCGTCCTTGCATGGTTCTTATGATCTGTTTATATCGGGGATTATCCCTGATAGAAAGAGAGTCCTTACCTTATGAATGAATTTGAAAAAATGACCTTAGGTTTAGCGCATGATTCTGATAGCCCTGAATTTGGTATGCTAAGAAACCAAGCATTTGATCTACTTAAAGAGATAAATTCTCGTCAGTTTGCCGCGGCTCAGCCTTATCTCGCGAGACTATTCAAACAGGTTGGTGAGAATACGGTGGTTTGCCCGCCGTTCTTTTGTGAGTACGGGAAAACGATTTCGATTGGCAGCGATACTTACATCAATATGGGAGTGACGATGTTGGATAATGCGCCGATCATCATTGGAAACAATGTGTTAATTGGCCCCAATAGCCAATTCTATACACCCACTCATTCGCTCGATTATCAGCAGCGACGTGGTTGGACCTTTCAATGTGCGCCAATTGTGATTGAAGACGATGTTTGGATTGGGGGAAATGCTGTTATTTGCCAAGGCGTGACGATTGGCGCTCGTTCGGTGGTGGCTGCCGGAGCCGTTGTGACCAAAGATGTTGCTCCTGATACCTTGGTTGGTGGTGTGCCAGCTAAATGGATCAAGGCATTAAATCAAGTTGAAGAATAAAAACAGGGAGACGAAAAGTCTCCCGTTTGGATCTGTCTTTTTCCTATCGGAAGCGACAGCGGTGTTAGCTACGTTGATTAATTAACCCAAATAACGCGACACTAAATGTGCCTTGAAGTGTACGGGGTTAAGCACTTCACCCGTCGCTTGTTTCACCAATTCGTCAGTCGTCAGCAGGCTGCCTTGACTCCAGATATTATCACTCAACCAAGTAAAGATCGGGCTGAGATCTTTACGAGCAATCGCTGCTTCTACATCAACACTGTGCTTCATGGTGGCCATAAATTGCGCGGCATACATAGCGCCAAGGGTATAGGAAGGGAAATAGCCAAAGCTGCCGTCTGTCCAGTGAATATCTTGCATACAGCCATTTTGATAGTTGCCAGCGGTGGAAAGGCCAAGATAAGCGCCCATTTTTTCATTCCATAACTCTGGTACATCAGTGTGTTTGATGTGGCCGTTCATTAGATCACGTTCAATCTCATAACGTAAGATAACGTGAGCTGGGTAAGTAAGTTCATCGGCATCAACGCGAATAAAGCCTTTTTCCACACGGGTGTAGAGTTTTTGGAAGTTATCAGCGGCGAACACGGCACTTTCATTCGCTGAGAAATGTTGCTGAGCTAGGGTGGCTAAATGTTCGATGAACGGTGCGCTGCGGCCCAATTGCATTTCAAAAAATAGCGATTGAGATTCATGAATCCCCATTGAGCGAGCATGACCAACTGGATTACCAGCAAAGGCTTTTGGCAAGCCTTGTTCATAACGCGCATGACCGGTTTCATGGACAATACCCATTAACGATTGAGTAAACTCGGCTTCGTTATAACGAGTGGTGATCCGTACATCACTGGGTACGCCACCGCAGAATGGGTGCGTACTTTGATCCAGTCGACCGTGATTAAAGTCGAACTGCAGTAGCTTCATTACCTCTAAACCAAGGGCTTTTTGCTCGTCTGCCGGATAATGAGCCGTCGGTAAAATGATCGGTTCGTGGCTTTGCTTTTCTAGAACCTGATCAATTAAAGAAGGTAACCAAGTTTTTACTTCATTAAATACCTTGTCCAGCGCTTGGCTGTTTGTCCCTGGTTCATAGAGATCAAGCATGGCATCGTAGCGACTAAGACCGGTGATATCAGAGCGAATTTGCGCTTCTTCTTGAGACAGTTTGACCACTTCGGCCCAATTTTTTTCAAAACCAGTCCAGTCGTTATTTTTACGTTGACTGCGCCAAGCATGCTCACACTGAGATCCTGCTAGGGATTGCGCTTTAACCAAAGATTCTGGCAGCGCATTGGCCAGTTGCCATTGACGATGCATTTCTCGCCAAGTCGCTTTTTGTTGTGCGGTTTCGAGCTGCTCTTGGCTGCGAGCGAACCACTCGGCCAGTTGTGGCTCAGTCAGTAACTGATGAATATGAACGGATAATTGTGCCATCGCTTCGGAGCGAGCTTGAGCTCCGCCCGCGGGCATAACCGCAGCTTGATCCCAACCACAAATCGAGCTGAGATGTTCAAAGTGGGCAACTTTTTTAAAATGTTCAATCAGAGCGGTAAAAGCCATGTTGATTTCCTTATTCGATGATGCGTTGGCTCACGATGGTGAATAGGTAGAGCCTTGATTGGCAGTGCTAGAAAACAGAGTCTATAGAATAGGGGATTCTGACTGTGCTGGCTAATCGTTGTTGTTTAGGCTCAATTAATGAGCCTGATACGCGCTAAATTTCTATCCCTAGTTGATGATCCGTCACTGTCCTTTATATGATGGAGTCTTGATTTGCACCCGTTATCTATTATTTTCTTTATCCACTTTTGCATAGGCTGCATGGAAGATCTTAAGGTTAATGCGAAAAAATTAACTGAGAAGTGGCTCACTAATAGTACAAATAGGTTGCGAAGATGTTCAAATTTGTTGTGTTTTTATTTCTGAGGTGAATGTAAAGGTATTACTATCTTTTCGTGCATAACAATAATGAACGCTACAGTGGAGGTAGACATGAATGCAATATTCCTGATGCTAATGGGCTTAGGCGCCATGGCGCTGGGTTACATTTTTTATTCGAAATTTATTTGTGAAAAAATCTTTAAAGTCGACCCGCATTTTCGAACCCCCGCTCATGAAATGAATGATGGAATTGATTATGTACCAACCAATAAGTATGTCTTGTGGGGGCATCACTTTACGTCGGTTGCTGGGGCAGCGCCGATTATTGGTCCTGCGATTGCTGTGATTTGGGGCTGGGTTCCAGCCTTTATCTGGGTTGTTTTTGGCACGATTTTCTTTGCTGGGGTACACGATGCTGGAGCGATTTGGGCCAGTAACCGTAATAAAGCTAAATCGGTTGGTGCGTTAACTGGCGACATTATCGGTCCTCGTGCACGCAGTCTATTTATGATCGTTATCTTTCTTGTACTACTGATGGTGAATGCGGTATTCGCTGTGGTCATTGCCCGTCAGTTAATCAGCTTTCCCAGTGCTACTATCCCTGTGTGGGGAGCGATTTTGGTGGCTTTGGTGATTGGTCAGTTGATTTATCGTCGTTATATCGGGCTTGCGATGGTCTCGCTATTAGGGGTTATTGCTCTGTACGCAATGATTTATGTTGGCCCTATGATGCCGCTTTCTTTGCCCGATACTTTGATGGGATTGAATCCTACACAGAGCTGGATCATCATTCTGTTTGCCTATGCAGCTATCGCTTCTTTATTACCGGTTTGGATGCTGCTGCAGCCAAGGGATTATATTAACGGCATTCAATTATTCATTGGTTTGTTTTTAGTTTACGGTGCGGTCTTATTCGCCGGTCCTGATGTGGTGGCTCCAGCGTTTAACACTAATTTACCAGAGGGAACGCCATCACTGATCCCATTGCTGTTTGTGACGATTGCTTGTGGTGCGATTTCTGGTTTCCACGGTTTAGTGGCGAGTGGTACCACGTCTAAACAGTTAGATAAAGAACCGGATGTCCGCTTTGTTGGTTACTTTGGTGCAATTGGTGAAGGCTCTTTAGCGTTAGCGGCGATTATTGCGGCAACGGCAGGTTTTGCGACCTTAGCTGATTGGCAGGCGGTTTATCATGGCTTTGGTCAAGGCGGCGTTGGTGCGTTTATTAATGGTGGTGCCAACATACTTCAGCAAGGTTTGGGGTTAGATACTACGCTGTCACAAACGTTATTAACCGTAATGGTTGTTCTTTTTGCAGGGACAACGATGGATACGGGGCTTCGTTTGCAGCGCTATATTTTCCAAGAGTGGGGGAATATTTATAACATTAGTTGGATGCAAAAAGCACTACCCGCGACGCTCTTAGCGGTTGGATCTTGTGTTTTGTTAGCGTTTGGTGCTGGTGGCGATGGTTCGGGTGGTCTACTGATTTGGCCGTTATTTGGTACCACTAACCAGTTATTGGCAGGATTAACCTTGCTTGTTATTACGGTGATGTTAGTACGTTTAGGGCGGCCAATGTATTACACCTTAGTACCGCTAGTGTTTTTATTAATTATGACTACCTTAGGTTTATTGATTCAGTTGAAAAGCTTTTACGATAAGCAAGATTGGTTCTTATTTACGCTCGATATTATCGTACTGATTGCTGCTATTTTGATCACCTTAGAGTGCGCTTCCGCCTTGAATAAATTGATTAAAAGTAAGAAGGAGGCGGTGTTGAATGAAACTGAGTAAGATCCGAGCTTGTTTTAAGCTCGCTAATCATTACGCAGAAGAAATTTATAACGCGCCATATCGTTCGGCCATTGCTCGCGCTAAGCGCGAGCAAGACGATTTGTTTATGTTGCTGATCTTCTCCGAGATGATGGGGGTACCTAATCCGGCGAGTTATTACACACTGGAGTTACAACCTCTATTAATGGAGCGTTTTCATGATTGGCATCTGCGCATGGGGATGGCTCATTCACCGCTCGATCAATTTAGATGTTGTTAAACACAAAAGCGGCCAGACATTCACAGAGAGGAGAGAGCGGTGGCGTTATTACTGAATAATCAACGAGTGATTTTAGTTGGCGGAAAAGGTGGGGTAGGTAAAACCACCACTTCAGCAACGTTAGCCTTGTTAGCAGCAGAAAGAGGTCGGAGAGTATTAGTGGTTTCCACCGATCCTGCGCACAGCTTAGCCGATGCCTTTGACCGACCGATCGGCGATAAAATCACCCGAGTTGCCCCGAATCTTGACGGTTTAGAAATTGACCCAGATGAAGAAGTGGTTCGTCATCTTGAGCAAGTCAGCCGCCAGTTAAAACGGTTTACTCGTCCTGAGCTTTATGGTGCCGTTGAGCGGCAAATTCGTTTAACGGGGCAATCTCCCGGCGCACAAGAAGCGGCGTTATTGGAGTGTATTGCACGTACATTAGAGCATGGTCTACAGCACTATGATTTAGTGATTTTTGATACCGCGCCCACCGGCCACACTTTACGTTTACTCGCTCTTCCAGAAGCGATGGCGGCTTGGACACAAGGATTGCTGAAAAGTAACCAACAATCGGACAAGTTTGCCAAGGTGCTTGATCACTTAACGCCAAATAGTGGTAAAGATATTGATAACCCACTGAGCAGTCCAGAAGAGCATGCTACCAGTGGTCTTGATGAACGACACAAAGCAATTGCGGAAATTTTACTTAATCGACAACGGTTATTACAGCGAACGCGAGAAACGTTTTTGGATGGTTCACAAACGGCGATTTTATTTGTATTAACCCCAGAAAAACTGCCAATTTTGGAAACCACGCGAGCGGTACGCTCACTGACCGATGAAAAGTTACCTGTCGCCGGGATTGTGATTAACCGCATTTTACCGACTCATGCGGATGGCGAATTTTTAGCCTTGCGGCGTCAACAGGAAAAACAACATTTACAGGAAATTGATCAGCAGTTTTCCCATCTCAAGCGTTATCCGATCCCTTTACAAGCGACTGATATTCAGGGGACCGACCAATTAATGGCGCTAGGAACGCAGTTTACCCAAGCTGGTTTCTAAGCCAAAGAAAATTGCTCAAAAGGTAAAAAAATATTACAGACAAGTGATTGACTCTCAGGTATAACGATTTTGTGATCTGAATCGTTATATCATTCAGAGCCGCAACAACCGCTAGGGAAGGCAGTGCAAAGAGGGCTTAGTCTGTTCTTTGTAAACTGTCTCTACGCAATTTGGTGTCAGTGACTTGTGTGAGAGATTATGTATATTCAGAATTTTGAAGCGTTTTTAATTGCGATAACTATTTTAACCTTAACGCCGGGTTTAGATACCGCGTTAGTGATCCGTAATACGTCCCGAGCGGGCATGGCTGATGGCTGTATCACCAGTTTGGGTATTTGTATTGGTCTATTTGTCCATGCCACGTTTTCAGCGATCGGTATTTCGGCGATTTTAACTCAATCGGCTGAGTTGTTTCAGGTGATGAAGATGATCGGTGCGGCTTATTTGATTTGGCTGGGCTTGTCTAGTTTACGTACTTTAATGAAGTCACCGAGCGGGATCGATATTGTTACCCTGCAACATACACAACTAAATCCTCGCCGTTCGCTACGAGAAGGTTTCTTATCTAACGTACTTAACCCGAAAACCGCGGTATTTTACTTGGCTTTTTTGCCGCAGTTTATCAATCCTGAATATTCTCCTTTGCTACAGTCGTTATTAATGGCTGCGATTCATTTTGTGATTGCAATGCTTTGGCAGTGTGGGTTGGCTGGAACGTTGAGTTCGGCAAAAAATTTGCTGAAAAATAGCGCATTTATGCGTTGGATGGAAGGGACGACCGGGGTGGTGTTGGTCGGATTAGGCTTTAAATTAATGACTGATGACACTGAATAGCTTTCAATTTTCGAATAGAAAAGGGCTTGAGAAATATCTCAAGCCCTTTGTTTTTTATTTTTAAAGTCAATAGTAGCAGTAAAAACAGTAAACTAGGCTTTGGCTTTAATGGTTTTTAAGGCTGGTAATTGTGCTTCAAAATAAAGCTTAGTCTCTTTGATGACGACATGACGTAAAGCGATTAAGCCGATCAGGTTAGGAATCGCCATTAATCCGTTAACGATATCGGCAATAATCCAAATCAGATCGAGATGAAGAAAAGCACCAGAGGCGACTAAGCCGATAAAAATCACTTTATAAGGCAGAACGGCCTTGGTTCCCCATAGGAACACTACGCAGCGTTCTCCATAATAGTTCCAACCTAAAATCGTGGTAAAAGCGAAAAAAATCAGCCCTACAGAAACCAGCAATGGTCCAAGGGTTTGGGCATTAAGGCCCGTGGCAAAGGCATGGGTCGTCATCGCCGCCCCAGCAAAATCGCTTTGCCATGCACCTGTCAAAATCAAGGCCAATCCGGTCATGGTACAAATGATGATCGTATCAAAGAAGGTGCCCGTCATTGAAATCAGGCCTTGTTTCACACAAGAGTCGGTTTTTGCTGCAGCGGCAGCCATCGGTGCACTGCCTAAACCAGACTCATTGGAAAAGACACCACGGGCAATACCCGATTGAATCGCCAACATGATACTTGCGCCTAAAAATCCGCCACTGGCTGCGGTTGGTGTAAAGGCGGAAACCAACACCAATTGAATCGCATCGAGTAGTTTATCCCCATTACTGATGATCACACTCAAACAAGCAACGACGTAAAAAAGCGCCATAATAGGCACAACTTTACCTGCGACTTTGGCGATGGATTGAATACCACCGACAGTGACAAAAGCGACTAGGATGGTCAGCACAACAGCGGACATCTCTCGGGGTACACCGAAAGAAATTTGAGTCGCGTCTAAAATGGCATTAACTTGTGGGAAAGTACCGATCCCAAAACAGGCAACGCCTAGGGCAAAAACCGCAAATAAAATCGCTAACGTGTTTGACCCAACACCATCGCGCAGATAATACATCGGTCCGCCGACCATTTGTCCTTTATCATCGACTTTACGGTATTTCACCGCGAGTAAGCATTCCGCGTATTTCGTTGCCATACCAAATAAAGCTGCCAGCCACATCCAAAATAATGCGCCTGGGCCGCCCAGTTTAATGGCAGTGGCAACCCCAACAATATTTCCAGTGCCAATGGTAGCGGAAAGCGCGGTGCAAAGTGCTGCGAAGCTTGATACATCACCTTGTTTATCGCCGGGTTCTTTACTAAATACCATTTTTATCGCAGAGGGTAGGTAACGAAACTGCAGTAAGCCTAAACGAAAGGTAAAGTAGATCCCGGTTCCTACGAGTAGGATCAGTAGTGGTGGGCCCCAAATAAAGTGGTCAATAGTTTGTAGCAGTGTTTGTAGGTTGGTCATTATTTCCCCTTAATAGTGTCAACATAAGGAGAAGAGGAAAGGGGCTGAATAATATATTCAGTCAAACTCACCGCGATAAAACAACACACAAAGAAAACCGTGCCACGATACCTGTGGTACAAAGTCACTGTCAGCGTTGTTTGCGTAAAGTGAGTAAAGCCATAAGGCTTAGAATCATAGAACCTTTCACTCCTCTGTCCTTTTGCCTGAGAGTTTCACTGTGCTGATATGATCAGCACAGCTTGCTCCTTCGGCGACCGATTGAACGGTTCTCTCCAGAGGTTCCTCCAACAACAGTCCTCGCTTTTCTCTTCAAAAAGAATAAAGCACCTGAAAGATTTACTTCTTCGGCGGGTATAGTTAACTAAGTGTTAGAATTTAGTTAATAACCACTCTCCTGCTGTCTTCAACGGAACAATTATCTAGTGTTACAATAATTTGCTTGGCGATATTACCCAAAATAAAGTGTGATGTCATCTGCAAATTTAGTGGTAAATGACTGGAATCAACAAGGGAGCGCAGTGCACGAGTCAGCGTAAAAAATCAGCGCTGTTTGAAAAAACGTCACTTTCAAAGTGAACTCAGTTAAATTATTGACATAACAGCAGGTTAATCCATTTTTCTTTGACCTATTTGGTGCGATAAATGGTATAAAATAGCAAGCAGCAACAGGCTTGAGAGCTACACTTGTCTTACCGAATGTCATTGAAGTAGGCAAAATAAAACCGGAGCATACTATGACCAGATTGATTTTTATTGGGGTATTGATTGTTCTCGCTTTTCTTTTAATCCGTTATGGAACTAATGAGAAACTTCAAAAGTGGGTAGTGATTGTTTTATTATCGGCTTTTGCTCTTTATACCGCTTCGCTTGTGGTCACTGAATTAATTCGCTGATGCTAAATTGGGAGTCAATGTGAATCAAAAAAAGGCAGATGAACACCAAGATGTTGTTGTCATTGAACAACGTGACAAACGCAGTTACCTCTATATTGGGTTAGCGGCAGCATTAGGGTTGGCATTAGGGGGATTAGTCGGTTCGTCAGTGACGGAGACTAAATGGCAAACCGCTTATGCTGGTTTGCAGGTCAATGTTCAAGCGTTACAAGAAAATGCGAAGGCATTAAATGAACGAACGGCTCAGCAGGCAGAGCGACAAGAGCAAGAGTGGCAAGTGAAACTGCAAGAGCATCTTGAGCAGCAAAAAACACAACATCAAGAGCAGTTGGATCAATTAGAACAACAGATTGCAGAATTAGAAAAAGTTAACTTATCGTTGGATCAGCAATTAGCAAAGCAAAACAACGCATTACAAAGTGCTGATGAGAAAAATGCACGATTACATCGTCAAGCGGACATGCAATCGATACTTTTTGAACGTTCACGAGAGTTATTTCAAAAAGAGCTAAAGATTAAGCAAGAAGTTGAACAGCTACAAAAAGAGCAAAAGCAGTTGAATGATGCTTTACCTATCTTGAAAAAAGAGTGTGATGTTTATTTAAAAGGCCAATCTTGGGATGCAAAATCGGATGCTTGTGATAAGCAAGATGCGGCGAGTTCAAGATTAAGCCAAGTAGAACAAATGTTGCGCGTTCATCAACTAGATTTACAAGAAATTAAATCATTATCAGCGGAAATAGGTTTATAGCACCACGCGGTTAAGCATCGAAAAATCCAGCCTCTAGAGCAATAGAGACTGGATTTTTTGTTATTCGCGAAAGTTATTATATTGGAAAGGTTGTTCTAGGTTACTTTCTTTTAAAAAGGCGATTACCGTCTGTAAATCATCGCGTTTTTTACCACTGACTCGAATTTTATCGCCTTGAATAGAGGCTTGTACTTTGAGCTTGGCATCTTTGATCATCTTAACCACTTTTTTGGCCAGTAATGATTCGATCCCTTGCTTAAATACAATATCCTTGTACCAGTTTTTACCTGAATGGACGGAGTCTTTTAGCTCCATAGCTCGCGCATCAACACCGCGCTTGGCTAAATTGCCACGCAGGATATCCAACATTTGATTAAGTTGAAAATCATCTTCAGCAGCTAATTTTACTGTCTCATCTTTGAGCTCGAAACTGGCGTCGACATTACGAAAATCAAAGCGTGTGGCGAGTTCACGATTAGAGTTATCTACGGCATTACGCAGTTCTACGGTATCAACTTCTGAAACAATATCAAAAGAAGGCATAACTTAAATTCCTTATTTTATTGAGTACGTCGAGTGGTTATCGCTTGCGCAAGGCGAGTGAGCATTGTTGCGGTATCATCCCAGCTTAAACAAGGATCCGTGATCGACTGGCCATAGGTTAAATTATTCAAGTCACACATGGATTGATTGCCTTCAATAAGAAAACTTTCAGCCATAATACCCGCGACCTTATGGCTACCGGATTCAATTTGACGACCAATCTCTTCAGCAACTTCAAGCTGTTTGCGATGCTGTTTTTGACAATTGGCATGGCTAAAATCAACCACTAATCGTTCAGGTAAATTAAATTCAGCCAGTTGAGCGCAAGCGCTATTAATTGAATCTACATCAAAGTTTGGGCCACTTTCCCCACCACGTAAAATGACGTGTCCGTAGGGGTTACCGCTGGTGCGATAGACGGTCATGCGCCCATTTTTATCAGGCGAATAAAAGTAGTGTGAGGCATGAGCGGCACGAATGGCATCAATCGCAATTTTGACATTGCCATTCGTGCCATTTTTAAAACCGACAGGGCAAGAAAGTGCCGAGGCCATTTCTCGGTGAATTTGCGACTCTGTAGTACGCGCACCAATCGCTCCCCAACTGATCAGGTCTGCAATGTATTGCCCCGTGATCATGTCGAGAAATTCGGTTGCCGTTGCTAGTCCGAGTTTATTGATATCGAGTAACAATTGGCGTGCTTTGTTTAAGCCAGCTTCTAACGCATAGGAGCCATCTAAATTAGGATCAGTGATCAGACCTTTCCAGCCAACCACGGTGCGTGGTTTTTCAAAATAGGTACGCATGACAATGAACAGTTGGTCACGATACTGATCTTGTATCTCACTTAATCGGCGTGCGTACTCAAGTGCGGCATGGGTATCATGGACAGAGCAGGGGCCGACAATGACCAATAAGCGGTCATCTTGACCCGATAGGATTTGTTCAATTTGTTGACGTGAGTGAGCAATGCGTTCGGCAACCTCATGGGTCACCGGATGAGCAAGGCTTAATTCAGCCGGCGTTGGCATTGGGCCAAGGGCTTGGGTTCTTAATTCATCAGTTTTTAATGGCATCATATTGCCTATTTTTTTATTGCGAAGCGCTAAAGATAACGAATTTAACTCAGAGAATAAACCACTTAGCATAAATGCAAGTGATGAAAACTGTAAACTTGATATTTTATTCACTTTAAATGAATTAATATTGATATTTGCCCTTGTGTTTGGTCAATGAACTCGGTATTTTCACCCTATACCAATCAAGAACAGATGGAGCCGTTATGAGTGTTGTATCACCCTCTTCAATAAATAAGCCGTTTGAGCAAGGGAATACCTTACCTCAATGGTCCCAACAAACATTGAGTTCGACGCTATTTGTTGTCATTTCAGAGTTGATCGCAGATAGCATTTTTTATCATCCTAGTTTGGTCACCGATCTGACTCAGCTATCTGAACGAGAGAAAAGCTCGCTGAATGCACTATTAAACGACCAGTCCATCGCTGAGCATTTTGTTGATACGTTAGTGGAGCGCATTGAACAAGCGATTAAACCCCATCACCAAAGCGTTCGTGTCTGTTTAAGTAATGAAGATAGTGCACAGAGTCGTGCTTTGCTTGGCGGAGAAAAAGTCACAGTTGAACCAAATCCGGCGCTTGGAGTGCGAGGTGTAGCTCGATTAACGGACAGTGAATACGCTGATGCATTTGAGTTGGAGTGCAACGTGATCAAAAGGCTGATCAGTAAAGGGCATCCTATTGAAATCGTCGTGCCTTTTGTTCGCTCGCTGAGTGATGCCGCTGGAATTATTGACGGCCTAGCTGAGCAAGGCTTGCCACGCGGTTTACATGGATTACAAGTGTCGTTTGTTTGCCAAGTTCCTTCCGCCGCGCTATTAGCTGAACGTTTATTGGCTTATTTTGATGGGATGCTGTTAGATTGGGACTCCCTTGCCCAGTTTACCTTAGCGACGGATAATACGGTAGAAAGTCTTGTTGAACGTTATCAGCCGACCGACAACGATGCCGTGTTTCAGTTAGCAGAAATGGCGATCAAAGCCGTTCATCAAACCTCTAAGCCGTTAAGTATATTAGTTAGTGAGCAGAGTGTGTCGACTAAAATTCAGCGCTTTTTGTCTGAGATTGCCCAACCAGACTCGGTTTACTATTACTGAGTCTTATCTTTAAGAAGCCAAGCAAAAATCGCTTGGCTTCTTATTTTCTGTAACATTCCGTTGACATTTTCTTGGCTATCGAGTGAACTGGTCTGACGAGATCACAAGGAAGTCTTAACTATGTTTTCTGCTTTGACTAAAGCTAATTTCTATCTTAATTATTTCGGTATTTTTAAAGTTCCGCTGATTTGGTATTGTCGCCCTAAAATTTTGCTGTTGAATGAGCAAGCGGTTGAAGTACGTATTCCGCTGAAAAAGAGGAATAAAAATCATCTGAATAGTATGTATTTTGGCGTACTTGCCGTAGGAGCGGATGTAGCTGGTGGATTTATGGCCATGCATAAGGCTCAGCAGCGTGGGGAAGTGATTTCTTTAGCGTTTAAAGCCGTTAAAGCGGAATTTTTAAAAAGACCCGAAGGGGATGTCCACTTTCACTGTGTTGATGGTGCTGCGATTGATGCCATGTTGGATGAAACCATTGCGACTGGTCAACGCGTCAATCACGAGGTCAAAATCGTCGCCACTTGCCCATCACAGCATGGTGATGAGCCAATGGCAGAATTTTGGTTAACGCTGTCTGTTAAAGCGGTGAAATCAAAATAATCAGAGTAAAGAGAGTGACTTAATCTAACTCAATGACTTCAATGTCGACAATTTTGCTTCGGTTAATCACGATTTTCCAACGGTAATAACGCGGTGTCTGTTGATGATCGTCTTCTTTAATGATCAAGTTAATTAAGTGACGTTTTTCGACAGATTCTCGGCTGACTTGACCATTGCTAAGCTGATAAATTCGAGTCGAGCTTTTATCAATTAAGCGTGTTAACGGGCGTAAATCGATCATCATCGCTTCACGGGTTTCTTCATAACCGCTCATAAAGCGTGATGTTGACATCTCAACTTCAGATCGGTAATGAAGGATTTGTTCTTCACGTTGAACAATTCGCTTTTTACGGATAGCTTGAATTTTTTCTGGTAACTGGGATAACGATTGGTAATCCAACCATTCATCTTTTTGTCCAACTTGAGTTCCGGTACTGGGATCAAAGTAGCGGCGACGCCATTTAGGTTTGCCTTTACGGATCCAACGCCACATCATGTCGCGCAAATCATCTTTAAAAATTTCGCGTAGCGCGTAAATAAATGACATCGCAATAATAAATGAAGCGGTAATCTCTCCCCAATAGTCACGTGCCACAATCGCGGTTAGCGTAACCACGACCATGACTAACCCCGTTGCGACCCCCTTAACCATCCGTTTGATGTTATTACCCAAAGAAGTCACTTTCTCGTTAAGAATGATCGGGTGTTCAATTAAACGACGTAATAAACGCATTTTATTACTCAGACGGGTCATGTCGGTTCCCGCTTTGGCTGAGTTGTAATGGTTTAAGGCACGATGCGCTTGTTCTTTTTCAACTAAGGTGATGAGGCGTTCTTTAATGGTTTTATAGTCACTGTCACGGGTGAGATGAGCGACAATCGATAAAAATTTTTGTTCGGTATACCAAGAGAGATAGTTATCAATATTGGCATAATAGCGCTTAAGGCTTTCATCGTAAGGGATGGTTCTGCGTAATCGTTTTAGAATATCGAGCGATAGCTCGATCACCGTATCGACCTCATCAGCTGTGACGGTGTCACTAGTCGCGTTGAGCTGATTAACGGCTCTATCTAAGGCGATCACATATTGATAAGCAAACAAACTCAAGCTTACCCGATACTGTGTTGATGACAGGCGACCTCGTTGTGCTAATCGGCTATGGACAAGAGGCAGGAGAATTTTATCACTATAATAGGAGCGCTTTTGATGAATGGAGCTATAAAAAAACTCCGACTCTGAAATGACTTCTGGGCTAAGGCCTAATTCTCCAGGAATAAAAAGATAAACATCCAAATCCAGTTTCTTACTGCCTGACATTTGAGTGGCAATCCTCAACGTGACAGCATCATATTTATCTACCGTGATCAACGAAAGCTCCTGAAAAAATTGCTGAATTTTATCGATACAATTGCGAGAAAGCATAGCAGAGATCACGTATAATCTCTGCAAATTTGCTGTGAGACAATTTTACATGATTAACATTGGCCAAATTAATAGCTTAGAAGTGGTAAAAATCACTGATTTCGGCGTTTTTTTAGATGCGGGAGAGTTCGGTACCACTTTGCTGCCTAAGCGTTACGCACCTCAAGGCGTCGAACTGGGGCAATTTATCGATGTGTTTCTGTTCTTTGATTCAGAGAATCAATTAGCAGCGACAACGGAGACACCGATTGCTCAAGTGGGAGAGTGGGGATTAATGAAAGTCGTTGGTGTGAATAACACCGGAGCTTTTGTTGATTGGGGCATTAAAGATAAAGACTTACTGATCCCCTACAGTGAGCAGCGTGCGCGTTTTAACGAGGGGCAGACAATTTTAGTTTATGTCTATACCGATAAAGCCTCGGGTCGTATTGTGGGTACCACCAAATTTAATAAATGGTTAGATAAAACACCAGCGCATTATACGATAAACCAACCTGTTGATTTGATTATTGCTGAGCGTTCAGAGCTTGGTTTTAAAGCGATCATTAACGGAGCGCATTGGGGGATGATTTTTCCCTCGGATGTGTTCGGAAAACTGTTTATCGGCAAAAAAATCAAAGGTTATATCAAAAGTATTCGTCCTGATGGCAAAATCGATCTGGCTCTTCAAAAAGTCGGTGTCGAAAAAATGGATGAGTTAAGTAGTAAAATCTTAGCCATGTTAGAGAAAAAACAAGGCTTTTTACCGCTGAGTGATAAATCGACCCCAGAAGAGATCTTTGCCACTTTCCGTACCAGTAAGGGCACGTTTAAAAAAACCATTGGTGGTTTATTTAAGCAAGGAAAAATTGTGATTGAAAAAGACGGCATTCGTCTTGTTTAAGCTAGGTTGAGTACTGTCAGCTCAAAAAATGGCCCAAAACAGCGTTAGGTTTTGGGCCTTGGGAAACGCGCCAGAAGGGGAGTTGAGCGCGATTTACGGCTATCCCCTTGGTTTGGCTATTATATGGGGATATTGATAAAGTATAGACTAGTGTCCACTGTTTGATACTTATCATTCCTTAACGCGCAGCAATGCTTTTAAATCCGTCTATTAATATCATCAGTGTGGAATGTTCATTGGTTTTAAAATAGATTTTTATCGCGCACTAAATCTCGTGGTAAGCCATTTTTGATCCGATTACCGACCCATTTCCCTAGACCGATGACATCGCCTTGATAACAAACAATCACCTCACCTTGGCCAGATAGGTTTTCTGGCCTGACATCACGTCCCATAAACCACTCACGAGCTTGAACCTTATCTAATTCGACCGATTGTGGCTCTTGTCCGGTTGCCAGTGTTGTAGCGACTTGATGTTGCCAACGGTAGCCCCGTTTATGTTGCTCAGCAATTTTTATCCCCATCCGAGAAAAACGGAGTTCGCTGAGTAACGGCTCTAAAGCTGAGGGAAAGAGCCAGATGTCATTATCCCGTGACCACACTTGGCTGTCTTCTGGTAAGCGAATGTTCAGTGCATGATATAATTGTTGCTCAATCTCAAGGCGTTGTGCAGGGTCGACTTTAGTGAATGGGAATTTGCCCAAGCGTTTTTTTACAGCGGGCGTTTTCACCGATGCCTGTTTGGTGATTTTGGCGACAAAAAATCCTTCACAGTCATAAACTTGTGGAAATATATGCAAAAAACCCTCTTCAGTAATGGCCTGTTCTGCACTCGGGAAAAGTTGATCAAGACGGGTGAATGTGACCGCGTCACCATAAGTCTGTTTCAAGTGCCAGCAGACGTCTTGGTTCTCTTCACGACTTAACGTGCAGGTTGAATACACCAAAACACCACCAACCTTGAGCGCCTGAAAAGCACTTTCAATCAACGATTTCTGAGTTTGCGCGATACTCATTACCGAAGCTTTGCTCCAGTTTTTCATCGCATCAGGATCTTTACGTACCGTGCCTTCTCCTGAGCAGGGAGCATCAAGTAATACGGCATCAAACTGCTCAGGCAGCCAACCACCAAAAATTTGGCCATCGAAATTGGTCAGAGCGCTATTACGAATACCACAACGTTCAATATTGGCGTGTAAAATTTTGACCCGACTGGCGGAATACTCGTTAGCGACTAATACGCCTTGATTATCCATTAAGGCCGCGATTTGTGTGGTCTTAGAGCCTGGTGCGGCGGCCATGTCTAATACATGTTCAAAAGGCGCTCCAGATTGCATAAATAGGGCAGAGACGGGCATCATGGAACTGGCTTCTTGGATATAGAATAAGCCCGCCATATGTTCTGCAGTATTGCCCAAAGGAACTTGTTCTTCATCTGCGGTAATCCAAAAGCCGCTCTCGCACCAGGGGATAGGTTCTAAGTACCAACCTTTGTCTGTGGCTCGGGTTTGAAAGTCAGCGACGGATATTTTTAAGGTGTTAACACGAATACTTTTTCTGAGTGGTCGTTGGCATGCAGCAATAAAGTCATTCAGATTGAGTGTTGAGGGCAATATTTCAGCGATGGTAGCGAGGAACTCTTCGGGTAGTGCGACAGTGGAATGCAAAACAGTGTCTCGATAAGCGGATTCTGGCCGCGATTATATACACATCGCGGCCAGACTTGAAGTTTATCTCAAGGTCTAGGTATCGCTGTTCGCCAGCGTTTCCATTCTTCTTGTGGTTTGGAGTGAAGATAAAAAGATTGGCCAGCTTGAGCAGGAGGAGCAAGCTGCTTTTGTTCTGGCGTTGCAAAAGTAATCCCACCGCGAACTATACTTTCCAGTGTTCCTGACTTGATATTCGCTCCAGTCAATCCAATTGAGACATCTACGCCCGACGTGTTCCAAAATAGGCTATTACGGCGAACTAAATAAGCATAGTCGGGATTAATATCGATTGTTGAGATAACCCGATCAGCAAGAGCGCCCAGTTGGATATCAATCACTCTGCCAACTTCAATATCACGGTAAAAGACAGGAGTTCCGACATTAATTGAACCACGGTATTCGGTTTGGAGTGTAAACCTGACACCACTCGGTGAGTAAGGCGCAGAAGCGAGGTGAAAAGTATGTTGCTTAGCACCTTGACCGGGATAGACTTCGATATTCGGTGAGACAAGATTCTCTAAATTAGTGATGCCTTGTAAACTGACATTGGCTTTGGCTACCCAAAACACGCTCGTTGCACGAGCAATAAAAGGGGCGTATTCGGGATGAATACGAGCAGAAAAAGTCACTTGTGATTGACTAAAACTCGGTGAAACGGCGATAACTTCACCGACTTGTACGCCTTGATATTTGATTGGAGTGCCTCGGTTGACTCCTTCATTGCTCTTTGCCAATAACGTAATGGCTTCACCAAACTGTTGTGCTTGTTGATAGTTGGCGTAAAGCTTCCAACGCCCATCGAGTTTATTTTCTACACCGGGTAAGGTATCAAAGGCAATACCACCTTGGAGCAGGCTTTGTAACGGTGCCGCTTGGATACGCAGACCATCGGTTAAAGAGGCATTTACTTCAATACCAGAATGATTCCAGAATACAGTTTGTTCATTAATTAAATGTTGGTATTGGTTATCAATACTGACTTCCACCTCAACACCTTCTTTTTGTAACTTAAATTGGGTGACATGACCAACGGGTAAATGACGAAATAGTAGCGGGCTACCAATTTGTACCGGAGGCAAGGTATCTGCACTGAGTCGCAAGGCGCGAGAACCCGATTGTTGATACGCCGCCAGCTCTGCCAGTGATGGGTTAGCATACAGAGAATAGCGTTCAAGTACGGTTTCTTCTCCTTCACTAATAAAGCTGATAGCCCCACTCAGTAGTTGCTTCACAGGAGGAAGTGAGAGATTAATGCCGGCGCGGCCAAGCTCGGCACGCATTGAACCATCAACATAAAAACGGTTTTTGGAACGAATTAATGATTGGTATTGTTGTTCAATAACGGCATGAAACTCGACTTGATCCGCGCTGAGTTGAACATCTTTGATGATGCCAATTCGTACTCCGCGATACAAAATCTCAGCCCCTGACGTCAAACCATAAGCATGTTCAGCGGTAAGGGTAATGGAGAAAGTATGTGATTGAGATTGTTGATACTCAATTTTTCTTAGCGCTGTAAATTGTCGAGTACGTTCACCTTCACCCGGTTGTAAAGTAAGGTAATTACCTTTGATTAAGTTCGATAAATTTTCTAAGCCAGATAGTGAAACTTTTGCTTCTTGTAAAATGAACTGGCTGCCTGTTGTGAGTAGTTCATTTAATGACGGTTGAATCGCGGCATGAGCAATAATTTGTGTCTTATCCTCATTCAGTTGTAGATGGGTGATCTGTCCTATCTCCAATCCTCGGTACATAATGGGCGCTCCCGAAGCATTAATGCCGCTGTCATCAGGCAGTGTAATCGTGATAGGGATCCCGCGTCCGGCTGTTTTGAGATCTCTGTAGAGACGAAATTCGCTGAATTGAGCTGCGGGTTCACCGCCATCGGGAGAGTCGACGGCAATCGCTCCGCCAATTAAGGCGCTTAAACTTTCTAAACGAACGTCAATTCCATCAAAGCCTAATGAGGTACCTATGCCGCTGACGTTCCAAAAACGACTGTCTTTGGTAATCAAGTGACGGTATTCAGATTCAATCGAGACTTGTAAAACAATCGATTGTGCATCTTTAGCAAGCTGATAGCTAAACACTTCACCAATCGGGATTTTTTTATAAACAATCGGTGAGCCAATAGAAATACCGCCAAGATCGTTGGCTCGCAAGGTGATTTGTAGCCCACCATTGGAAACCAAGTCAGATGGGGCGCGATCTAAGGCATGATATATCTGTGGATGATTTTCTTGTCCAGGACCACCTGGATGCAAGGCGATATAATTACCAGAGACCAAAGCATCCAATCCTGAAACACCAGACAAACTTGCGGTAGGTTTCACTAACCAAAATCGAGTAGCATCGGAAAGCAATTGAGTTGCTTCGGGATAGATATCTGCTTCGACATAGATACTGTCTAATTCGGGAGCAAGTTTTATTTCCCGCACCATACCGACTTCTAAACCCTGATAACGAATGGTGGTTCTGCCTGCGACGAGCCCCTGTGCATCAGAAAAATGAATTTGGATACGTTCACCAGCATCATGTATCGCTTTACCGACCAGCCAACCCGCGAGCAATAAAGTGAGTATCGGTAATATCCACAATGGGGAAATCCCTTTATTGGATTTGATTTGCGGAGAATAAGACGCTTGCGTTATTGTTGGTTTATTCATTACACGACTCGCTGTGTTTTGTCTCTTGCTGATAATTATCCCACAATAGACGGGGATCAAGGCTTTCTGCTGCTAACATGGTTAATACGACCACAAAGCCAAAGGCTAGGGCACCATCACCAGGGATAAAATTAAGTAACTGGCCCCGATCGACCAAGGTCAACATAATGGCAATCACAAATAAGTCGAGAACTGACCATTTTCCAACCCATTTTATCGCATAGAAAATACTCATTCGCTGCCGATGATAACGGCTGCGTCGATATTGAATCGCCAACAATAAATAGATAAGGCCTAAAATTTTAATCACAGGAACGACAATACTGGCTACAAAGATGATCGCTGCAATGCCATACATTCCTGAATTCATCAGCGAAGCAACACCCGATAAGATAGTATCTTCCAGACGTTGCCCATTGGTGATTAATATGGAGATCGGTAGCAGATTGGCGGGAATGATGGCGATACTCGCGGCGATAACATAGGCCCAAGTCCGTTCGATAGAACGTGGTTTTCGATGATAAAGTGGGTGATGGCAGCGAATACAACGGGCGTTTTCGTGTTGCGATAAGTGGCAATGATGGCAATGGACTTGTTTATCGGTTTGAGCAGGGTAATCTTGCTCGGGTTTCCACGCTTCCCAATAGCGGCGAATGCTAATTCGGCTGAGTAATAAAACAGTAAAAATTTGCAAGAGCACCAAACTAAATAGCGCCGGGCCAACAAAAATATCGGCGTAATCGCTTAATTTAAAGCTTGAAACGGCAACGCTGACCAAAAAGACATCAATCATTGCCCATGCTTTTAACAGCTGCATGACCCAGACCGAATAGCGTAAACCAATAAACCAACGATAACGTAGTGCTAGATGGGCGGTAATGATGGAAGCAAAGACCAGAAAAGGAGCTAGGGAGCTGCAAAAAAACACCAGCAAAGCCAGAATCACATAGCCCTCATTGGCGAGAGCGATAATCCCTCCAGATAAGGATGCAGGGATCATCACACCAATTAAGCGGATAGTTAAAAAGTCAAAGGCATGCGCCGGAAAAAACAGCAGTAAACAGGTGACCGCAATCGCTAAATTACCCGATAACGATGGGCTGCCACCTCGATAAAGTTGGGTCCCGCAGCGAGGGCAATGGGCACTTTTACCGCGCGGCACATCGACAACATCAACGGGCAATTCACATCCCTGACACAAACGAAGGTGGTTCGTGTTGGATGTATGTTGAGTGAGTGGCGTGCTAGACATCAGCGGTCACTCAATATTCGGTGACGATGTCACCGAATGGGTACATGAATTGCAGCTAATGACTGCCATAAGGCAAACGGAACTATGACTGAATAGCGCCATATAATGTTTGATAAAGTCCTTGCTGTTCAAGTAACTCTCCATGTGTACCAATTTGACTCACTCGCCCATCTTCTAATACATAAATCAAATCGGCTTGTTTCACGGCCGACAGCCGATGGGCAACAATCAGCGTAGTTCGTCCTTTTAAAAATCCACTTAATGCACGATGCAGTGCCGCTTCGGTTGCCGTATCGAGCGCGGACGTCGCCTCATCTAAAATTACCAATTTAGGATCACTTAATACCATTCTAGCAATAGCTAAACGTTGACGCTGGCCACCAGAAAGACGGATACCGTTACGACCAATGGGAGTATCCAATCCTTGACTGAGTTGGTGGGTGACATCTTGCAGTTGCGCGACTTCTAATGCATGCCAAAGCGAGGCGTCATCATAATCACCACCGAGGGTTAAATTATGCCTTAAAGTGTCGTTGAAAAGTATAGGTTGTTGTAACACCACCGCAATTTGACTGCGGATAATCTCAAAACCAATATCATCACACCGTTCGCCATTAAAATAAATTTCACCTGAATCTGCTCGATATGCTCCGAGTAGTAATTGAATCAACGTTGATTTTCCGCCACCACTGGCCCCGACTAAAGCGACTTTTTTGCCCGCGGGTATGGATAAAGATAGCTCATCAAGCACCTTTTTCTCGCCATCATAAGAAAAGTTAACTTGTGAGAGTGTCACCGCTACGGGTTGATGCTGAGTAAATGGGTTAACTTTACTGATCGGACGATACTCTTCTTCAAGCTGCAATAAGGTATTAATTCGTGTCAGTGCTGCTTTCGCGCTATACCAAGAAAATTGAATACCCAGCAGCTCTTGTACTGGTCCTAACATAAACCATAAGTAGCCAAAAACCGCAAAAATTTGTCCGATAGTCAGGTCGCTAAATAGCACCATTAACATTGCGACCGCGCGAAACAGCTCAAAGCCCAGTAGAAAGAGTAAAAAGGAGAGTCGCCCCGCCGCTTCAGCTTGCCAAGCGTATTTATCGGCATTGGCTCTCACTTCATTGGCATTGATTTTGAGTTGAGTTAAAAATTCCCGCTCTTTGTTGGCGGCCCTAAGCTGATAGATACCATCTAAGGTTTCGACTAAGCGATTTTGAAATTTCTCAAATGCTTGATTCTCGCGTTTTTTGAGATGTTTGACTTGACTGCCGAGTAGGCGAGAAAAATAGATAACAATTGGGTTAACCAATAGGATAAATAATCCTAATCGCCAATCAAGCCACAGTAGCACTAAGGCTGTGCCTAACACCGTCAGTAAACTGATTAAAAATTTACTCAATGTTGAGCCAATAAATTGATCGATGGTTTCAATGTCGGTCACTAAATGGGCATTAATTCCGCCACTGCCGCGCGTTTCGTACTGACGAATGCTGATTCGGCCTAGCTTATCAATCATCTTACAGCGCATTTGATAGGTAACCGTCTTCGATACCCGTGTAAATTGCCGACTTTGTACAATATTCAGCAGTTGGCTACCAGTGCGCATGAGCACCACCAGTAATAAAGTGAATAGGATATATCCAGTGGGTGTTTGCCAATCAGTTGGCAGGAGAGTATCCATTAAGGCTAGACCACCAGCGGGTTGATTAAGTAATACTTCATCGACCATCAATGGCATCAACAAGGGAATAGGCACACTGATTAAAGTAGCAACGATGGCAATAAAATTGGCATAAAGCAGCGGACGTTGATGTTTTTTTACTTGAGTTATCAACCAAGAACGGCTAATAGTGTCATGATTATTGGTCATTATAATGAGAATGCATCCTATTTAGTTAGATAGGTATTGTACGAAGAACAATAAGTGAAGTCTTTAATTTTATTGGGAATGAATATGAACTTAGCAGATTACCAACGTTTAACGAAGCAAGCCGTCGCTTTACTCGAATCTGAAACCGACTTAGTGGCTAACTTAGCGAATTTAAGCGCTCTATTAAATATGGAATTGAGCGACCTAAACTGGGTTGGGTTTTATCTCTTACAGAATGATGAATTAGTGTTAGGCCCTTTTCAAGGTAAACCCGCTTGTGTTCGTATTCCGGTAGGACGTGGAGTATGTGGGACGGCTGTTGCCACCAATACTGTACAACGTGTAGATGATGTGCATGCTTTTGTTGGTCATATTGCTTGTGATGCCGCCAGTAACTCGGAATTGGTGATCCCGTTCACCATCTGCGAGCAATTGGTCGGTGTGTTAGATATTGATAGCCCAACTATTGCTCGCTTTTCAGAAATTGACCAGCAAGGACTGGTATTTTTAATGACGGAAGTAGAAAAGGTGCTTAATTCACACGCGAACAAGGCATAAATTCGCCTTTGCCAGTGGTTTTTCGTACTCAGGTCACTATAATACCGAACATATTTTATTATTTATGCCCCGCGGACCAGCCGCATCAACCAGGAATCCTCATGGAAAACACTGAAAAGTTAAAAAACAGCAAAGAAGTGATTGCGTATATTGCTGAATGTTTCCCTAACTGCTTTACTTTAGAAGGTGAGGCTAAGCCTCTTAAAATTGGTATTTTTCAAGATCTTGCTCAGCGTCTTAATGAAGATCCTAAAGTAAGCAAAACTCAACTTCGTGCAGCACTAAGACAGTACACTTCGTCATGGCGTTATCTGCATGGTGTTAAAGCTGGTGCGGTTCGTGTTGATCTTGATGGTAATGCTTGTGGTGAACTTGAACAGCAACATGTCGATCATGCTCAAGCTGCGTTAGCAGAAAGCAAAGCTCGCGTTGATGCGCGCCGTAAAGAGCAAGCGAAGAAAGTGCGTGAAGAGGCCAATAAAGCCAAGCCAAAAGCGAAAAAACCTCAACCACGTCGTGCACAAGCAACCGATGTGACAGCAAAAACAGAGAAAAAACCAGTTGAAACGCGCGTGTTACAAGCTGACGAAATGAAAGTTGGCAAAGAAGTCAATGTGAACATGGGCAAAGGCAACATGGCTGCGACCATCGTTGAAATTAATAAGGAAGATGTGCGTGTTCAACTCGGTAACGGCCTGCAAATGGTTGTGAAGACGGAGCACTTGCGCGCTTAAAGGAGATATTCCTAAGCATGAAATGCCGTTCAAAATTAACATCAATTGCTGCTGGCCTATGGCTGGCAGCTTTTTCTGTTCAGGCGATAGAAGCCAATCTCAAGATAGAGGATCTTCCTCTTCTTACTCCACAAGCTCAACATGAAACCGCCAGTAAACGAGTAACGTCACGTTTTACTCGTTCTCACTATAAACACTTCTCTTTAGATGATGCGTTTTCTCAAGCTATTTTTGATCGTTATGTTGGCATGTTGGATTACAATCGTAATCTCTTTACTCAGGCCGATATTGACGCTTTTAAACCCTGGTCAACCCAGTTAGATGATCAGTTAAAAGCAGGCAATAATCAGATAGCATTTGAATTGTATAATCTTTCAATGCGTAAACGTTTTGAGCGTTTCCAATACGCGTTGTCGCTCCTTGACCATGAAATGACCTTTGATAACGACGAGTTTATTGAACGCGATCGCTCCAAAGCCGCATGGCCGAAAGATCAAGCGGAAGTCGATGAGCTATGGCGTCAGCGTGTTAAATTTGATGCATTAAACTTGAAATTAACGGGTAAAACATGGCCAGAAATTCAAGAAACGCTGGCTAAACGTTATAACAATGCGATCAAACGTTTAACTCAGACCAATAGCGAAGATGTTTTTCAAGTCTATATGAATGCCTTTGCTCGGCAGATCGACCCTCACACCAGCTATTTATCTCCTCGCAATGCTGCTCAATTTCAATCGGAGATGAATTTATCTCTTGAAGGGATTGGCGCGGTATTACAGATGACGGACGATTATACGGTGATTCGCTCATTAGTCGTTGGTGGCCCTGCGGCGACCAGTCGACAGTTGAGTGAAGGGGATCGCATTATCGGTGTCGGTCAAGAGAAAGGCGATATTGTTGATGTGATTGGCTGGCGTCTCGATGATGTCGTGCAGTTAATTAAAGGGCCGAAAGGCACTAAAGTGCAACTGCAGGTATTACCGGAAGGTAATGACGCAAAAAGTCACATTGTCACTATTGTCCGAGATAAAATTCGTCTTGAAGACCGAGCGGTGAAGTCTAAGGTCATTGAACAAGACGGCAAAAAAATCGGTGTCCTTGAAGTGCCTAGTTTTTATGTAGGCTTAGCACAAGATACCGATAAGTTACTGACGGAGCTAAAAGCCAGCGGAGTCGACGGTATCATCATCGATTTACGTAATAATGGTGGTGGCGCATTAACGGAAGCCACGGCACTTTCTGGTTTATTTATTACCAGTGGTCCTATTGTTCAGGTACGCGATAGTTATGGCCGAGTGAATGTTAATAGCGATACTGACGGCAAAATCAGTTATCAAGGTCCAATGACGGTTTTGATTAATCGATTTAGTGCTTCTGCGTCAGAGATTTTTGCCGCGGCCATGCAAGACTATGGTCGAGCGATTATTCTTGGTGAAAACTCATTTGGTAAAGGTACGGTTCAGCAGCATCGCTCTTTAAATCATATCTATGATTTATTTGAACAAGAGCTTGGTTATGTGCAATACACGATTCAGAAGTTTTATCGAATTGATGGTGGCAGTACCCAAAATCGCGGTGTGATCCCTGATATCGTTTTCCCGAGTGCTATTGATGCGAGTGAAACAGGGGAAAGTGTTGAAGAGAATGCACTACCTTGGGACCGGATTGATCCGGTTAAATACCAAGTATTGCATGACTTTAGTGCGACGATTGCTAAGCTCGATCAGCGTCATCAAACTCGGATCCTAGCGGATCAAGAGTTTGGCTTTATCTTGCAGGATATTGAAAAATATCAAGCAGAAAAAGACGATAACTTATTGTCTTTAAATGAAAAGCAACGCAAGCAAGAGATGGAACAAGCGGATAAACAGCGATTGGATAGAATTAATCTTCGCCAAGCATCCCTTGGTAAAGAACCTTTTGCGGCCTTGAGTGATGTTCCCAAAGACTATGAAACTCCTGATGCTTATTTGAATGAATCGGTATCAATCATGGTGGACATGCTCAAGATTTGAGCTTTTCTATCTTGAAGAGTGAAAGCGAGCCAATGGGCTCGCTTTTTTATAACTGTTTGTTTTATCGTTGTTAATTTGAAATAAGTGTGCAGATAAGAAGAATTTATAATGTGATTTTCATCGAAATTTCGCATTATAAATTGAAACCGCCTAAGCTTAAAATAAAAGCATTAGGGGGCACGATGAAATGGATTGCACTATTTATTGCTTGCTTCAGCTTAACGGCAACGAGCCCACAGTTAGAAGCGCGTTATCACTCAAGACAAGATCTGACTCAGTTTGACGTGCCTTTCTTGCTTGGCGATTGGTTTTTGTTTAACTCTGCACCAGAGGCATCGAAAGAAAACTTTCTCGTCGTTCGCTTAACCCTCAAGTCGGATTATTCATTTTTAATCGATATACAAAAGAAAGACTACAGTATTGATCACTGGCAAGGGCAATATTCGCTCAATCAAGATAGCTTGATCCTTGGTATCGATAGCAGCAAACCACAGCACTATTTTTATCAAGCGAATCATAATCAATTAATGCTTAATGGCGTTATTTTTACCAAGATGTTAACTAGCCCGTTAGCGGGAACTTGGTCAGGAGACTCATTGGCTGGCAGCGATCAATCGCTTCTCAATTTACAAAGCCTCGATTTGATTTTACAGCCCGATTTCATCTTCTTTTTTCGTGCAACGGGTCAAAATGGTAATCAAACCGTACAACAAGGGGTGTTTTATACCGAAGATGAACAATTGGTCCTGTTGTACCCCCATGGTGAACATAATACGCGCTTTCAACTCAACCAAAATCGCTTAACGTTAGACATTGAGCAGGGCATGCTTTATGCCGAATTAAAGCGAATTCGCTAGTCGCTTTTTTCTTCATCATTCCATCATATTGCAGATTGACGATTTTCTTTGTTCTTTAGCGCTGTCAGCGTGACGCTTTATCGTTTTAATACCTTTATTTTTGACCTTATCGTTAAAATCCCATATCGCGTATCTGGGATACATCGGGCGAAAATCTCTCATTTTTTCGGTCTAGGGGTTGTTATTGGTGAAAACAAGATTAAGATCAGTTGATTAACATCAAGGTTTCTCAACCTTGCTCTTCATCTGTTTACGTCAAAAAGGATTCCGACCATGGCGACAAGCCCATTAGCCAAGTATCGTAAAGATTATCAGGCTCCCTCTCATTATATTGATCGTATTGATCTAACCTTTGATTTGCACGATCACGCGACTGTCGTTACGGCGGTTTCTCACGTTGAGCAACAGGCTGACAGTTCAACACTATTGCTGGATGGTGAAGGGCTAGTATTAACATCATTAAAAATTAATGGTGAAGAGTGGCAACACTTTACCAAGTCAGAGGCTCATTTAGAAATAACTCAACTACCTCAGCAGTTTGAGTTAACCATTGTGACGGAAATCGATCCTCAAAGTAATACTGCATTAGAGGGACTCTATAAGTCCGGTGGCGCTTTCTGTACTCAGTGTGAAGCGGAAGGGTTTCGTCGCATCACTTATTTCCTTGACCGTCCAGATGTCTTAGCCAAATACACCAGTACCGTGATTGCCGACAAAGCCTTATACCCATACTTGCTAAGTAATGGCAATAAAATTGCTCAAGGTGAGGCTGACAATGGTCGTCATTGGGTCAAGTGGCATGATCCCCATCCTAAACCAGCGTATTTATTTGCTTTGGTCGCGGGAGATTTTGACGTCTTGCGTGACCAGTTTATCACTCGTTCTGGTCGTCACGTTGGTTTGGAAATTTTCGTTGATAAAGGTAATTTAGATCGCGCAGGCCATGCGATGACGTCACTAAAAAATTCGATGAAATGGGATGAGCAGCGATTTGGTCTGGAATACGATCTGGATATTTATATGATCGTGGCTGTCGACTTTTTCAATATGGGAGCGATGGAAAACAAAGGGTTAAATATTTTCAACTCAAAATTTGTGTTAGCCAATGAGAAGACGGCGACCGATACCGATTATCTTGGTATTGAAGCGGTGATTGGCCATGAATATTTCCATAACTGGACGGGTAACCGAGTTACTTGTCGTGACTGGTTTCAATTAAGCTTAAAAGAAGGCTTAACGGTATTTCGCGATCAAGAATTCTCTTCTGATCTTGGTTCGCGAGCGGTGAATCGCATTCATAATGTCCGGATTATTCGTGGTCCGCAATTTGCAGAAGATGCAAGCCCAATGTCTCATCCTATCCGTCCGGATAAAGTAATAGAAATGAATAACTTCTACACACTGACTGTTTATGAAAAGGGCAGTGAAGTGATTCGGATGATGCATACCTTATTAGGTGAGAAAGCGTTCCAGCAAGGGATGAAGCTTTATTTTGAACGCCATGATGGCACCGCAGCAACTTGTGAAGATTTTGTTTTAGCGATGGAAAAGGCAAGCGGTATTGATTTAACTCAATTCCGTTTATGGTATAGCCAATCGGGTACACCATTACTTAAAGTGACGAGTCATTATGATGACCAAGCACAAACGTTCGCATTAACGGTTGAACAAAGTACAGAGCCAACGCATGATCAGCCAGAAAAATTACCATTGCACATTCCGTTTGATATTGAACTGTATCGTGAAAATGGTGAAATCATTCCGTTACAGTGTAATGGAAAGGCCGTATCTAATGTACTCAATGTAACTCAAGCCAAGCAGACGTTTGTCTTTGAGAAGGTGACCAGCCAACCGATCCCATCTTTATTACGTGAGTTTTCTGCTCCGGTAAAACTTGAGTATGACTACCGTGATCAAGAGTTAAGCTTTTTAATGAGGCATGCGACTAACGCTTTTGCACAATGGGATGCTGGGCAGATGTTGTTGGCAAAATACATTCGAGCGAATGTCGAGGCCGTTCAGCAACAACAAAAGGTCACCTTACCTGAAGCGGTTGTCGATGCATTTCGTGGCGTGTTGCTCAGTGATAAGCTAGAGCCAGCCTTTGTGGCAGAAATGCTGGCTTTGCCGAATCATAATGAAGTATCGGGTTGGTATAAGCAGGTGGATGTCGATGCGATTGCCAAAGTGTTACATGAACTGAAAGTGATGTTAGCCACTGAGCTAGAAGATGAACTCAGTGCCACTTATCATTCATTAACTCAGGCTGAATATTCGATTGAGCATGCGGCGATTGGTCAGCGTACTTTACGCAATACCTGTTTAGCTTTATTGGCTTTCACTGAGCAAGGCAACCGTTTGGTCCAACGTCAGTATCAGCAAGCCAATAATATGACCGACACGATTGCCGCAATGAGCGCGGCGAATAGTGCTCAATTGGCTTGTCGAGAAACGCTGATGGCTGATTATAGTCTGAAATGGCAACACGATGGGTTGGTGATGGATAAGTGGTTTGCTTTGCAAGGTTCGAATCCTGCTGAAGATGCCTTGAGTGTCATCCAGGCTACGATGCAACACTCCGCTTTTAGCTTGAAGAATCCTAACCGCATTCGTAGCTTAATTGGTTCATTCTTTACCATGAACCCGGTTAATTTCCATGCACTTAGTGGTGAAGGTTATCGCTTTGCGGGGCAGATATTGCGTGAGTTAAACAGCAGTAATCCTCAAGTAGCTTCTCGTTTAATTGATCCGTTACTCAAGTTTCGACGTTATGACGAGCAGCGACAAGCATTAATGAAACAGCAGTTAGAAGCGTTACAGTCACTGGATGATCTTGCGCGTGACTTATTTGAAAAAGTCAGCAAAGCGCTTGAACAAGCCTAACTTGTTCGATATTTACTCATTGATCGGGTGCTGGAAGGGAACCTCGTTTCCAGCACCATTTAAAGCACAATTATGAACTACTATTTTTTCTCTCTTAACATCTCTTATCAAACTTTCCTTGCTCATTATTCTGGGCTAGCCAGCCACATTCTAGTCACTACCGAACATGGCTTACGTTTACAATTACCGGCTGCAAAATTTCGCCCATTTCTTAGCCAAATTGGAGTAAAAGGTCGATTTCGTCTAACAACTGACCAAAACAATAAGTTTATAAAGTTAGATATGCTGTCCTGAGGTAAATTTGTGGTGATTTGAATCGCTACGCCTGTCACATTATTAAACATTTCACTATCAATTGCGTCCAAATGCGTTAACGAACGGTTAGCAAAGCACTACAATAGGCCTCGCATTACCGTAAGTTACAACTATGCTTAGCGCATACCCTACCAGCCTATAATTCTAATATTTGGAGTCGCATATGACCGCGCGTGAAAGTTTGATGCCGGTTCTACTTGAAAAAGTATACCAGCTAATTCAAGACAAACTTGAGCTTGCTCACCAACCTCTTGTTACTCAACTCGGCCAACACCTATTTAGTAATGTTGCGCAAGACGATCTTAGTAAACGTAATGAATCTGACTTATACGGTGCCGTAGTCAGTCTTTGGCATCATATTAATGAGAAGAAAGCCGACCAACGTTCGGTACGTGTATTTAACCCAACCGTCAGTAAACATGGTTGGCAATCGACTCATACGATCGTTGAAATTGTCGTACCCGATACTCCTTTCCTTGTTGATTCAATCAAAATGACCTTAAGTCGTCTCGATTTAACATCGCACTTAATGCTAAACGGCCCAACGCACATCGAACGAGACAATAACGGTGCGGTGCTTAGCATTGGTCAAGGCGCTGGCGCGTTGCAATCACTCTTTCATATTGAAGTGGATAGACTCAGCAGCAAAGAAGAGATGACGGCGCTAAAAGAGGAGCTATTGGAAATCCTCAGTGATACGGCTTTGGTCGTTCAAGACTGGAAGCCAATGGCGAGTAAGCTTGAGCAAGTGATTGAGGAGTTAGAGTCGCATAAAAACCATATTCCGGTTGATGCTGAACATTATCAAGAAACTCTCGTTTTCTTACGCTGGCTTGGCGCGCATAATTTCACTTTCATGGGTTATAAAGAATTTGATCTGGTTAATCATGATGATGACACCGAGCTTCGACCTACGCCAGATGCAGGATTAGGCTTATTTTCGGATCCGAAACGGGTTCGTGGTGTTAAATTATCACAGTTTTCCGACTCTGCTCGTTTAGAAGCGAAGAAGCCTTTCTTACTGATCCTGACTAAAGGCAACAAACAGTCGCGCATTCATCGCCCTGCGTATACCGATTACATTGGTATTAAGAAATTTGATGCCAATGGTAAAGTGATTGGTGAGCATCGTTTCACGGGTTTATACACCTCAGCCGTTTATAACCAAACGGTCGAAAGCATTCCACTGGTTCGCGAGAAAGTACAACGTATTCTTAAAGCAAGTGGCTATCGTGAGGGCTCTTATGCCTATAAAGCATTACACAATATTTTAGAGAACTATCCTCGCGATGAGCTTTTGCAAGCGAAAGAAGAAGAGCTTCTTGAAGTGGGGATGGGGGTTGTGCAGATGCAAGACCGTGACCTGATCCGTCTGTTTGTTCGCAAAGACCCCTTTGGCCGTTTCTTTAGTTGCATGGTTTATGTTACTAAAGAGCGTTACAACACCGAACTACGCCGTCAAACACAGCGCTTATTAAAGCAGTATTTTGGTTGTGAACAAGAAGTGGAATTCACCACCTATTTTTCTGAAAGCCCGCTAGCGAGAACGCATTATATTGTGCGGGTAGAAAATAACAGTGCCAATATTGATGTTAAGAAGATAGAGCAAAATTTAATGGAAGCATCCACCAGCTGGGATGATCGTTTATCCGAAGCAATTATTGCCAATTTTGGCGAAAGTTCAGGTTTATCATTAGCCAAAGAGTATCAACGCGCTTTTCCTCGTTCTTATAAAGAAGATGTTATGCCCGGCTCCGCGGTTGCGGATATTGAACGATTAGAAGCCCTGAATGAAGATAACAAACTCGGCATGCTGTTTTATCGTCCTCAAGAAGAGGCGAAAGATTCTAAGGCGGTGCGCTTAAAACTGTATCATCGTGATGAGCCGATTCATCTGTCCGATGTGATGCCGATGTTAGAAAACCTTGGCTTACGTGTCATCGGTGAATCGCCATACGAAGTGACGAAGACCAATGGCCAAGTCTATTGGATTCTAGATTTCTCTATGTTGCATAAGAGCGAGAAGCAAGTTGATTTGCGTGAAGCACGCGATCGTTTCCAACAAGCATTTTCAGCCATTTGGCATGGCGAATTAGAGAGTGATGGTTTTAACCGCTTAGTGCTTGGTGCTTCTTTGACTGGACGTGAGATTTCTATTTTACGCGCTTATGCACGTTACATGCGTCAAGTCGGTTTCCCATTCAGCCAACACTATATTGAAGATACCTTAAGTCATTATCCCGACCTAGCGAAAGGGTTGGTTGATCTGTTTGTACGTCGTTTTGATCCTAAATTTAAAGGTTCGCAAAAAGGCCAAGCGGAGCTGATTGCTCAGTTAACCGAGCAATTGGATCATGTCGAAAGTCTCGATGATGACCGTATTCTTCGCCGTTATATGGAAATGATCTGCGCAACGCTACGTACGAACTATTTCCAAATGGATGAAGAGAAACAACCGAAACCTTGGCTGGCTCTTAAGCTAAAACCACGGGAAATTCCAGATATCCCAGCTCCCGTACCTGCCTTTGAAATTTTTGTCTATGCGCCGGATATGGAAGGGGTCCACCTGCGTGGTGGTAAAGTTGCCCGCGGTGGTTTACGTTGGTCTGATCGCCAAGAAGATTTCCGAACCGAGATTTTAGGCTTAGTAAAAGCTCAACAAGTAAAAAATACCGTGATTGTTCCCGTTGGAGCGAAAGGCGGTTTTGTTTGTAAAAAACAGCACTTACTGACGGGACGAGATGAAATCTTTGCCGAAGGACAACGTTGTTACAAGCGCTTTATCCAAGCATTATTAGATGTCACGGATAACATTGTTGAAGGTGAAATTGTCCCGCCACGTAATGTGGTTCGTCATGATGAAGATGATCCTTATTTGGTTGTCGCTGCGGACAAAGGGACAGCGACCTTCTCTGACTTAGCAAACTCGGTATCGGCGGATTACCAATTCTGGTTAGGGGACGCGTTTGCCTCTGGTGGCTCTAATGGTTATGACCATAAAGCCATGGGTATTACTGCTCGTGGTGGTTGGGAATCGGTTAAACGTCATTTCCGAGAACTCGGTATTAACTGTCAAACGACGGATTTTACCGCGGTCGGTATCGGTGATATGGCGGGCGATGTGTTTGGTAATGGTATGTTGTTATCGCAACATATTCGTTTACAAGCCGCTTTTAACCATCTGCATATCTTTATTGATCCAAGTCCAGATGCTCAAACAAGCTGGCAAGAGCGGCAACGTCTGTTCCAATTACCACGCTCTAGCTGGGAAGATTACAATCCAAGCTTGATCTCGCAAGGTGGTGGCGTTTTCTCTCGCAAAGCGAAATCAATCGCGCTTAGTCCAGAAATTCAAAAAATGCTTGGTACTAAGAAAGCGTCAGCCGCCCCGAATGAACTGATCAAGATGATCCTGAAGATGCAGGTTGATCTTCTGTGGAATGGTGGGATCGGCACTTACATCAAATCATCGAAAGAATCGCATGCCGATGTCGGTGATAGAGCGAATGACGCACTGCGTATTGACGGTCGTGAAGTCAAAGCCAAAATTATTGGTGAAGGCGGTAACTTAGGTATGACTCAGCAAGGGCGAGTAGAGTACGCGCTCACCGGTGGTCGAGTGAATACCGATTTCGTTGACAACGTAGGCGGAGTAGATTGCTCGGATAATGAAGTCAATATTAAGATCTTCTTGAATGGTTTAGTCGCCAATGGCGATCTAACCGTAAAACAGCGCAACCACATTCTAGAGTCCATGGAAGAGGAAGTCGGTGAAATTGTTATTGAAGATGCTTACACTCAGTCAGAGTCTATTTCGGTAACTGAACAATTGGGTGTTGAGGTGGTTAAAGAGCAAATTCGTTTCATTCATCACATGGAGAAAACGGGTTATCTTGACCGCGCCTTAGAGCATATTCCTGATGACGAAACGTTGTTAGAAAGAGAGAAACAAGGTTTTGCATTAACTCGACCAGAGCTTGCCGTGCTGGTGGCCTATGGAAAAATGGCCTTAAAAGAGGAGTTGGCTTGTGATGAGATAGCTAATGATCAGTTCCATGCGCAGCAATTGATTCAGTACTTCCCATCAAAGTTACGCGGTGACTATTCGCAACAGATGCACAACCATCCACTGCGTAAAGAAATCATTGCCACCGCGTTAGCTAACCAAATGGTTAATGAAATGGGCTGCAATTTTGTGACGCGTTTGCAAGAAGAGACTGGAGCTAGCGTAACGGATATTGCTCATTCTTACGCGGCTGCCCGTGAAATTTTCGAGCTCGGTAACGTATTACAGCAAGTTCGCTCACTGGATAATCAAGCGACAGCGAGTGCTCAATATCAAGTGATGTTCCAAGTTCGTCGAACGTTGCGTCGTCTATCTCGTTGGTTGCTGCGTAATCGCACTGGAAAACAGTCTGTGCAAACGCTCATTGATCAGTACCAATCGGACGTACGCAGTATTACTCGTCAGTTAGATAGTTTGCTGGTGGCTGATGAAGTTGCTGAACATGATTTGCTGGCGAATAGCTGGATAGAACAAGGCATCAATTCGGACTTAGCGCATTATGTCGCTCGTCTATCCAGCCTTTACTCAGTACTGGATATCTCTACTGTCTCTCATGAGAAGGCGATTCCAGTTGAGCATGTCGCTAAATTATATTTTAATTTGGGCGATCGTTTATCGATTCATTGGTTCTTGAAACAGATAAATAATCAAGCGGTTGAAAATAACTGGCAGGCATTGGCAAGAGCGGCATTTAGAGAAGATCTCGACTGGCAGCAACGCCAATTAACCGCACAAGTGCTTAATGCGATCAATGGGTCAGAGACTACGGATGTGATTCATGCTCTGCAACGTTGGATGGACAATAACAGCGTTTCACTACAGCGTTGGGAAAACATTCTTAATGAATTTAAAGTGGGCTCGGTACATGAGTTTGCTAAGTTTTCCGTTGCGATGCGTGAATTGATGTTGCTCAACTTAAATTGTGTGGCGACCGAATAAGCATTGAATTGTGCGACAAATAGGTCAATAATAACGCCCCGTTTATACGGGGCTTTTTTTTCGGAGGCACAATGCTTTACCGCTTAGCCAGAGCTGGCTTTTTTCAATTGGATGCTGAAAGGGCGCATGATCTCGCCATTCAAAATTTCAAACGCTTTACCGGTACACCGCTTGATCTCTTCTATCGTCAACACCTTCCTCATCGTCCTGTCGAATGCATGGGACTCACGTTTAAAAATCCTGTTGGTTTAGCCGCTGGCCTTGATAAAAATGGCGAATGCATTGATGCGTTTGCCGCGATGGGCTTTGGATTTATTGAAGTGGGCACAGTGACACCTCGACCGCAATCAGGTAATGATAAACCTCGTTTATTTCGTTTAGTGCATGCTGAAGGGATCATTAATCGAATGGGGTTTAATAACCTTGGTGTTGATCACTTAGTGGAGAAGGTAAAGCAGGCGAATTATGATGGCATCATTGGGATCAATATTGGTAAGAATAAAGACACGCCAATTGAAAAGGGTGCTGAAGATTATTTAATTTGTATGGAGAAGGTGTATCCCTATGCTGGTTATATTGCGGTGAATATTTCTTCACCCAATACCCCTGGGTTACGAACGTTACAATATGGTGAAGCTTTAGATGAGTTACTCTGCGTCTTAAAACAGAAGCAGACCGTGCTCGCTGAGCAACACAACAAATACGTACCTCTAACTTTAAAAATTGCACCAGACCTAACGGATGATGAGTTGCAGCAAATTTGTCAATCGTTACTCAAGCACAATATCGACGGGGTGATTGCTACCAATACCACTTTAGATCGTACTTTAGTGGAAGGAATGAAATTTGCTAATGAGGCAGGGGGACTGAGTGGCCGTCCACTGCAATCACGTAGCACTGAAGTCGTAAAACTATTATATCAACAGCTAGGTGAACAAATTCCAATCATTGGTGTTGGAGGAGTGGATAGCTATGTGGCAGCGAAAGAAAAATTACTCGCCGGTGCTAAGTTAGTCCAAGTGTACAGTGGCTTTATTTATCATGGCCCTAAATTGGTCAGCGATATTGTGAAGAATTTATAACGTATTGAATTAAATTCTGATTTTTAAAAAGTGACAAGGTGACATGAAGAGGAAGTGAGTAACTCATTTCCTCTTTTTTTTTATTCCATGCTTCCTAGAATGGCACTAATAGGTAAGAAATTTTTATCTGATTGGTTTGATCATCAGCAAATAGAGAGCCGGAATAATGCTAAAGCCCAGTGATAAATGGAGTTGGTACTATTCAGATAGTGAAGGCTATTTGATGCTGGACCTTGGACAAGAGATGGTCTTTCGCACTAATCTGAGTCGCAATCTGTTGGTTGATTCCGCTTTCTCGAATCCTTCATTTACGGTCGATGATGCTTCCGATTACCAAACGTACAAAGAACGGATCAGCGGCCTTCAACTCACCGAGCCACGTCAGGTTGAATTGGCACTGTATTGCGTGGCTGCGAAGCGTTTCCATAAGCCTGTGCAGCCCAAGAGCTGGTTTTTTGATTATCAATCAGTCACGGATACTAAACCTGAAGAGGGTGATATTGTGGGTTTAGTAAATGGCTTCAATCAAGGTTTTTTTATCGTACTTGAGGTTGGAGAGAGTGCGAGTTTGTGTGCATTAATTGAGCTAGAACCGTTTATATTAAGTACGACGAAACAGTTAGAATTCGGTCAAGTGATTAAAGTGATGCATGACCGAATGTCCATAGCCAACCACATCCTTCAGCCAGAGCGAGTTGCTTTGGTTAGTTAGTTTCCCTCATCATTTCGTTCCTTTGTTTTATTTCCTATCGGCGTTCTGCCGATTTTTTTTGTCTCTATGTTGCCAAAACTCCCAGCGAACATTGTTAATCAACGGAAAGAGCGCGATATTCTGCGCAAAATTTAGAGATTAATTTCCAGAAACGTGACACAGCAAAGCCTTGAAAACGGAGGTTAGGAGTGTCAAAAGTTCCCGTTTTACCGTTAAATGGTGTTTTATTACAACCGTTATTTGTGTTTGGTATAGTCCAGTTTTGCTGTGAATAAATACTCACTTCTTTGTTGGCGCAGGGAATTGAACCTTGATTAAGGTGGGTAAGGAGGCTAATAAGAAGTGTTAACAGACAGCGGCAATAGTTTTGTAGTAAGTTTATAACGGCTTTGGAGCCAATCCATCGTCCTATCCAAAGGGTTAATTAGCTATTCGATTTAGGCTTCTAAGCTGCAATCGTGTTGGCTGCGTTCGTATCTCATTGTTTAACGATGCTCATTGGATGACAGGCTTGTCGCCGAGCTGCAGCGCCACGTTGTTTGGGTACAGATAAAGTGCTAGGGGAGTTATAACGATGATTTTTTGTAAAAATGGTCGGTTTAACTTTAGGAATGGCCTTTAATGTCAGTTATAATCTGAGGCCATTTTTACCAGTTAAAGAACCCTATGAATCAATATCTAGCAGTAACCTCAAATGGCCTTGAAAATCTATTAGCCGAAGAACTCACACAATTAGGCATCACCAATGTAAAACCCGTTCAGGCCGGGGTGAAATTTACCGCTTCCAATGAACAGATTTACCGTTGCTGTTTATGGAGTCGATTAGCTTCTCGATTTGTTCGTGTTGTTGCTGAGTTTGCTTGCCAAAATGATATGGACTTATATCTTTCGGCTAGCGCAATTAACTGGGTCAATCATTTCCATAGTTCGAAGCAATTTGTGGTCGATTTTAATGGTACTAACCGCGAAATTCGTAATAGCCAATATGGTGCGATGAAGGTTAAAGATGCCGTTGTTGACTGCTTTACTAAGAAAAACTTACCACGCCCTTCGATCAATAAAGAGCAACCGGATGTAAGAATTCACGTTCGTTTACATAAAGATAAAGCGCTGCTTGGTATTGATATGGTCGGAGCGGGTTTACATATTCGTGGTTATCGCCCGGAATCGGGCCGAGCTCCATTGCGAGAAACATTGGCTGCAGCGATTGTATTACGTAGTGGCTGGGAAAGTACCAAGCCTTTACTCGATCCAATGTGCGGTTCTGGTACCTTATTGATTGAAGCTGCGATGATGGCGGCGAATATTGCCCCAGGTTTAAAAAGAGCCAAATGGTGTTTTGAAGCATTAGAAGATTTTCAACCAGAGCTGTGGGCAGAAGTGAAAGCTGAAGCAACAGTGCAAGCGAGAAAGGGCGTCAAGAAAACTGACGCAAGGTTTTTTGGCTTTGATAATGACAGCCGTGTTTTACAAATGGCTAAAGACAACGCACGTCGAGCCGGTGTAGAGAGCTTAATTCAATTTGACGTTGGTGATGCTGCGAAGTTGACTCGTCCTGCAGAGTTTACTCAGGGGGTGATTATTTGTAATCCACCTTACGGCGAACGTTTAGGTACTCATCCCGGTCTTATTGCTTTATATACCGCTTTCGGCGCTCAATTAAAAACCGAGTTTGGCGGCTGCCAAGCGTCCATTTTCTCTGGATCGGATGAGCTATTAAGCTGTTTACGCATGCGAGCAGAAAAACAGTTCAAATTAAATAACGGTGCGTTACCATGTCACCAAAAGAATTATCTGATTGCGGAGCGCGAACAGGCTCAATTAGAGGGAATGCAGCAAGCTCCGACGCAGCAGATTGCGCCTGATTTTTCCAATCGTTTGAAAAAAAATCTCGCGAAAATTGCTAAATGGGCTAAGCGTGAAGGCTTAGATTGTTATCGTATTTACGATGCCGATCTACCTGAATATAACGTTGCGATTGACGTTTATGTTGATCAATTGGTCATCCAAGAGTACGCGCCACCGAAAACCATTCCTGAAGAAACGGCTAAACGTCGTCTGACGGATATTATCCGTGCTGCGATTCAGGTAACGGGCGTTGATGCCAACAAGGTCGTATTAAAAGTCCGTGAACGTCAAAAAGGCAGTGCTCAGTATCAAAAGATGGCTCAACAATCTCAAACCTTTACGGTTAACGAGTATGGTGTCAAATTGTTGGTCAATCTGCATGATTACCTCGATACTGGCTTATTCCTCGATCATAAACTGACGCGTCGCCGTTTAGGTCAAATGGCGAAAGGATGTGATTTCTTAAATCTCTTTGCTTATACCGGCTCAGCAACCGTGCACGCTGCGTGTGGTGGGGCGAAGTCGACAATCACTGTTGATATGTCCAATACCTACCTAGAATGGGCAAAAGAGAACATGAAACTCAACGGTCAAGTGGGAAGACAGCACCAATTTGAACAAGCCGACTGTCTGAAGTGGCTAGACAATGCCAACGGCCAGTATGATCTTATCTTTATTGATCCGCCGACTTTTTCTAATTCGAAACGAATGGAGCAGTCGTTTGATGTACAAAGAGACCACATCTTGTTGATGAAGAATCTTAAGCGTATTTTGCGCCCAGGTGGCACGGTGGTTTTCTCAAATAATAAGCGTCATTTCAAAATGGACATGGACTCGCTGCAAGAACTTGGCCTATTGGCGCAAAATATTTCGGCTCAAACACTGCCAATGGATTTTGAGCGTAATAAGCAAATCCATAACTGTTGGTTAATCACTCATCAACCGCAACAACCAGGTTTAGTGTGACTTTAAGTGACAATGTAACTAAAGTTCAGCTTACTTACCAAGGTGGAGACATCACTTCACCTTGTTGTTTTAATCAATTAACTCAATGGTTTGAAAAAACATGGCATTAATTACCATTCATAATGGGTTGCTGGCGTTCGGTGATCATCCTTTACTTGATCAGGCTGATTTTGCACTGCAGGAAAACGAACGTGTGTGTCTTGTAGGGCGTAATGGGGCGGGTAAATCAACATTAATGAAAGTGTTGGCAAAAGAAATCTTACTCGATGACGGTAAGATGCAGGTCATGCAAGATGTGGTAGTCTCACGTTTAGAGCAAGATCCTCCTCGTGATCAACAAGGCACAGTGTATGATTATGTTGCCGGTGGTTTAGCTGAAGCAGGAGAACAGCTTAGGATCTACCAAGATCTTTTGGATCTTGTCACGCATTCACCCACCGACGCCAATATTAAAAAATTATCGGCGGTTCAAGAGCAGTTGGATCACACCGGTGCGTGGCGCTTTGAAGATAGAATCAATAATGTGCTGACCGCTCTGAAATTGGATGGGCAAACTAAGCTTACCGATTTATCCGGTGGATGGCAGCGTAAAGCCGCTTTAGCTCGCGCCTTAGTGTGCGAGCCGGATGTGTTATTGCTTGATGAACCCACTAACCATTTGGATGTGACGACCATCGAATGGTTAGAAGGCTTTTTGAAAGATTTTCGTGGTTCGATTATTTTTATTTCTCATGACCGAACCTTTATCAAATCGATGGCAACGCGCATTGTCGATTTAGATCGCGGCAAGTTGAATTCTTTCCCCGGTAACTATGATCAATATTTAGTTGAAAAAGAAGATCAATTACGCGTTGAAGAAATGCAAAATGCTGAATTTGATAAAAAATTGGCTCAAGAAGAAGTATGGATCCGCCAAGGTATTAAAGCACGTCGTACTCGTAATGAAGGACGAGTGCGAGCCTTGAAAAAACTTCGTGAAGAACGCAGTCAGCGACGTGAAGTGCAGGGCAAGGTTAACCTTAAGATTGATGATGGTTCTCGCTCAGGCAAAATTGTCTTCGAAGCGGAAAATCTGTGTTATTCGATTGATGGCAAATCGATTGTTAACGATTTCAGCTTTAATATCATGCGTGGCGATAGAATCGCCCTCATTGGTCCAAATGGCTGTGGTAAGAGTACCTTATTAAAGCTGTTGCTCGGTGAGCTGACCGCTGACAGTGGCCGTTTGCATTGTGGCACCAAACTTGAAGTCGCTTACTTTGATCAATATCGAGAGCTGCTCGATCCTGAGAAATCGGTGATTGATAACCTTGCTGATGGTAAACAAGAGGTGATGGTTGCAGGGCGACCACGTCATGCGTTAAGTTACCTGCAAGATTTTCTCTTTGCGCCTAAACGGGCTCGAACGCCGGTGAAAGCCTTATCTGGTGGTGAGAAAAACCGCTTACTACTGGCGCGGATTTTCCTAAAACCCAATAACTTATTGGTGCTCGATGAACCAACCAACGATTTAGATATCGAAACATTGGAACTTTTAGAAGATTTGCTTGCCAATTACCAGGGTACATTATTATTGGTGAGCCACGATCGTGAGTTTGTCGACAATACCGTGACCACCAGTTGGATTTTTGAGGGTAATGGCGTTATTGAAGAGTTCGTTGGCGGATATCATGATGCGCAGCAGCAGCGACAGCAGGTCTTACAGGCTCGCCTTGCGGATGTTGAGCCGATAAAGCCAGTTAAAGCTGTTGATAAACCAGCTAAAGCCAGCGAAGTAAAACCGAAACTTAAAAAGTTATCTTATAAGTTGCAGCGTGAGTTAGAAGAACTGCCTGCCAAACTAGAACAGTTTGAAACTGAGATTGAGACGCTACAGCTGCAAATCAATGACGCTGATTTTTTCAGCCAGCCTGTAGAGCACACACAACCGATATTAGATAAGCTAGCGGCCACTGAGCAGGCGCTCGAAGTAGCTTTTGAGCGTTGGGAAGAGCTTGAAGCGATGCAACAGGAAAGTTAATGAAACCAATAAGTAGTAACATGTTTAAGCTGACTGCGATCAGCGCGATGATTCTGTCAACCACATCAGCCTCAGCGGCACTGTATCAAGTGATTGAGGTTAAACCTCAAACTACTTTTGCTTTTGAAAGTGTTTATGGAGTCGCGATTCAACCGGGTAATGTTGCCGATGGTAATTCATTAGGTTGCTTTGCCGATGGGACAACAGATTGTGAATCGTCGTTTAAACTTGCCAGTGAAACTCGCCTTGTCGCCACCCATGCTGGACAAGCTATCGATGGTCTCAGTTACCGTGAAGAAGCACCATTTGGGATAGATAACGGATTTATCTATGTACAAGATGACGAAAGAGATTTTGAGCGTTATTGCCGTACGGATCTACGCTATGCCATTTGTGAAACTTGGGCAGACATTCGTTGGAATGTTTGGAAGAAAGAAATTAATGGCGATCAAACGCCAAACGCTATCGCTTTTATTGAAGGTCAAGCGACACCCATTGATGAAACTAAGAATGTCGTCGTCAATAGTTTAACGGCTAACGCAGAGCCAATTGGCATTACTCTGACTCCTGGCGATGTTACTGGTTCACGACGTAACTCGGTGAAAGCATTAGTTGCCAATACTAGTATTAATATCGATGCTGGCTTGCAAACTCGCGCTTGGAAAACCGATGGAACTTACACGGTCGGAAGTGTCGCTCACGAAAAAACAAATAACCAAGGTAACTTTTACACCTCTAAAGGCGCGATTTGGGACAGCTTAGGTACAATGACGGAAATCCCTTGGCAAACGACAAATCCAGAACGAGATAATCGTTTAGCTCAAGGTAGTTTGCGAGATGTTACGGTCAAAGACGGTCATATTTACGCGGTAGGTTATAACACCTTCTATGATGACCGTAATTTTATGCAAGCCAGCGTTTCTTCGGTAAAAGTGGGAGAAAGCAATTGGATTACTAAGCCGGTTACTGGAGCAACCGTGCGAGAAAACGGTACTGGCGGTGATTTTATTCACTCTCATTCGCTGTTAACGGCAGTCAATGAGCATGGTATTGCGATTGGTGAGGCTAAATTATCTCGCGCTGAAAGTGGAGCTTACGCAAATCGCTTATTTGTTGTTCCAGATATTAACGATCCTAAAGCCAATTTCTTAAATGGCAGTCTCTTTTTTGCTGGAGCAGGAGGCAAAGCGGGAGCCATTAATAACTTTAATGAAATCGTCGGTCAGATTGATACCGAAGAAACCCGTGAAGTGGGCGGAAAACCGCGTCGTAAGCGAGGATTTATCTATCCTTATGGCACTGAGCTTCAAGGTAGTGTTCCTGAGCGTCAAGCCATTTTCAACAATCGGGCGTGGTTATTGGATGATTTAACCAATGGTAGTGAGTTTTCTGATAATAACCAATATCGAATTATTGCGGCTAACGATATTAATGATGCCGGTGTAATCGCGGCCACTGCACTAAAATGTACGGGTGGTTATGACTCGACTGCGCATAATGCCCAATGTGGCGCAGGGAAAGGACAAGAGAAAACGGTCGCGGTTAAATTGGTGCCAATTGCAGGCAAGACCCATGAGGACATCTCTCCTCGAGGTATGGATGATCTAGTGGTAGAGCGTAATGGCGCTGGACTGGGATTGTGGTCTTTGATTCTTGGCGGCTTACTTTGGTTCCGTAGAAAATAGTTAAAATTTGTCAAACGAGGCATAGGTTCACAATTTTGGACTTATGCCTTTTTTATTGCTTGAGAAAGGGACGCTTTTGGTCGATTCTTAATGATGTGGTCATAAAAACACCACATCATTTTAATAGTTGTACGTTAGAAACAAGTTACTGTATGAGGACTGCACTATGAAGAGACAAAAGCGTGATCGCCTGGAAAGAGCGCAATCTCAAGGATACAAAGCAGGATTGAACGGACGTTCTCCTGAGGAGTGCCCTTATCAACAAACAGATGCTCGCTCATATTGGCTAGGTGGTTGGCGTGACGCCAGAGATGATAAACACTCAGGTCTCTACAAATAATTTGCCACATACAACATGGTTCTAAGCCCCGAAAGGGGCTTTTTATTACGCTATACAATAGAACATCATTTTAAACCATCCATCTAATGCACTATAACTTAAAATATTTGTTAAGAATAAAACAGCCATAAGAGCTGCTTCATTCTTAAACTACCTAGATAAAAGTGGCTTTAAAAAGCTGACGTATCTTGGAAAAGACCTACTTTTAAGTCTTTGGCAACGTAAATTTCTTTGCCATCAACCAAGACTTTACCATCAGCGAGGCCCATGACTAACTTACGATTGACGACGCGCTTCATGTGGATCTCATAGGTCACTTTCTTTGCCGTTGGTAAGATTTGTCCGGTAAATTTGACTTCACCAACGCCCAACGCTCTTCCTCTGCCTTTTCCGCCAACCCAGCCGAGAAAGAAACCAACCAATTGCCACATGGCATCTAGACCTAAGCAGCCGGGCATTACCGGGTCACCAGGGAAATGACAATCAAAAAACCAAAGATCAGGAGAGATATCCAATTCAGCGAGAATGAGTCCTTTTCCAAAATCGCCTTCTGTTTCTGACATTTTACTCACACGATCCATCATCAACATATTAGGGGCGGGCAGTTGAGGATAACCTTCACCAAATAGTTCACCACGGCTTGAGGCTAGAAGATCTTCACGATTATATGAGTCACGTTTATTGTGCATAGTACTACTCCAATTTCAGATAGGAAGCATGTTAGTGAACGCATGTACGCTAAACAACTCCGATCAGTGTTAGATAAACCAATTTTTTATTCTTTCGACTATTCCGGGTGTTTGAATATGTTTTTCAAAAAATTCAATACGTTCGGCAATTTTGCTGATCACGCTTTCTTGATCATCGCCTCTAAATGGCTTGTTCATCAAAATAGGGATAGCTTCATCCACCGTAGAGACAGGCCAGATATTAAACTCACCGTTCTTAATACTTTCTACGACTTGAGAGTGCAGGGCGAGATGTTTTAAGTTACTTTTAGGAAGAATAACCCCTTGCTGCCCCGTAAAACCATGATGCTGACAAACTCGGTAAAAGCCTTCAATTTTTTCATTCAAACCGCCCACGGCTTGAACTCGGCCAAATTGGTCAACAGCGCCAGTGACAGCAATTTGTTGATCAATCGGATATTCTGATAACGCACTGACTAAAGAACACAATTCGGCCAGCGAAGCACTATCGCCATCCACCTCACTGTATGATTGCTCAAAGACCACGGAAGCAGAGAAGGGTAATGGCACATCAAGATGAAGAGCACTGCTGACAAAGGCTTGCATAATCATCATTCCTTTAGCGTGTAAATTACCGCCCAGTTCAACTTTACGTTCAACATCAGCAATATCACCATCGCCAAAATGAATCACACAAGAAATTCGCGCTGGCTCGCCGTAAGATGTCGGATGGCCAGCAACATCAATAACCGTAAGTCCGTTGACTTGTCCAACATGTTCACCTTGTGTTTCAATAATCACTTGCCCATCAAGAATGTCATCTAATGCTCGTTCTGGAAGATAAGAGGCACGATAGTAACGTTGATGGATAGCCTGTTCCACGTGCTGCTGTTCAATCGTTTGCCCTTGAGACTCAATAGCAGACTCTTCGAGTAGTGAGCGATGCCACATGACACAGAGTGGCGCATAATGCTGATCCTCTGTATAACGAGCGCCCGCAGTCATCACTGTTTTAATCGCCTCTGCGGTAAGTAAAGGTAAATCATAGCGTTGAATTAACCAACGTAGATAACCTAAATAGGTCAGCATGCGATCATTTTCAATTTTAATGTCGAGTTCCATTTCACTAAACAGACATAATCCAGCATGAATGTCTGAATCGAGAAAATCGATATCACCGAGTTGATGACGATCACCGACAACAATCAATTTAATGTTATAAGATTGATTGATAGGAGTCTGCAGCAGCGATTTTTTACTCACGTTAATAGGGGATACGGGTTCACCGAGTACCGCCGCTTTTAACATTGGCCAGCAGAGTGGGTTAGCAAGCAATAGATTCGCTGAAATGATCAAATAACCATTATCCGCTTGTGCTAATAACCCATGAGTTTGATCAATAACTTGACCATTTTTAGCGGTGACTTGCCCAAATAACATGGTCATGTCGAGCGTTTCAGTTCTGACTACTGGTACACGATGAGTATTTTCAAGATGCTCTTGAATCAAACAACGATAAATGGAGTTATCTGGCGCATTGATCAGCAGAACTCGGCTAAAACCCTGTATATGTATGAAACGTTCAATCGCTTGTAACAGTCTTGGTTGAGTGTCGAAAAACGGCACCGCCGTTAATTGCGCAAACTGAGCCAGCGGTTCATTAAAATCGTCATACTGGGGCGTTACTAAACGCCAGATATCTTGTGTCATTGAGTCATCGAAGTGATTAAAAGGATTGAAATTATATAGAAAAACCCTGACTACGAATAGCTTTGTTATCAGGAATACTCATTAGAGCATTTTTATTGCTATGATTGAAACTCAGTAAAGGTTGGGTTACCCTGTCACTATGCTTTTATATGGACTTTGCCGACTATGAAATATCAACAACTCGAAAATCTGGAATGTGGTTGGAAATGGCAGTATTTAATAAAAAAATGGAAAGATGGTGAGCAAATTACTTGCCATATTGATCGTAGTGAAGTGGAAAACGCGATAGTAAAGCTCAAATCTATTGAGTATGAACCCACCTTAGTACTCGATTGGATCGCACAACATATGGCTCCCGAGCTAGAAAACAAGTTAAAACAAGCCATTCGTGCTAAGCGCAAAAGGCATTTTAATGCTGAACAGTTGCACACTCGTAAAAAGTCGATTGATCTCGATTATCGCGTATGGGAAAAATTATCCTCAAGAGCTAACGAACTCGGTTGCACTTTATCAGATGCGATTGAGTATCTACTCAGTGAAGCATCACGTAGTGAAAAAGCAAGCCGCGCGGTGAGCAGTTTAAAAGAAGATCTTAATAAGTTGTTGTCCAATGAGGAGTAAATGAAATGCTGTATGTTATTGTTATTGCGGCAATCGTCATTTTTTGGTTAGTCGCGGTCGATAGACCAATTTTAAAAGTTATCTTCAAATCAGGGCACATAGTAGCAAGCAAGGGGCATTTTCCCGCTACTTTCAAACATAATGTCTGTGAGATAGCAGAGACAACGCCATTTGATGGTCAGATGAAGGTTTACCATCAAAGAACCGGCATGAAACTTATCTTCTCCAAACAAGTACCTAAAAAAGTTCAACAACGGATTCGCAATGTATTTCCTCATCAAGGCTTTAAGATCTCAGGACCCAAAGCCAAAAAAGGTCGATAGCTTTTTACGCACGAAATACGGGGCTAATACACAGGAGTAGCTAATGGAGAAAAAACTGAGTCGAAAATTGGGTGTTCAGGGTCAATCCACGATTGAATGTTCCCTTTTAACACTCATCCTTAAGTGCGCATTATGTATATTATGTTAAATGTAATACATTTAGATACACGAGACTTATCCTTACAGCGCTCCTATTCTTCCTTTTACTTATTGTATTAAACATAAGTCTATTTACCATAAAGTATATAATTACCATATTGGTTCATGTTTGCACATTGAACAATATGGTAATTATTCTTGAGGATTTAAATACTGTTTAATAATGCGTTGTAATTCTTGGCTACGAATGGGTTTTAAAACCACATCATTCATGCCTGCCTGTCGAAATGTCGCGTGATCATCTTGCATTGCATGGGCCGTGAGCGCGATGATCGGTATCTGGATATTCTTACTACGCAAGATTTTCGTCGCTTCAATTCCATCCATCACTGGCATCGAGATATCCATAAGAATCAAATCAAATGCATGGCTAGTTTCTGTTAATGATACGGCTTGTTGTCCATCACTCACCATGGTGACGTTGTAACCCATGCGCGATAAGATTAACTGGATGACCATTTGGTTAGTTTTGGTATCTTCAACAACTAAGATATGTCCTTGGCTACTCTGACTACTGGAGGCTTGTTTTAAAATAGGTTCAAGGGGATCAATCTTAATGCTATGTGTTTGTCGTGAATCGACGGGAAGACGGATGGTAAAATGGCTGCCTTGTCCTAAAGAACTGCTGACTGAAATCGTTCCTTTCATCAATTCTACAAGGTGTTTAGTAATCGCTAAGCCAAGCCCTGTGCCACCATAATGACGAGTAATAGAGCTATCGGCTTGAATGAATGGAGAAAACAAGTGTTCTATTCGCTCAGGCTCAATTCCAATTCCGGTGTCTTCGACATGGATGACCAACTCATTTCTTGCGGTACTTAACCGGACATCAACAGAGCCTGCTTCGGTGAATTTGATCGCATTACCAATCACGTTGAACAGTATTTGCATTAAACGTACAGGATCAACCCAATATTCATAATGATCACAAATTGATGTTCGAACATTAAAGCGGATCCCTTTAGCAACACACGCTTTATGATGATAAGACAGAGCATGAACAAGCTTCTTGTGCAAATGAACCCAGTGACGATGTAACTTAAAGTGCCCTGATTCTATGCGACTCAAATCAAGAATATCATTGATGATCACTAACAGAAGTTCTGCTGAATTTTCCATTTGTTCTAATAACTCAAGTTGAGAGTGATTAGAGTCTTCTCGCAAAATATCAATTAACCCTAAAACAGCATTGAGCGGCGTTCTCAACTCATGACTCATCATCGCTAAAAATTGCGACTTAGCTTGGTTAGCATGTTCTGCTTGCTGCTGTGCAATATAGAGTTCATGAGTTTTTATACGCACTAAGCTTTGCAATTCTTCTTTATGTTCAATATCGTTAATGGCCCGCTCGAGGAGTGGACGAAAACGTTGCAACGTTGCTTTAGTCTCTAAACTAAACTGCCCTTTCCTACTGCCTAAAAGCAGTAATACGGAATCGCTGGTTTGCGTTTGGATACCCGTGATTAACGCGGAGTTTATTGTTTTTTGAAGAAATGGATTAAGATTTTGAAATTCGGCAAGCTTGGTGGGCTCAAATAGGATAATACACTCGCCTTGTAATACTCGTTGAAATTTATCACCATTAATCCACTGCTTGCCTTGAAACGCGATATTCGAGGACAGAAATGTTGAAAATAACGAATTTGGCGTGTTTTTAGCAATAACAATAAAATCATTAAAGTTAATATATCGATGAAGGACGTTTTTAAGCTCTTCAAATATCTGATATTTATTATCAGCATGACTAAGCGCCGATATGGCGCTGAGAATAACACGGTTCTCTTCCGCTAAGCGAAGCTCTCTCTCTTTACTTCTTTCTAACTCAAGTAGCACCTCACTCAGCTGCTCATTTTTGTCTTGTTCTATCATCTTTGTCTATTCTGACTCATAGAAGATAACCGATGCTATCATTAAATTTCCGTGGGCATTCTCGCCACCAATAAAACGCCCCTGTTCACCAAAAGTGAATGGACAAATAAAAGGCTGACCATGCATTTGCTCGACCAGTTTTTTATGAACGAGTTGTACATCTTCTCCTAGACGGAGCATTGCCCCTGCACAATAGATGATAATCGAGCCGAGCAGTAATGACTCATGATAGTTTTGTGTATTTGCATCTTGGATCACTCGTGATGCTCGATTGAGTAGCTGTTCTTTTGAACCGGTCATCAATCTTATTTTTTCGCCTTCATTAATCGTAGCAAATAGTTCAAGCGATCCATCATTGAGCATTTGAATAGGATGACACAATTTATAGTAAGGCTGTTGATTAACATATCCGGCCACTCTTCCTAAAGGAAATCGAGTCACATGCTCAAACAGATGTCGATCATTAAATTGAATATTGGAGTGATCGCTGATCCACTCTTTATAAATAGCCGAGGCTGGCTCACCATCAATACTCTGAATACATCGATGGCTAGCTTGGGTAATTTCGCCTTCAAACTCAGTCGGTGAATAACCAGCACTAAAACCCGAGGTTAGTGGCTTAGATGGAAAAAATAGCTGCAAAGCTATGCCATTAGAGCTCCATCCCTGTTGGGTAATGATAGACCATTGTTTTTGAATATGATTATCAGCTGCGCTCCCACCGATAATAGGAACGTGAGTGCCAAAGGTGGCATCAATCGCATCAATAAATGCCTCTTCATGGCCGGGGGTCGAATGCAACAGAATTAAGCTTGGTACTTCACCAATTCTATTCGCTTGTCGCAAAGCTTGTTGAATAGCGACATAAGCGGCTTGCCGATCATCCTCTTGACCTAACTCGACTAAACCAGTGCCATACGCACTATAAGAGCAGTCATAAATAGCCATTAAAGCCACAACAGGCCCGATATGAAATCCTTTATCAGTCATGATCGCTTGGCATGAAGAACAGCCAATAAATGGGATTCCTGGAAAATGTAGGCGAAGTTCTTGCTGTATCTGCTTCGCGGAATACTCTTGTGAGTAGTAGCAAATTAGGTTGGACAAGCCATCTTTTTTCAATGTTTCTGCTAACTGCCCTATTGCGTCTTCAGGTCTCGTGGCATGAGTAAAAGTGGTAGTAAATTGCATATATCAAACTAATAAAGATGCGTTAATGATGGAATATTACCACGATACTTTTTTATTGACTGTCTTTGTACTGCAAGGATTGGGTGTTTTCGTGATCGATAGACTCATTTTTTAACGTTGGGTGTTCTTTAGTTGCTTCTTTATCTGTTGAATAATGAGTTATAGTGCGCCAGGTGAATGCCGATATCAGAATAGTTAACATAACGATTATTTGAATCAGCTTGTTTTTTGTCAGTTTTTCTGCTGGCATTATGGGGTGTCCTTTATCATCAATGACTAACCGAATCAGTAACTTGGTCTTGCAGTGCTCATCGTGGGTATGTAAATAGAAAGAAGAGAGTACTACATCCGCTTTTAAATGTTAACGTCCGTGACCATGATACCGATTACCAATATTAACTGTGCTTACTCTCTTTAGTTGTTTATGGATCACTATCCTTTGACGATAATGAATGCTAGAATTCTTGATGTGCATCAATTTAGTGAAAGGTTGTTATGATTTCTGAAAAGCCTGCGACAAAGCGTATTCAATCTGGTGGCTGCGCCATTCATTGTCAAGACTGTAGTATCAGTCAACTTTGCATTCCGTTTACACTGAACGAATCAGAACTGGACCAGCTTGACCAAATTATTGAGCGTAAAAAGCCGATTCAAAAAGGACAAGCGCTCTTCAAAGCCGGTGATGAACTTCGCTCTCTGTACGCGATTCGTTCAGGAACCATTAAAAGTTATACCATCACTGAACAAGGTGATGAACAGATTACCGCTTTTCACCTTGCCGGTGATTTGGTTGGGTTCGATGCCATCACTGGCGACTCTCATCCAAGTTTTGCTCAGGCATTAGAAACCTCAATGGTTTGTGAAATACCGTATGAAATCTTAGATGACCTTTCTGGAAAAATGCCTAAGTTACGCCAACAAATTATGCGTTTGATGAGTAACGAGATTAAGGGCGATCAAGAGATGATCCTATTACTCTCAAAAAAGAATGCCGAAGAGAGATTGGCGGCCTTCTTGTATAATCTATCAACGCGTTTTTCTCAACGAGGATTTAGCCCTCGCGAATTCCGTTTAACCATGACTCGTGGTGACATTGGCAATTACTTAGGCTTAACCGTAGAAACTATCAGTCGTTTACTGGGACGTTTTCAAAAATCAGAAATGCTTAGCGTGAAAGGCAAATACATCACAATTTTAGATCATGACGCTTTAATGCAATTAGCGGGTGTATCGAAAGACAGCAAGTAATTCTTGATTCATGGCGATGATGCAGCACTTTGATGAGCTGCATCATACTTTTCTTAAAAAACTGACTCTCTTCACTAAAACTCTCTCTCCAACTGCGTTAAAGTATCTCTAAGGTCTGTGAGTTATTGACCTCCTCCACAAACAAGGAGTTTGTTATGAGTATCTATAGCAAAATATTAGTTGTTGCAGACATTAATCACGATGAACAACCGGCATTAGCCAGAGCAGTTCAGCTCGCAGCAAAAAGCCAATCCCCGAGTCATATCACTTTCTTTATGTCGATTTATGATTTTTCTTATGACATGACTTCGATGCTTTCTATTGATGAACGAGATGCGATGCGCAGAGGCGTGATTCAACAACGAGAACAATGGATGAGAAGCGTTGCTGAACCTTATATCGATTCATCCATTCAATTTGATGTAAAGGTGGTTTGGCACAATCGTCCTTACGAGGCGATCATTGCAGAAGTCTTCTCTGGTCAACATGATATTCTTATCAAAGGCACTCATAAACATGATGTATTGGAATCAGTAATATTTACTCCTACTGATTGGCATCTACTGCGCAAATGCCCGACTCCTGTTTTACTGGTTAAACACAGTCACTGGCCTGAGAATGCGAATATTATCGCCTCTGTTCACGTGGGGTCAGAGGTTGATACTCATATTCAGCTCAACGATATCATGGTCGAACAATTACTCAATTTAACTCAACGTCTTGGGGCATCGCCCTATTTAGTTAATGCTTACCCGGTAACGCCAGCCAATATTACGATTGAGCTACCTGAGTTTGACCCGACCACTTATACTGATGCCGTTCGTGGCCATCACCTCACATCGATGAAAGCACTAAGACAAAAACATGGTTTAGATGAAAACCAAACTATTGTTCAACAAGGTTTACCTGAAGATGTTATTCCCGAGGCAGCCAAAACGCTTGATGCGGCGATGGTCATTTTAGGAACGACAGGGCGAACAGGACTTTCAGCCGTCTTTATTGGTAATACCGCTGAACAAGTCATTGATAAAATCAACTGTGATGTCCTTGCCCTAAAACCCGCTGGGTATATTAGTCCTCTTGATCCTAACATCGCTAGCTAAACACTCTGTTTGCTATTTATAAGTCCCCATCCCCTTGGTTGGGGATTTTTTGTTATCGGGCATGCTTAATACTGGCATCTTGTCAGTAGATCCGTATTATACGCACTTCATTTTGTGTGGAAGATTAAAGAACGAAAGCCAATGACAGAGCAAACTCAAGAGTTGACTAAAGCCCAACATTATAATTTCAATAAGCTACAAAAACGTATTCGTCGTAATACGGGGCAAGCTATTGCTGACTTTAATATGATTGAAGATGGCGACCGAATCATGGTCTGTTTATCGGGAGGCAAAGACAGCTTCACGATGCTCGACATTCTGATGAGTTTGCAAAAAAGTGCACCGATCACCTTCTCACTCATCGCTGTCAATCTTGATCAAAAACAACCCGGATTTCCTGAACATATTCTACCTGAATACCTTCAAGAATTAGGCGTTGAGTATAAGATCATTGAAGAAGACACCTATTCCATCGTACAAGATAAAGTTCCCGAAGGTAAAACCACGTGCGCTCTGTGTTCTCGCCTACGCCGTGGTATTTTATATCGCGCAGCGAAGGAGTTAGGGGCCACTAAAATTGCTTTAGGCCATCACCGTGATGACATTATTGAAACCTTGTTTTTGAATATGTTCTATGGCGGAAAAATGAAAGGGATGCCACCTAAGTTAGTCTCTGACAATGGCGAGCATGTGGTGATTCGCCCTCTTGCTTACTGCAGAGAAAAAGACATCATCAAGTACGCAAACCATCGCGCTTATCCTATCATTCCCTGCAATTTATGCGGTTCACAGCCCAATATGCAGCGCCAAAATATTAAGCAGATGCTTAATGCTTGGGATAAACAGTTTCCTGGTCGTATAGAAACCATGTTTAGAGCCATGCAAAATGTCGTGCCTAGCCATCTTGCCGACTTTGAATTATTTGATTTTAAATCGATCAATCGTGATTCTGGCGTCATTAATGGTGGTGACATTGGTTTTGATAAAGAACCCGTCCCACAGCCTATTCTCGATGAAGACGATACAGTGATACCGTTTGATCCTGCATTAAAATTAGACGTGACTAACTTGTAGCATGTTGTTGATAACCAGTTGAATGGATACCAATAAGGCTGCCACTGGGCAGCCTTATTGGTATTTTCAGGTTATTGCTCTACCCAATAAACTTGATTATGGCGAATCATCGCTTGTACATCTTGCACATAATCTGCTCCACGCTCAGAGTAACGCAATAACCCATTACTCAAAACCAATGCACTATCAACACTCAGTAGATTGGCATCATTCTGACGCAACTGTTGACGAATCTTACGTAAATCACGATAAGCCGCATTACGATTCACATTCATAAAATAACGATGAATCGATTCTTGGACCGAAGAGAATTTCGCCACCTCATGGGTCATTCCTGCGCCTCTTGCTGCTGGTACTACCCCACAGCCCGGAGAATAACACCACTGACCAAAATAGTTATTCGCTTCAATAGCAAAACGCGAGGTTCCCCAAGCGGACTCATTGGCAGCTTGAGTCAGTACTAATGCTTCTGGTAAAACGTCAACACGCTGTAACATACCATTCAACCATTCACTACTCAGGCTATTTCCCTTATTCAGAGCTAATCCGTATTGTTCAGCCAATTGAGCCGCCAGAGTCTTATCTTTGCCTGACAGTTTGCCTTGCTGAAAACGGGTAGCTAGCCGTTGCAATTGTTGCCTTTCTTGTAAAATACGTTGGTTCTCAAACGCAACCCCCGGTCTTAAGTAAGAAAAAAACGCCTCTTTTTTCTCTGCTATATCTGTTATCGATGAAAAGTCAGGGGCTGCTGATACCGCATGGCCGGTTAACTCAACCGAAGGGTGATCAGCAGTCCGGGTTGAGTAATAAAGACTCAATCCAATCAACACCATCGCTAACCCTATGAGGATAAAGCGCTTACGCATTAAAAATTTGTGAATTTGCATCATGATCATCATCGCTATTGGTTTTCTTCGTGGCAACGATTTGTAAACGAATACCAAACATATTACGGTAAATAATGCCTTTCACATGAAAAAAGAAAGGCAGAACAAAGATTAAGCCAATACCATAAAACAGGACGGCAGCTACGAACATCAACATCAGTAAAGCGTAGATGCCCGCTAAAGGTAGCAGTTTTTTGTTCACTGCACGTAATGATAGCCACAGTGCTTGCATCGGGGGAACTTTCTTTTCACAGATCAGTAAAATCGAATTACTAAAAGCCAGTGAAAAATACATCGAGAGGAGTGGGAAAACCATCCCGGCAACCCCTTGTAGTACTAGGCTCAATAATGAAGCAATAATTACTGGTATGGTGAACTGCAACCCTTTAGTAATATGATTGGTCCTAGTTTTAAGCCCGGCAGCATGACTCATGGCCATTAAACTCACGCCAGCATAAATCGGAGCACTGACTACTTCGTAACTAAAGTTAGCAATCAAAATCCCTTGAATAACGCCCGGAGGGATATTGCCCTCTTGAGCAAATAAAGAAAAGATGACCGACGGATCGCCGACCATTAATCTGAAGGCAATGATAAAAATCGCCAATTGGATCACGACCAAAATAACAATGGCAGGAGAAAAAGACAGAAAGTGTTTCAGGGTACAATCCCATGCTTCTTTTAGTACCTCACCTATCTTAAGTTGGTAATCACCAGAAAGAGCGCGTTCCAACGTTCCCCCTAAGTTAAAATCTTTCTCGATATTATTGCTCATAATTCGCCCTAGTTTGGCCTGTCAAAAATGCTTTCGAAACAAATGGAGATAGTTTTTCATTATACTGAAATAACGTCGAGTCTAAAATCTTACTGTCAAACTCAGCTTGCTTTATGCTTCATATGGCTGATAATTGACCACTTAAAAGCCTTTATTATTCGTTAACAGGGCATGGTAAAGAATCATCACTCAACGATGCAAAATTTTTTCTGTTTCAAGATAAGAAAATACTTTGATTTCGTCGGGTATGCTAATTATGATGCGCCCTTTGAAAAGGTATAACCAGTGTATAAATTGGATGTATAAGTACACCAAGTATGATTCTGATTTATGACTGGTTTTCGTGTTATACCCGAACAACCGAGAGTGATGGCAACGTCTGCTGCCACTTTAAGCTAAACGGGAATAATAATGCACTGTATATCACGCTCCTATACTCAAAAAAGTTAAGGACGATTGTTTGAATGAACCATTAGCCATTCAACGACGTTTTTGCCATTTTTTGGGTATACAACCACTGTGGGAGAAAAACAGACGTTGAACAAACAACACTCGGTAGGAAAGCCAGTTATTCGTCTATCTGGCATTAGCAAAAGCTTTGATGGTAAAGAGATCATTTCTCACCTGAATTTAGATGTCAATCACGGTGAATTCTTAACTATACTTGGCCCATCAGGGTGTGGGAAAACCACCGTACTACGAATGATTGCTGGTTTTGAAACGGTCGATAATGGCCAGATCTTACTTGATGGTCAGGATGTGACTCAAGTTCCTGCTGAGCAGAGACATGTCAACACGGTCTTCCAAAGTTACGCCTTGTTTCCTCATATGACCGTGTTTGATAACGTAGCCTTCGGATTGCGTATGCAAAAAGTACCGAGCGCAGAGATTGAACCACGAGTAATGGAAGCCCTACGCATGGTTCGCTTAGAGCAAATGGCGCAGCGTAAGCCACATCAGCTTTCTGGTGGTCAGCAACAACGTATTGCGATTGCTCGTGCCGTGGTCAATAAACCTAAAGTGTTATTGTTGGATGAATCTTTATCCGCTCTCGATTATAAACTGCGTAAACAGATGCAAATCGAGCTGAAGCAACTCCAACGTCAACTGGGCATTACCTTCATCTTCGTGACTCACGATCAAGAAGAAGCTTTATCCATGTCGGATCGAATCATTGTTATGCGCGATGGATGCATCGAGCAAGATGGTTCACCACGTGAAATTTATGAAGAGCCCAAAAACCTATTTGTTGCCCGATTTATCGGTGAGATCAACGTATTTAATGCCGTCACTCAAGATCGTATCGATGATAAATGCATTAACGTACAGATCGAAGGCGTTCCTGCGATTGTCTATTATGATCAACCCGTGACTAGCGGCGATAAACTGCAAGTCTTACTGCGTCCAGAAGATTTACGCATTGAAGAGATCAAAGAATCAGAAAGTGCGGGTATTGTTGGTCATGTTATCGATCGTACTTATAAAGGCATGACGTTAGAGTCAGTGGTTGAATTAGAGTCAGGCATGCGCGTTATGGTGAGTGAATTCTTTAACGAGGATGATCCAGACGTAGACCACTCTATCGGCCAGAAAGTCGCCATCACTTGGGTTGAAAGCTGGGAGGTCGTCCTCAATGATGAGCAACAAGCTTAATCTACAAAACGCAATTATTGTTTTGATTGTCGGCTGGTTAGGGCTGTTTGTTCTGATCCCCAATCTGATGATCATTGTGACCAGCTTTTTAACGCGTGATGAATCGAACTTAATCGCTTTTACCTTTACGTTCGATAACTATCTTCGTTTAATGGATCCGATTTATGCCAGAGTGATGCTGCACTCATTTTACATGGCTATCGTGGCGACCTTAATTTGCCTTGTGGTCGGCTATCCATTTGCGTATATCGTTGCCAAAATGCCACAAAAATGGCGCCCTATTATGCTGTTTTTAGTGATTGTTCCATTTTGGACTAACTCACTGATCCGTACCTATGGATTAAAAATTGTTTTGGGCACTCAAGGTATTTTGAATAAAGCATTATTAAGCATCGGCATCATCGATACTCCGATCCGTATCATGTTCACCGAAACCGCGGTAATGATTGGTTTAGTGTATATCTTGTTGCCATTTATGATTCTGCCTCTCTATTCTGCGATCGAGAAGCTCGATCATACTTATATAGAAGCAGCACGAGATCTTGGTGCGAACAAGTTGCAAACGCTGATTAAAGTCATTTTACCCTTAACCATGCCCGGCATTATTGGCGGTTGTTTACTGGTACTGCTACCAGCATTAGGAATGTTCTATATTTCTGATTTACTGGGAGGGGCGAAAAACTTATTGATCGGTAACGTCATTAAGAGCCAAGTGCTCAACGCCCGAGACTGGCCATTTGGTGCGGCGACAAGTATTGCCCTCACCTTAGCCATGGCCGTCATGCTCTATGCGTACTATCGAGCAGGAAAACTCTTGAATAAGAAATCGGAGCTAAGCTAATGGGAAAGACAGTTCGATTTAGCTTTATGAGCTTAGTGTACTTATTTTTGTACCTACCGATTATTGTTTTGATTGTGAACTCTTTTAACGACAACCGCTTTGGGATTCGTTGGGGTGGCTTCACGACCAAGTGGTATCATGCTTTGATTAATAATGACAGCTTAATGCAAGCCGCCTGGCACTCTATCAATATTGCGGTCTTTTCAGCGACCGCAGCGACAATTATTGGTAGCTTGACGGCTGTTGCCCTATTTCGTTACCAGTTTAAAGGTAAGAAAATGGTCAATGGCATGCTGTTTGTTGTCATGATGTCACCAGATATCGTAATGGCAATTTCATTACTGGCGCTGTTTTTAGTCCTCGGCTTTCAATTGGGCTTTCTAACCCTTTTGATTGCGCACATCACCTTCTGCTTACCCTTTGTGGTCGTCACGGTTTACAGCCGTTTGAATGGTTTTGATGTGAAGATGTTAGAAGCGGCAAAAGATCTCGGAGCAAGCGAATGGGTTATATTGAAAAATATTATTTTCCCACTTGCTAAGCCAGCCGTTGCGGCTGGTTGGTTATTAAGTTTTACCTTGTCACTCGATGATGTCATCATCAGTTCTTTTGTGACAGGACCAACCTATGAAATTCTCCCTTTAAAGATTTACTCTATGGTTAGGGTTGGGATTTCACCGGAAGTGAATGCGTTAGCGACTGTGATGTTAGTGGTTTCATTAATCCTTGTGATCACTTCACAGTTGTTAGCCAGAGAAAAAGTGAAGTAATATACTCACTGCATGTTAAAAACACGAAACAGAATGGCCACCATGACCATTCTGTTTCTCTATGTAACGCCCTAATGGGCAACGTTTGGTTTGGAGCTAACGTCGATGAAAAAATGGGCTACTTTATTAGCTGGTAGTGCATGTGCGCTTTCACTGTTGTCAAATTCAGCTATCGCGCAAGATAAAGAATTGGTTTTCATGAACTGGGGACCTTACATTAACAGTAATATCCTTGAACAGTTTACTCGTGAAACCGGTATCAAAGTCATTTACTCAACTTATGAGTCAAATGAAACTTTATACGCCAGACTAAAAACCCATAATCAGGGCTACGATCTTATTGTTCCTTCGACCTATTTCGTATCCAAAATGCGTGATGAGGGTATGATTCAGAAAATAGATAAGTCTAAGCTGTCTAATTTCAGTAATTTAGACGCTAACTACCTGAATAAACCTTATGATCCGAACAACGACTACTCGATTCCGCATGTGGTCGCCATTACCGGTTTAGCGGTCAATACCGATATGTATGACCCGAATGATTTCCAAAGCTGGGGTGACCTATGGAAGCCAGAGCTGGCGAGACAATTGATGTTAATGGACGATACTCGCGAAGTGTTCCATATCGCTCTGCGTAAACTCGGCTATTCCGGTAATACCACTGACGATAAGCAAATTGATGAAGCCTACGCTGAATTGCGTAAATTAATGCCGAATGTTTTGGTGTTTAACTCTGACAACCCTGCTGCACCCTATCTTGCTGGTGAAGTCGGTTTAGGGATGTTATGGAATGGCTCTGCAGCGGCAGCGCAAAATGAAGGATTACCGATCAAACTGATCTTCCCGAAAGAAGGCGGTATTGGTTGGGTCGATAACTTCGCCATTGCTTCAGGAGCGAAAAATGTCGACGCCGCCCATAAGATGATCGACTTTTTACTGCGCCCTGAAATCGCTGAGCAAATCTCTCGTGATACTGGCTACTTAACAGGTGTGGCGGAATCGAACGCTAAGTTCAAAGATATCGCCCCCCTATTCCCATCTCAAGAAGATTTAGATCGCGTGGAGTGGCAAGATGCGGTGGGAGACAAAACCATTAAGTATGAAAACTACTTTATGCGTTTAAAATCAGGTTTATAAACCTACGAGCTTAAGTAAATGGGCAGCATTAGCTGCCTATTTTTTTGTGAGCTGGTATACTTGGCGGCTGATTTAGCTAATCTCTCTAGCCTATTTGGGCTTTTGCTACCAAAATACGGAATTGTAATGAAGAAAAGTAAACTGTATGCGGGCGTACTATGCGCAGCGACTCTATTCACTACCCACGCGATGGCCAACGATACCGAGCTGTATTTTTATAACTGGTCGGAATATATCCCTAGCGATGTACTAGAAGAATTTAGTAAAGAAACCGGTATCCGAGTTATTTATTCGACGTACGAATCAAACGAAAGCATGTACGCGAAGTTAAAAACCCAAGGTGCTGGTTATGACTTAGTGGTTCCTTCAACTTATTTTGTCTCTAAGATGCGCAAAGAAGGCATGCTGCAACCCATCGACAAAAATCAATTAAGTCATTTTGCGGATCTTGACCCTAATTTTCTCAATAAATCTTTTGATCCCGAAAACCGTTACTCAATCCCTTATATCTGGGGAGCGACAGGTATTGGCATTAACACCGACATGCTTGATAAATCAGCACTGACCAATTGGAACGATTTATGGGATGCCAAATGGCGTGGTCAGCTTATGCTGATGGATGACGCTCGTGAAGTGTTCCATATGGCTTTAAGTAAATTGGGTTACTCGCCAAATAGTACCAATCCAGAAGAGATTGAAGCCGCTTATCAAGAGCTAACCAAACTGATGCCAAATGTCTTGGTCTTTAACTCTGATTTCCCAGCCAACCCGTTTTTAGCCGGAGAAGTTTCGCTTGGGATGTTGTGGAATGGGTCTGCCTACATGGCGCGTCAAGAAGGAGCCAATATTGAGATTATTTGGCCAGAAAAAGGCGCTATTTTCTGGATGGACAGCATTGCGATTCCTGCAGGAGCGAAAAATATCGAAGCGGCACATAAAATGATCGACTTCTTATTGCGTCCGGAAAATGCAGCAAAAATTGCGCTGGAAATCGGCTATCCAACACCAGTCAAAACGGCCCATAAGCTATTACCTGCCGAGTTTGTCAATGACCCGAATATCTTCCCACCACAATCAGTCATGGATAGCGGTGAATGGCAAGATGATGTCGGTGAAGCATCAATATTATACGATAACTACTTCCAACGCTTAAAAGTGAAGTAATCAGCGATTCTATCAATGTGAAAAAGCGGCTGATGCCGCTTTTTTCTTGCCTGTTTTCTGTGCTAGATGAAAACGATGTGACGTTAGCAAAAAATGAGGTTCTTTTCCTCTTATCGAGGGGAATCTTGCAGCATTAATAGCTCGTTAACTAAACGAGGGACCTCAAGCGTCGCTTTGCCATAACGTTTTTCAGCAAACTCACTTTCAATCGCGCTCGGCTCTAAATTAATTTCAATCGTATGTGCGCCGTGCATTCTCGCATCATGCACAAAACCAGCCGCCGGATAAACCACACCAGATGTACCAATAGAGACAAATAAATCGGCTTTTTCTAATGCGCTATAAATCTCCCCCATCCGCAAAGGCATTTCCCCAAACCAAACAATATGAGGCCGCATTTGTTGCGGAATTTGACAGCAATGACACAATTCACCGGTCAATAAATCGCCCTTTTGTTCAACCACTTGATTAGACATACTACAGCGAGCTTTAAATAACTCGCCATGCATATGAATGATGTTTTGACTACCGCCTCGCTCATGCAGATCATCAATATTCTGGGTAATGATGGTTACTGAACCATTCAGTTGTCGCTCTAGCTCGCCAAGAGCAAGATGAGCCGCATTGGGTTGAATCTCAGGAGAGCCTAGTTTTCTGCGGCGCTGATTATAAAAGTCTTGCACCAAATCAGGATCACGAGCAAAACCTTCTGGTGTGGCAACATCTTCAATCCGGTGGTTTTCCCATAATCCATCTTGGGCCCGAAAGGTTTGAATACCCGACTCGGCAGATATCCCCGCGCCGGTCAATACTACAATATTGCGATAGGGGAAATTCATCATCCATTCCTTATTTTCAATCTTTACACCAGTTTAGCATTGATAAACGAGCGTCCCTAATTTCAAGGCTTAGACAATAGTCGAAAAAAACACCCAGACTCGCTGGGTGTGATGCTTAAAGATTCGGACCTTTCGTCGGACGATGAGCGATATCGGCTCGCAGCTGCTTCATACCTTGCACCATACGCCAAAACCATAAGGTAATGGCACCTAAGGCAATGATCGCGCCAAGGTAAGGGATAGCGTAGCCAATCGTACTTAACCAAGTATTACTAAACCAATAACGGTTGACTCCCATCAGAACGCCATTTGCCGTAGCAACGGTGACAATTAGCACCACAAAAAAGGTTAAGAATAAGAAAAAAGTACGAATTAATCCGTAATAATGGGAATTCGCCACCTCGCCATCTTGGTTTTTATCCAACCGATAGCCAGCATAGATAATGCCAATCACCCCAGAAAGTAACCCAGTAAATGGGGTCAGCAAACTGGCGATATACACAAACCAAACGGATTTATTTTTACTGGCGGGGATCATCATGACTCTCCTGTATCTTTGGAACTTGATGGTCAGCCGCTTCAATTTCGCCTCGCGCTTTGACTTCTTCATACCATAAATCATGATGTTCTTTGGCCCAGGTCTCATCTACTTTACCTGTCACCATCCCTTCTAATGCTCCTTCCATACCAAATAAACCGATATAAATATGGAAAATAAAGCCACAAATAAGGATTAAAGCAGAGAACATGTGGATCAAATTCGAGAGTTCCATATCGCGGCGTGTTTGCCCAAAAATCGGAAAGTCTAAAATAAGTCCACTGATCGCAGCAAAGCTACCAAATACGATCAACAGCCAATAGATCGCTTTTTCACCACCATTGGAAAAGCCAGCCGAAGGATGGGTTCCTTTGTGCTTGCCCGCCATTCCTCCCAATTTTAAAAACCATTGGAAATCAACCTTGTTGAATAAGGATTTTCGCCACCATTTCAGCAACATAAAAATCAGCAACACAAAGAATAAGGGGCCAACGTAATTGTGGTATTGCTTAGCGGAATAAATGACCATTCCCCACCAATCGGTAGGAATGTAAGGTTTAAGAAAGTGTTTACCATAAACCAACATTAAACCACTGAACGCCAAGGTAAGAAAAGTAAACGCCATACTCCAGTGCAACGCTCGATCCAAACGCGACCAACGTTTTAATTTTCGCCCCGTTCTTGGCTGACTAAGCATGATTGGGCCCATCAACCAATAGGCCATCACAACCATCACAATACTACCAAAAATCGCCACTGCCCCAGCAGGAGACATCCATTTCTCTTTTAAGACAAACCACATTTCACCCGGTGTACTGATTAACACGCCATGCTCAGGAGAACGTGATGTGGTATAGCCTTCTTGACCTTGCCTCACTTGACGCCAAAAGTCGGCACCCGCTAATTGAGAGATCTCTTTTTGCGCCACATTATGATTAGTGGACTCGCCCTCATTGGCTAATAATGGGAGAGATAAACAACTAAGAGTTAAGATCAATAGCACCAAGACCTGCTGAAACGCATGCTTTATCTGATATTGCATCGCTACTTAACTCCTTGTGGCATCGAAAGCGAGATCTTCGCCATTGGTCCACCCAGCATTTTTAGCACCGCGCTCTACCACTCGCTGACGGAAAATATCTGAAACCACCGCGGCATCACCAGCCAGTAGTGCTTTAGTCGAACATAAGGAAGCACACATCGGTAATTTGCCTTCAGCAATCCGGTTAGCACCATATTTACGACGTTCTTCGGGGGAACCCGGTTCTGTTTCAGGTCCACCAGCACAGAACGTACATTTATCCATTTTCCCACGCTCAGCAAAGGCAGACTGCTTAGGAAACTGCGGAGCACCAAACGGGCAAGCAAATAAGCAATAACCACAACCAATGCAAAGATCTTTATTGTGCAGCACGATGCCATCTTCCGTTTTGACAAAACAGTCCGCCGGACAGACCGCCATACAAGGCGCATCCGTACAGTGCATGCAAGCTACCGAGATCGAGTTTTCTCCCGGTTCGCCATCATTGAGTGTGACCACTCGACGACGTTGGATTCCCCATTGCAGAGCATCGTCATTTTCATTTTTACAGGCCGTGACACAGCCGTTGCATTCGATGCAGCGTTTGGTATCACAAAGGAATTTCATTTTAGCCATTGGTTTACTCCTTACGCTTTACGGATGTTACACAAGGTGACTTTAGTTTCCTGCATTTGAGTAACAGGATCGTACCCATAAGTGGTCGCGATATTCGCTGACTCACCAATCACATAAGGATCGGTACCTTGTGGGTATTTATGACGAAGATCTTCACCTTGAAATTTGCCGCCAAAATGAAAAGGAATGAACGCCATACCGGGTTTAACGCGACGTGTCACCATGGCTTTAACATGAATACGCCCTTTTTCTGCCCCTTCAACCCAAACCATGTCACCGTCTCTGAAACCAAGATCATTGGCATCTTTAGGGTTCACCTCAACAAACATCTCTTGCTGCAGTTCGGCTAACCAAGGGTTTGAACGGGTTTCTTCGCCACCACCTTCGTACTCGACTAAGCGCCCAGAAGTCAGAATGATCGGATATTCTTGAGATTTATCGATATCTTGAATCGATTTATAGAGCGTCGGCATTCTAAAAATCGCGTCTTTATCTTCCCAAGTAGGATAATCAGCGATGAGATCGCGTCTTGGCGTGTACAGTGGCTCACGATGTAGTGGCACTCGATCCGGAAATGTCCACACAATTGCACGAGCTTTCGCATTGCCGAAAGGAATACAGCCATGCTGAATTGCCACTCGTTGAATACCACCTGAAAGATCGGTTTTCCAGTTTTGTCCTTCTGCTGCGACTTTTTCGGCCTCGGTCAGATCGTCCCACCATCCTAAATGTTTGAGCAATTTATCGGTGAATTCCGGATAACCATCTTCAATCTCACTGCCTTTTGAAAAGCTATCTTCTGCGAGTAGTGATTGACCTTCAAACTCAACGCCGTAGCGAGCTCGGAACGTCCCTCCGCCCAGAGCAACCGGTTTAGAAGTATCATACAAAATATGCGTTCCGGGATGCTTCATCTCTGGAGTCCCCCAGCAAGGCCAAGGTAGACCATAAGTCTCACCATGAATTGGCCCACCTTCTGCTTCTAAAGTGGTTTTATGGAAAGTATGCCAATGCTGTTGATGCGCTTTTAAACGTTCAGGGCTTTGTCCGGTATAGCCGATGGTCCACATCCCTTTATTGAATTCACGGGTAATGTCTTCAATAAGTGGTTGATCATTCTCAACTCGAATGTGTTTACAAAGTTGCTCGGCAAAGCCGAGTTTTTTACTCAGTAAGTACATGATTTCATGATCAGGTTTGGAATCAAACAACGGTTCAATGACTTGATCACGCCATTGCAAAGAGCGATTCGACGCAGTCACACTGCCGTAAGTTTCAAATTGGGTCGTGGCAGGAAGCAAATACACGCCATCGCTGCGCTCATTCATGACTGCAGCAACAGTTGGATAAGGATCGACAATCACCATCATGTCGAGTTTTTGCATCGCTTTTTTCATTTCTACGCCACGGGTTTGCGAGTTAACCGCATGACCCCAATAGAACATAGCGCGAATATTTTCTCGTTGCTGGATATTGTCTTTATTCTCCAGTACGCCATCAATCCAACGAGATACCGGAATTCCGAAACTATTCATTGGCTTAGTGCCACCGTAAGTCCCTTGATCAAAGCGATTCGCTATCCAATCAAAATCAACATCCCATACCTTGGCCCAATGACGCCATGCCCCTTCTGCGACCCCATAGTAACCAGGCAACGAATCAGAAAGTACCCCTAAATCCGTTGCTCCTTGAACGTTATCATGACCACGAAAAATGTTCGCCCCGGAACCCGGTTTACCCAGATTCCCCAAAGCCAATTCAAGCACACAGTAAGCACGAGTATTGTTATTTCCTGTTGTGTGCTGAGTGCCGCCCATACACCAAATAATACAACCGGGGCGATGTTCAGAGAGTAGCTTCGCGGTTTGATAAACATCCGACTCACTCACTCCGGTGACCCGCTCCACCTCTTGAGGTGTCCATTTCGCCACTTCTTGACGAATTTCATCCATGCCAAACACACGTTGGCGAATGAATTCTTTATCTTCCCACTGATTTTTAAATACGTGCCAGAGCACGCCCCAAATAAAGGCAACATCCGTTCCGGGACGCAATGACACATAGTGATCCGCTTTGGCTGCGGTGCGCGTACGACGAGGATCGGCAACCACAATTTTGCAATTATTCTTCTCTTTGGCGATCAAGATATGTTGCATCGCGACCGGATGCGCTTCCGCAGGATTCGAACCAATGAACAACATCGACTTACAATTATGCATATCATTAAAGGAGTTGGTCATCGCACCGTAACCCCAAGTATTGGCAACGCCTGCTACGGTCGTGGAATGACAAATTCGCGCTTGGTGGTCAACGTTATTGGTTCCCCATAATGAGGCCATTTTACGAAAGAGATACGCTTGTTCATTGCTGTGCTTAGCACTGCCAAGCCAGTAGACTGAATCTGGCCCCGACTGTTGACGAATCTTTAGAACTTCATCGCCGATTTCATCGATTGCCTGTTGCCATGAGAGTTTTTTCCATTTTCCGCCCTCAAGCTTCATCGGATATTTCAAGCGTCGCTCACCATGACCATGCTCGCGTAAGGCCGCGCCTTTTGCACAGTGCCCACCCGCGTTAAAAGGGTGATCAAAAGCTGGCTCTTGGCCTGTCCAAACCCCGTTTTGAACTTCAGCATAAATACCGCAACCAACGGAACAGTGTGAGCAAATGGTACGCTTTATTTCCGTTTTGACCTGATTAGGTCGCGAGGTTGCTTGAGCTTTTTTAATCATTCCAGGAGCAAATAAAGCAGAACCAACAACCGCACCACCTGCGGCTAATGAACTGTTGCGAATAAAAGCTCGACGACTGAGCCCTAGTGCATTGGGCTGTTCGGCCTGCTCTGAACGTTTGGTCAGTTTCATTATCAGCTCCTATAAACTGGCGTAGTAATCGCGAATATGTTGAGTTTCGTGATACCCTTTTTGCAATGGCTGTGGCGTCGCCTCTTCCACTGTCTCTACCGCTAACGCCGACGAACTCGTCGAAGCCACCACACCTCCGACAACGGCGGCACCAGCTATACTTTTTAATATCGTGCGCCGACTCTGATTAATATCTGATTGTTTTTTCATCGCTCTCTTCCTTTTTCCATATAACCGCAGTGATGATTCCACTGCCGTTGTAGGACGCTGGTTATAATTCGCTGACATTCTGCTCAATGGTATTTTTTACATGCATAACATGGGTATTACATTGACTAGCAATGCTAGCTGGTGTCATCTGAATGCTCTCTAAGCTTAAAAAAGCCTTAAATACTTGAGACACCGCTCGATAAAAATTCGCATGTTCGGCTTGCTCAATTTGTTGCGCTAAGTGATTAAACCAAGAGCTGATATGACGATGAAAAAATTCACCTTGCTGCTCAGGCATATCACTGATCAACCACGCCATACTTTCACATAAGGCGGCAATATGATCCTCTGGCTCTTTCACCGAGTCTGAACGCTGCAAACCAAGCTGCGCCATATGCTGGCGAAGATCCGCTAGAGGTTTTTCCATCAATGATCCCGTCAGATGCCATGAAGCAAAGGGCACCACTTCGCCTCTTCCGATACCAATAAATAGCCATTGATATTCCTCTTCAAGGCTATGAATATCAGTATGTTGTGCAGCATGCCTTAAGGCTAACCAACACTGACTCATCACGCTTGAGTTATCTTCAATCTCTAAGTCAGCTAAAAACTGCAATTGTGACTGACGAGGAGGAGCGCGAAACAGGGAGGCCAACATCAGATAAATATCGGTACGTATAGTGTCGGTAACTTGCATAAACATCGCCTTAATAGTGAAGTTGCTGCTCTGGGTTTTCAGCCATCGCTTCAAAAATATCAATCACTCGACAGTCTTCGCACATGGCGATTCGATTGAGAGAAATGGGATCCGAAAAATGAGAGTGACCGCGTAACTTATTTTGCAGCATGGTGATCATTGATTGAGGTGCAAATGCTTTTTGGCAACGTAAACAGCGGGCGGGCTCTTCTTGGTGTAACACCTGCGCCGCTTGTCGCTCATCATGGTCCCAATTAATTCTTGGTAGCGCCGTCAAGGCTTTTTCAGGGCATGCAGTGACACATAAACCGCACTGCACACAATCTTGTTCAATAAAATGTAAAGCTGGGATATCACCGCTATGATGCAAAGCTCGTGTAGGACAGACCGCGACACAGCTCATGCACAAGGTACAATCTTGACTGGCGCACTCAATTGAGCCAAAAGGAGCCGAGCTATTCAGCGCTTGAATCATCGAATTTGGTTGATATTGAGCGGCAAGTGCATCTAATGCCTGATACAAGCGTTGGCGTTTATTACCAGAGAGCTCACCCAATCGAAGCGTCAAATCATCTTCACACAGAACTGGAAGCCCTTCGCCTAGCGATTCCAAATACAAAATATCAATCCGCTGCTTGTCTAATCCTAATGACGCTAATAGTGTTTGTGCTAACGACACTTCTTGATGAAGAATACGCAATACGGTCGCAGGCATATGATGGCTAGCTGCAAACAGTACCTGAGTCGCGCCATTAACTAGCGCGGCAAACCAAGTATCCATACCGACAGAAGGAAGCTCCTCTAACATCACTGGAATGACATTATCGGGTAAGGCTTTAAGCGCCATAAGATGATGAGTTTCGTGGCGATCACTGCAAAAAAGAATGATCGGTGTTTCGCCTTGGGCCTGAAAATAATGGTTAAGTAGTCGCTCAACAAACTTTTGTGTATCGGTAGGGTTAGGTAAAGCGTAGTGGATCGCTTCCGTTGGGCAAGCGGTCGCGCACGTTCCAATACCTTGGCAAAGATAAGGGTTGATTTCGATTCGGTGGCCTGTTTGTGCTGTTCCTTCACTAGAAAGCGCACCCGCCGGACAAGCATCAACACACCGCTCACAACCTTTCACACCTCTTGAACTGTGCGCACACAAATCGGTATTGAGACGAAAATATTTCGGTTTATCAAAAGTCCCGATTAATGTGGGAATGGTTTCTAACGCTTCAACGAGTTTATTTTCGCCTCTCCCTACTGGAAAGTATCCAGGAACAGGCACCTCTTCACTCATAATCCCGTTGAGTGAGAGATCCAACACAATATCAAAACATGCTTGTCCGATTGCCGCTTGGGCTAAATTGATGGTTTGACCATGATTGAGCACCTGAATATCGAATGCCCCAAGATAACCACTGATTTGTACCGAATCGGCAAAGTAAAGTGTCCTTGAATGCCCCTGATGGCCGTCAATCGATAAGAGCGTCAAAGAGCTCATCGAAGGCAGTTGTTGGGCCGCTCGTTCAATCAAACTGGTGGGACCGATCAACAGCGTATGCCCACCACTTTGATAGCTAACCGTTGGTGGGATCAAATTCTGCAGCTCAACAGTATGTTGCAGGGCAAACCAACGCGCTTGACCAGAAGTGCTACTGGCTTGTTGTAGATAGTCGTTTAACATTGCTCAATTCCATGCTGAAAGCAGGCTCATTGTCCTACCCTTATTTATTACATGGATTTAGCAAATAACGTTCCAACTTAAAATACCATCTATCTTATTGATTTATTAGGAATTTAAACATCCCCTTCATCACAAGTTATTCAGTAAGACATTTTGTCTCATTATGAAACTGAGTAGTGAGACAAAATGTCCCTACTTTTTGTCCAACAATGCTGTCTCATCTTCATCCATCCGATCACGCGGCATAATTGACTGATGGTGAGCGAAGTGGTTATGGTTATTTTGGTGTTCAGATTGGTGTTCAGGTATCAGGTCTACATTCGATGGGTCGACATCAATAAGCCATTCACGGACACTTTGTGCTAGTTCACTCGCCAAGGGTTTTAACGCATGATAATCACCATCATAATCATCTAGACCATCAACTTGATTGAACTCGCCATTGAAAAAAAGCTGCCGTAACGCCTTTTTTTTCAACTCAGCAGAGGCCGAAACCAATAGTGTGGAAAGCGCATTCTCGGTAGCAATGCTCTCATCTGCCACTAAGCCTGTCGGACACGCTGTCTGATCGCGAGTTAAGGTCACCGGCGGTTCAGAAAGGCTCTCTGGTTGTAAAGCACTCGGTAATGTTTTATCGTCACTACCCGACTCATCAATAGATACGTCTTCTGATATCGTTGCTTGATGTAATTTACGCTTTGACCATCGATTAAAGAAAGAATCAGTTGCCACATGACCTCCCGGCACCTTTACGCTTTTTAGAACGGTAGTCGAGCAATTCACCTTCTCGACCAATGAAAGCTTCAATCCACGCTTGTACCGCTAAAGGCATGGGTTCAGAAAGCACCACGTAGTCGCTATCCATATAACGAGCCGCCACACCTTGCGAGGCGGTAATGCACACCAGTTTGGGTTGATCGTCATCGGTACTATTTTCCACGATCACGAATAACTTAGGCTCTCGCGAACTGAGGTTAAATCGATAATCACTTCGCTCATCGCGAAAGAGCTCCAATACGGCTCGTGCTTTGAAGTCCGCCTGAGGCATTAATTCAAAACCGCTTAATTGCCATTGGCTCGTTACCCAACGTCCAACATTAAACGAGCGTAAATGAAGTAGACAACCAATGGACCATTGAAATTCGTTTTTGATCAACGGTACTAAATGTGAAATGGGGAAAGCCATGAAGAGTAAATCCTTGCTTGAGTCAATACCATCAACAACATCTGCTCATTTAAGCAATTATTACGCCATCCGATTAATCGACATAACATACAACGAAAAAGAGAATATGGAATGATATTTGCTGCTCTCTTTATATCTCTGCCTAACTCGTATCATCGATCACGATTGGCGATTAACGCACTTTTAGCATCGGTATAGGAACAATTTGTGTCAGCATTCTCTCTTATTCAAGCTACTGAAAACCCAAAACAAACCATAGAAGTAACGGTGTATGATCAGTATGGTGAGCCATTAACCAAATCCATCGCCTGTGAACGCCCCTTAACCGTACTATTAAATTGGCAAGAAGTGGTGACGTTAATGACTCTAGGCTCTCGCCCTGAAGCGTTAGTGCTCGGTTATTTGAAAAACCAAGGTTTTATTGCTGAGCGAGAACAACTTCAATCAGTGATCATTGATTGGCAAACGCATTCAGCCGCCGTGGTGACTAAAGAGAATACCGACCGCGTTCAACCGGCGCTTAAGAAAAAAACCGTTACCTCTGGATGTGGTCAGGGCACGATGTATGGCAATGTGATGCAACAATTAGAAGGCTATCAAGTGCCTCAGACACGCTTGAAACAGTCACAGATCTACGCAACGTTAGAGGCGCTGACTCATCATAATCAAACCTATAAAAAAGCCGGTGCTGTTCACGGTTGTGCGATTTGCCAAAATAACCATGTGCACTCTTTTGTCGAAGATGTGGGTCGGCATAACGCTGTCGATACATTAGCTGGCGAACTCTGGCTGCAAGGAGATTCAGGTGATGACAAACTGTTTTATACGACGGGACGGTTAACCTCTGAAATGGTGATTAAGGTTGCGCAAATGGGTATTCCCGTCCTACTTTCTCGCTCTGGGGTCACTCAAATGGGCTTAGATTTGGCCAATCAGTTTGGTATTACCACCATTGCGAGAGCAAAGGGTCTGCGTTTTGAAATCTACAGTGGCGCAGAAAAAATTGATTTTGATGTCAAAAGCTAATCTTACGCGAAGAGATTGATGTTCCTCTCTGAATGAGTGCAATCACTCATTCAGAGAAAAAGATTATTCAGAAGATGAACGCGTTGTCGTGATCAATAGCGGGCTCTCCGCCTTCGCCAACAAATAAATACTAAAAGTGCTACCTTGCCCCTCAACAGAGTGAACCCGAATTTCACCGCCAACTTGACTGAGTAAACTCTGTGATACCGATAAACCTAACCCAGTTCCTTGCCTCTTGGTCGTATAAAAAGGGGCAAATATTTTGCTTAATTGCTCAGGCTTAATTCCACAACCATGGTCTTGAACATGAATGAGCGCGCCGAGTACTTTTCCGTCTTGTTGCCAATCTTCACTACGAATGATCAGTTGACCTTTGCCTTGCATAGCGTGAATGGCATTGATCTGTAAATTGACTAAAATTTGCAACAAATGATGATGATTCACTTCAACGGAACAGCGCGCTTGCAACTGCGTAATAAACTCAACTTCATGCTTCTTACTGCCCGCTTTGACCAGCGTAATACTCTCTTCAATAATCGGATTAACGCGCTGCCAGGTAATTTTATCTTGCACACCACCATGACGACTGTACTGCAACAAACTGCGAGTAATATTACGGATCCGATCGACTTGCAGCAAAATCGCCTCAATTTCCTCAGCCACCCGTGGGGCTTGGTCAGCAAGTTCAAAGCGGATAAGCTCAGTATTGCCAAGAATCACGGCGGTAGGATTATTAATTTCATGGGCGATACCCGCGGTCAGCTCACCAAGCGCGGCCAGTTTTTCATGGGCAATCAATTTATTACGAGTTTGATTCAGTAATTGAATATGGTGTTCTAATTGCTGCGTCTTTTCATGCAAACTGGCGGTGCGCGATTGAACCTTTGCTTCTAACTGATCGGCGGCATGCTGAATTTGTTGGTTGTGTTGTTGCAGTAAATCCAGCATATGATCAAATTGCTTGGCCAACTGAGCGAGCTCATGTTTTTCATCCAACCCTAATGAGCCAATTCGTTGATTTTTATCGACTTGTACCCGTTTGACAACATGGTGAATGCGTTCAATTGGACGAAACAGATCACGAGAACCTCGATAGACAAAGAGCCCGGAAACGATAAGTAAAATCAAGGTCATGCTACCCATTTCAATAATATTCGTTAGGTAGGTTTTGACCAATGGCCACAGTAGATAGCCAGTATAAAGCATACCAATGACTTGATCATATTGATCGCGAAGTGGCTGATAAGCACTGACATACCACGCATCATAGACATACGCCTTATCTACCCATTGTTCACCTTGTCTTAATACCTTATCCGCTACCGGTTGAGAGACTCGCGTACCAATAGCTCGTCCAGCTTGAGTACCACTATGAAGCGGTACATTGGTGCTGACCCGTAAATCATCTAAAAATAACGTTAACGTGCCTGCTGGACTTAATCGATTGGCTTGTACGGGATAGATTAAGTCTCGAATTTGGTCAACGAGTAACGTGCTATTATTCAGTAGCAATCCACCTTCTAAAAAACCGATCACCTTGTGATCAATCAAGATCGGAACGACGGTTCGACTGACTAATCCACGCGATTCTACCGAGCGATCATTTAACATCGGGGTCTGTGCGCGAATCGCCAAATCGGGATCCAATTGCTGTAATTCAGCCGCACTCAGCACATCAAAAAAAGACTCTTTTCGCGTCAGATCCAAATAACGAAACTGCTGTTCTAGCGTGTTAACCAATTGAAAATGGAGGAAGTCTAATTCGTAACGTTTTTTTTGTTGTTGAACCCAATCCATAAACTCTGGCTGGTAATAATACCCCTCTCGAAGCCCATGTTGAAAATCATAGGAATCGGCGAAGGCATGAACATAACTGGCCTGTTTTTGTTGCAATAGCGTCACGCTGTTTTGAGCAACCCCCAACCGTTCTGAGACATCGACCAAGGCACTTTGCCATGTATAATGCAAAGACCAATAAAAACTGATGCCGATCAAGGCCATTAATGTGACGGCAATCGGTACGGAAGTCAGAATCAACAGTCGGTAGCGGACCATACTTCGGAAACGATGATGCCACGTTCCCCACCATGAGGGCTTAACGCACCTTGATTTGCTCATCACTTTCCCACTCTTTGAATTTTCGTTCTAATGTTTTGCGAGCAACGCCTAAATCCCGAGCCGCCGCCGATTTATTACCTTGATGAAAGGCAACGATTTGTTCTATATGGGCTTTCTCTACTTGTCTTAAACTCCAATGTACAGGATACCCATAAGACTCGATTCGATTTGGTTCAACCCTCGCCGATGGCTTTGGTGACATCGTCACTTTATTGTCACTGTTTTGACCATCACGTGGTAATGGCTGCCAGTAATGCGCTAACGGTTGACCAATTAATAAACAGCGCTCAATGAGGTTTTTTAATTCGCGAATATTCCCCGGCCAGTCGTAATCAAACAGTGCATTAATATCTTCATGAGCCCATTTAGGCGTCGGCAGCGACAGCTCTGCACACAAGGTTTGAGTAAAAAAAGGCACCAGCTCATGCAAATCGGCTTTGCGCGCTCGTAGCGGCAAGACCTCAATTTTGAGTACATTTAATCGATAATAGAGATCGGCTCGAAAGCGGCCTTCTTCTACCTCCTGAAACAGATTTCTATTCGTCGCTGCCACAACTCGTACATCAACTGGCAGCTCTTTTTCTGAGCCAACCGGACGGATCGCTCGCTGCTCTAACACTCGCAACAAAGATGATTGCATACTCAGTGGCATCTCACCGATTTCATCTAAAAACAGAGTTCCACCATGAGCAACCCGAAAAAGGCCTTCACGATTTTTCTTAGCGCCAGTAAAAGCGCCCTGTGTATGTCCAAACAACTCACTCTCTAAAAGCTCTGGAGCAATGGCGCCACAATTCACAGGCACAAATGGCCCCTGCCTTTCACTGGCTTCATGAATGCCGCGCGCCACCAACTCTTTGCCGGTACCAGATTCGCCTTCAATCAACACAGAGGCACGAGAAGGAGCAAATTGCATAATCAATTGTTTGAGTTGCTCGGTCTGTGGCGATTGCCCCAAAATTTGGCTAACACAATGACGTTGAACGTCACGTTGTAACGCATATTGCATGCGTTGATGTAACCGCTTATCCATGCAGCGTTCAACGGCTTTGAGCATCTGTTCAAGGTTAAACGGTTTGAGAATAAAATCCGCAGCGCCTAACTGCAATGCATTGATGGCTGTTTCTAAGTCGGCGTAACCCGTCATGAAGATCACATCGGGTCGCTGATCTTGTTCAGCGAAGATCGCTTCCCATTCAATCCCCGAGCGGCCGGGTAAATTAATGTCCAAAATAATCAAATCATAATGGGTCGTTGCGCGTAGTACTTCTGCTTCATCAATGCATCCAGCACAATCTACTTTCGAAAACCACTTACGTAATGCTTTTTGTAAAATAGACTGCATGCCCGTTTCATCATCCACCACCAAGACCGAAAAAGCGTGATAGTGTTGCGCAGATTTGTGATCGCTTAAATAAGCCATAATTTCCCTTTAGTGCGTTGTAAATGGAGAGACAAAAAACCTTATCGTTTATCAGGATAAGTTGAGACATTTTGTCTTAGCTTACACAGATTGTCACGGGGTCTTAGTCAAAGGAATAGCAACTAGCTGAAATTATTGATGTTTAGTAAGCCATTTTAATACTCAATATTGGCACCGACTTTGCTTATCTACCATTCACAGCCACCAAACATTGATAGAAATATGAACCAGACTTTACTGCGCTTGCTTACTTGCTTGTTATTGTTAAGCAATAGCCACTTCACTTTCGCCGATCCTTCGCTACGCATTCGTTTAGCCACCACTACCAGTACTTATCACTCCGGTCTCTTGGACTATTTACTGGATGAATTTAAAAAAGACTCAGGCTATACAGTCGATGTTTTAGCAACAGGCACGGGAAAAGCATTAAAACTGGGTGAAAATGGAGATGTGGATCTCGTGATGACTCATGATCCAAAAGCTGAAGCGCAATTTATCGAGAAGGGTTATGGTATTTTGCCGCGTAAAGTTATGTATAACGATTTTGTTTTAGTCGGTCCTAAAAATGACCCCGCTAAAGTCAGCGAACAAGACAATATCCAACAGGCTTTTAGCGCAATTGCCGAGCATAACCATTTGTTTATTTCTCGCGGAGATGAATCAGGGACCCATAAAAAAGAACTGATGATTTGGCAAGAAAATCAAATAACGCCGATTTTTTCTCACTATCGCTCAGTGGGTCAAGGTATGGGACCTACCCTGACCATGGCATCGGAAATGCAAGCTTATACCCTAACCGATCGAGGAACGTGGCTAGCTTATCAAAATAGACTTGACCTTGTGATCCTGTATCAAGTCGATCCCTTGCTGTTTAATCCGTATCAAGTAATTTTAGTGAACCCAGAACGCTATCCAAACACCCATTATCAAGGTGCCAAAATACTCAGTGATTGGTTAGTCAATCCTAGAGGTCAGCAACTAATCAATCAATTTCGCGTCCATGGCCAAGCGCTATTTGTCGCCAATGCCAATGAGTAAGCCGTAATGAGTCTTTGGCAAACGACACTCGATGCATTAGCACTCTTGCTAAGTTTTGATGCTGATCTTTGGCACATTGTCGCGGTCTCTTTTAGTGTTTCTTTAGCGGCCGTTGGGTTAGTTTTGCTGCCTGCATTATTACTGGCTTTTGTCTTAGCCTACAGTCACTTTCCGGGCAAATGGTTACTGCTTTCGCTGATCAATACCTTACAAGCCGTCCCCACCGTGGTGATTGGTCTACTGCTGTATATGTTACTGTCTCGAGCAGGACCGCTCGGTGATTGGCAACTACTGTTTACCCAAAAAGCGATGATTTTAGGTCAAATGCTCATCTGTCTGCCAATTTTAGTGTCCATGATGCACGGCGCGTTACAATCGAGTGATCGGCGTTCAGTCGAAACCGCGATGACCCTAGGAGCATCACTACCACGGATAGCTCTGACCATGATGTGGGAAACTCGCTTTCCACTTTGTGCCGCCGTGATCGCTAGTTTTTCGCGTATTGTCACCGAAGTAGGCTGCTCGATGATGGTCGGCGGGAATATTATGGGGTTAACGCGTAATATTCCGACCGCGATTGCGATGGAAAGTCAAAAAGGCGCGTTTGCACAAGGAGTGGCACTCGGAATGGTATTACTCAGTTTAGCACTCCTTCTGAATTTTTTGCTCTCTAGCATGCGAGGTAAAGGCTATCTACGCGCATAATAAAAGAGGTCACATGCCGATATTACTCACTGCTCATCAGTTATCCATGCGTTTTAAAGAACGAGGCTTATTTCATATTCCAGCTTTAACATTAGGTCCTCATGAAGCGGTTTATCTTAAAGGTGATAATGGCGTTGGCAAAACCACGCTATTAAAGATCCTCGCAGGTTTACTGAAACCAACCACCGGTTCGGTCTCTCATCATCGTTCTTGGTGGCAACGCCTATTAGGTCGCCGTGCTGATCAGCACATCATTTATCTTCATCAAACGCCTTATTTATTTGATGATACCGTCTATCGTAATATTGCTTATGGGCTTCGTTTTTGTGCTTTATCAAGCCAAGAAAAACGTTGCCAAGTGATCACGGCCTTACGCATGGTCGGGCTAGAAAGCTTAGCGAACGAACACGTGTCTGTACTTTCTGGCGGAGAGAAACAACGTGTGGCAATGGCCAGAGCATGGATTTTAAATCCTGCGATTTTATTAATGGATGAGCCTAGCGCCTCACTGGATGAAGAATCTATCGCCAGATTGGTTATAATGGCCAACGATTTATTGAATCGTGGCTGCAGCTTGGTGATCACCAGCCATCAAAATAATCCATTAACCGAATTGTGTCATAAACAATGGTGGATAAAAGAACATCAGCTGTTTGAATCACCACGGCTACACGTTATTTCACCGATTACCAAAGAGAATTGTTATGTTACCTCCATCTCACACTAGCTGGGTCATTTTAGCCGGCGGTCAGGCTCGCCGTATGGGAGGGGAAGATAAAGGATTAATTACCCTTAATGGGCAACCATTGATTGACCATGTAATTGCAAGACTACGCCCACAGACCACGCAAATTTTTATCAATGCCAATAGAAATCAAACGCAGTATCAACAGTATGCACCGGTGATCAGTGATATCGTTAAAGACTTTCCTGGCCCACTGGGCGGGATTCATGCTGGATTAACTCATTCTCCAACCGAGTGGGTAGGCTTTGTACCTTGCGACAGCCCATTGATTAACGATGATCTGGTCGAGAGGTTCTGCGCTGCCGTCAATCAACAAAGTGAGATTTTAGTCGCCTTTGATGGCCAGCATCAACAACCTGTCTTTACTCTATTTCATCGACGAGTATTGCCTAAACTCGATACCTTTTTAGCACGCGGCGATCGCAAAATCATTTTACTCTACGATGAATGCCATACCCAACAGGTTGACTTTAGTGACTCGCCTGCCTGCTTTTTTAATTTAAATACGCCACAAGAACTGACTCAATTTGGAGCGTTAAATACATGACAACGTCACGTCCTTCTCTGCCGATACTGGGATTCGCTGCTTATTCGGGAACGGGAAAAACAACATTACTGGAAACCCTGCTCCCCCACCTTACTCAACAAGGACTGCGTATCGGAGTATTAAAACACGCTCATCACGATTTTGATGTCGATGTGCCCGGTAAAGATAGCTATCGCCTGCGTAAGGCTGGTGCATCACAAATGCTCGTTGCTTCGCGAAAACGTTACGCATTGATGACCGAAACGGTCGATGCTGAGGCAACATTTGATGACCTTTTGCAGCGTTTTGACTCACAACAACTCGACTTGATTCTGGTTGAGGGATGCAAAAACGTTGCTTTTCCCAAAATTGAACTCCATCGAGCAACACTGGCTAAACCTTGGCTCTATCCAAATGATCACAATATTATTGCCATTGCCGCCGATGAAACCGTCGATACGTTGTTACCGCAAATGAACATCAATGATATTGAAGCGATAAGTCAGTTTATTTTGCGCTATGTCTCCCATTATCAACCAGACAGTCAACCAAAGCTTACAAAACCTTCGGTAGTAAATTGCGATACCTTATCGCCCGCCTCTCTCTCGGTAGAGCAAGGTCTCGAAAAAATTCTTTCTGCCGTCTCATCTTTAAGTGACGTTGAAACCATTGCGGTCAGTGAGTCTTATGGAAGAGTCCTTGCTGAGTCAGTTTTTTCACCGGTGAACGTCCCTGCTTATCGTAATTCCGCGATGGATGGGTATGCTATCCGCAGTGATGATTTACAGCGCAAACACTATACACAGGTCGCAGAAGTGATGGCGGGCTATCGTTATACCTCCCCTTTGGCGTTAGGTGAATGTGTAAAAATCATGACTGGAGCGGCAATGCCCGATGATGCCGATACTGTGGTGATGCGTGAACAAGCGGTCGTTGAATCATCCTCTATCTCATTTCCTCACGCCTCGATTCAAGCTGGGCAACATGTGCGTCAAGCAGGGGAAGATATCGCTTTAGGCAGTCGCGTTTTTTCATCAGGACAGCGTGTTCAATCGTCCGAAATGGGCTTATTAGCCTCACTGGGTATGACCGAAGTCTCGGTGTTTCGCCGCCTCACCGTCGCAGTCTTCTCCACCGGAGATGAAGTACAAGCCCCCGGCACTCAAGCCACACCAGACACTATCTTTGATGCCAATCGGTTTACGTTGCTTGGCTTACTGACTCATCTTGGTTGTCATGTTATTGATCTTGGTATTTTCGACGATGATCAAGTACTCATAACACACGCTCTTGAGCAAGCCGCCAATCAAGCTGATGTTGTTATCACGTCTGGCGGCGTTTCTGTTGGTGACGCGGACTTTATTAAGTCAGCATTAAATGCATTAGGACACATCGATTTTTGGCGGATTAATATGCGTCCGGGTCGTCCGTTTGCTTTTGGTCATATCTCGACACGCCCTTTCTTTGGCTTACCCGGAAATCCTGTCGCGGTCATGGTTTCATTCATGCAATTTGTCGAACCTGCACTGCGTAAAATGCAGGGTGAAACGGACTGGCAACCGTTAAAAATTAAAGCCATCGCCAGCGAGATGCTACGTTCGCGGCAAGGACGCAGTGAGTTTAGCCGAGGCATTTACCATATTGACGACAATGGACAGTTAACCGTACGAACAACGGGGCAACAAGGCTCTGGAATTCTTCGCTCGATGAGTGAGGCCAACTGTTTAATTGAAATTGAACCCGCGATAGACAAGGTTAATATCGGTGAAAGCGTGACAATCATCCCACTTCAAGGCAGAATTTAGCCCATGACAATTCGTTCAAGAGCAAAACATGGTTCGTACGATCATTTATACCTATAAAGAACAGCAAAAAACCTTAACTTTTTCTTATCAAAAGCACCGTAATATTCATGAAGCGGTTGCGGAAGCCGAAGGGATTGATATCTCAGACTATTTAAAAATGGAACTGCAGCTAGAGGCGATATCGGATACTAAAGCGGTACGTAATTACCGTGATAATTATTTTAAGAAGCTCGGTTTTGGGATCATCACGTTACAAGCAAAAGAGAATCATGGCGTTGGTAAAAAGCCAAAGAAAACCAATTAGCGCTTTTGTAAAAACAACGACTCTATAAATAAAGTGGGCTTGTCGAATGACAAGCCCACTTTATTTGGATGATTAACAATCAGCAATTACTTAATGTTGAGAAAAGCAGCGCCTCTAACACCACCGGAATCACCATGTTTCGCTTTAATGATTTTTGGACATTTTGCGATGGGTAGAAGGTATTTAGGTACACGTTTAGGCATTTCTTGATAAATCAACTCAAAGTTTGAAAGGCCGCCACCCAAAGCGACAACATGCGGATCATTGGCCGTGAAAAGATTAGCGAAGCAGATAGCTAGCAGTTCCATAAAACGCTCAACATGTTCAACCGCTTTGGCTTCACCGGCTTCATTGGCATGGATAATATCGATCGCTTTTTTCTGTTCACCATAATAGTGTTGATAAAGTAACTCAAAACCACGACCAGAGAGATAACTGTCTAAACAGCCTTTTTTACCACATCCACAGCCAAGTAGTGGTGCATTGTCTCCTAGATGAAACCAAGCATCGATCGGTAGGCGCATGTGGCCTACTTCACCTGCTACATGGTTGCGACCAGAGAATATCTTACCGTCATAAACTAAACCGCCACCAAACCCCGTACCGAGAATTAATCCCATCACTGATGGTTCATTTTTCAACTCTTCGTCCCAAGCTTCAGAAAGAGCAAAACAGTTGGCATCGTTTTCAATTTTGACCGTACGCCCAATTCTTGCTTCTAAATCTGCTCGTAAAGGTTTGTTTTTTGCCGCGGGAATATTAACCGTCAATACATTCCCTGTATCGGCTTCCTCGGACCCCGGTAAGCCAAGACCAATTTTACCTTCAACCGCAAATTGAGCATCGTATTTCGCCACTAATCCAACCAGCGTATCGACCAATAAAGCGTAGTCTTCTGTCGGAGTTGCGACACGTTCTGTCGCTACGCGTTGTAAATTCTCATCAAAAGCACCAAACTCAATTTTTGTGCCACCGACATCAAAGCCGTAATACATGCTTATCTCTCCTTCAACACCCAACCTTGGGTTAAAATATCAAAAATAAAAACGCCGATATTATCCATCATAGCGATGGTTTTATCCGTGACTCACCCCCGAGTTTATCGTTTTCTGTTGCTCGTTTGCACAGGAAACCAACACACATTGTACAACGTTAGAGGCAGTTCACTTTATTATGATCAGTATCCAGTCTCATCAATACTGAACTTGAATAATCTTGCCACTGCTGCAGAGCTGGCCTTTCGCCTTTGAAGTGAATCAGGTTTTGAGATTTGCCGAGCAGATAACTCTCTTTAAATGCTTCAAACCACAGTTGTAATGTTTCTGCAGCTTGCTGATCCTCACAAAGGGAGAGCACTAAACTCGCGACTTCGGCTGTGGCAAGATATTGATCCTTACTGGCTTTACGCATTAAGTAACTAGAGACTTTTTCAGGCTCAATCGATAACAAAGGCAAGGTGGCTAAATAGGGAGATTTACGAAAAATTCGCTTGGCTTCTCGCCAACTACCATCAATAAAGATCAATAAAGGTTTACGTGTTCCTCTATTCTCGGCCACGGTAGTCAGTTGACGTTGTTTATCTTGATCGGTTTGGGCTGGAAAAACGACAATAGGAAAAAATGTCGGATCAGCCAATAATGATAGCAACTGAGGATCGGGGTCAGTTCGATGCCATTGATACACATAAGTTTCTTTCACCGTATCAGCGATCAAACGACCGGTATTACTCGGTTTAAATACTTCATTGTCAGAGACTAAAAGTATCACCGCGACTTGAGTCTCTATATTCGGTTGAAAATCACACAAACAGTATTGTTGCGCGACCTGACAAAACGAGCAACGAGAAATTTTTGAACCACGGGCAAGGAAAGGTTTGGTTGATTGCTGCAGGCGTTCCTGATACAAACGGTGAAAAGCGTGGACTCTCATAACTCGCACACAATGATAAAATAGGGGCGGCGATTTTACCGCTCACGACCATGAGCCGCTAGTCTTTTACGATAAGAACACCCAGTTTCTCACTTAAGGAGCCTCTTAAGCATGCAACCAGAAACGGTTCGTTTGATTATTTTCGGCGTCGTACTGATCAGTTGTGCGATTTGGGAAGTACTCTATCCTCGGAAAATGCTCACGCAAAATAAATGGCTACGCTGGGTCAATAACCTTGGCTTAGTTGGACTCAACGGCTTGCTGATTATGCTGTTAATGCCTATCGTCGCGTTTTCTGCAGCCCAGTGGGCACAAGAACATCAGATAGGTGTTTTCAACTACTTAGGGCTGCCTTCATGGTTGGTTATTCTGCTGTCATTACTCCTATTAGATGCGATCATTTATGGTCAGCATGTCTTATTTCATCGCGTACCTTATCTCTGGCGCTTACATCGCATGCATCACGCAGATCAAGATATTGATGTGACGACAGGCGCACGCTTCCATCCCATTGAAATATTGTTATCGATGTGGATAAAAATTGGTGCGGTGTTATTACTCGGGATTCCACCTAGCGCGGTCTTACTGTTTGAAATAATCCTTAACGCAAGTGCTATGTTTAATCACAGTAATGCTAAGCTGGCGTTAAAGGTTGACGATTGGTTACGAAAGTGGCTAGTAACACCAGATATGCATCGCGTCCATCACTCGATTATTCCTAAAGAGACTCATGCTAATTTTGGCTTTTGTTTATCAATTTGGGATCGATTATTTGGGACTTATCGCGCTCAGCCTGAACATGGGCACGATAAAATGACGATTGGCTTACCCCTTTTTCAGCAACGTAGAGAACAATGGCTGGATAAAATGCTCAGTCAGCCTTTTCGTCGTGATTAAGAGGAGTTCTATGAGATTCAAAATAGTTGGACTGATGGCCCTGTTGCTTATCAGCGGATGTGCATCACAACAAGAGCAAATAAACCAAAGCACATCGGATTGGCAACAGGCAGAGCAATGGCCTGACACTTCATTATTTAACGTGTATCAAGAGTGGCGAGGTGTCCCTTATCGATTGGGGGGAAACGGCAGAAATGGCATTGATTGCTCAGCTTTCGTACAAGTTGCCTTTCGCGATGTCTGGCAACACCATTTACCGCGCACCACATGGTTACAGAGCCAGCAAGGTAAAGCTGTCGCCTACCGCGATGCACAATACGGTGATTTGGTTTTTTTCAAAACCTCCCCGTCCACTCGCCATGTCGGGGTGTATTTAGGAAATAAAAGCTTTGTCCATGCCTCTACCTCGCAAGGCGTAACCATATCGAGATTAGATAACCCTTACTGGGCAGCAAGGTTTTGGCAAATAAGAAGAATAGAAAAGCCACTTTAGTTATCAGTGGCAAGTTGATCTCAGGTCTAGTTTATATACTCAATGCAAGTCGTTTTAAAACCATGGGGTTAATCGTACTTACTCACCGCAGTATCAAACAAGTTTTTAACTAAAGCGACATACTCATCGAGAAATAAAATTTGTTCGTTGGTCGCAGGTTTATACCAAACACTGGTCAGGACTTCGCCTAAATCATCAACCACCAAATCCGCTTCTTTTAGCAAGCGGAAACGAACACTTGAGTGTAGCTCTGGATTTTGCTCGAAAATCGCCATAATGTTACTGGCAATCATATCGGTAATGACATCTTCGACGCTCTCTTGCCCAATGTCACCATCACGGGTAAAGATATCCATGTTCATCGCCAAATGTTCGATCAGAGCTAAATAACCATCGGTTTCTACAACCACTTTTCTTCTCCGTTTACCGCTTATTGCCAGAATCAACGTTGCCTTGAGTAATATTAAGTCATGAACACGCTTTTTCACAGTCTAATGACCGAGAATCTTTGCGTTATTTCTTGCCTCATCTGAAACTGCAGGCGAGTTTTGGTGTTGATGATTGCCCAACCACAACAGCGTGGCAAGCTTTAAGATACGACATTATTGTATCTTAAAGCTGGTGTACAGTTAAATGTGCTGCGGGTTATGATTAGGAAACTTGACTGTAATCACATTTATTCCTTTTTACTTCATCCAAAGGCTAACTAAATGAAATTATGTGCATTTGAAGTCTGAAATGTTGGTTTATTTCATCTAGACTATCGGTAACTTCATCGGCATGGGAATAGCATTATGTGGCAAGCCATCACGCAACAGCTCTCAGCAACCCTAACGTTCCAATTTGATCTTGTTGAAAGAAGCAAATTAAATGCTGGTGATATTCATGATTGTTACATGATTTCTAATGGCAACGAACGCTATTTTGTCAAAGTTAATCATCGTGACAATTTGCCTCTTTATGAAGCGGAGGCAAATAGCCTGCGTCTGCTCGCGGAGAGTCAATCCGTCTTGGTTCCACAACCGATTGTCGTCGGAGTGACCAAAAATCACTCCTTTATTATCTTAGATTATTTGCCAACCAAACCATTAGATGACCTCAATAACCAATATCGATTCGGTCAACAAATGGCGAAACTTCATCAGTGGGGAGAACAAAAAGAGTACGGCTTTGATGAAGATAATTATCTCGGTGAAGTCCTTCAGCCCAACCCTTGGAATAAAAAATGGCATCTGTTCTTTGCAGAGCAGCGTATCGGCTGGCAACTACAATTACTCAAAGAAAAAGGGATATTTTTAGTTAACATTGATGAATTTGTCGATGTGATTAAACAACAACTGACCTCTCACACGCCTAAACCTTCTCTTTTACATGGTGCTCTTTGGTTTAGTAACGTTGCCCATTCCGTTACCGGCCCAATTTGTTATGATCCGGCTTGTTATTGGGGGGATCGTGAATGTGATATTGCAATGACAGAGTTAATGACTGGATTCCAAGATGAATTTTATCAAGGCTACCAAAGCCTACTTCCTCTAGACAATAAGTACCAACAACGTAAAGAGATTTATAATCTTTACCATCGTCTTAATCATTGTAATCAATTTGGTGGGCACTATTTAAATCAAGCCGATGATGCGATACAGAGAATCCTCGCTTTTTAAATTCAAGGTAGGAATAAAACCTCCCTATCTAACGAACCCACTCATCCCAACACGGCATGCTCTAAAACATACCGTGTTGCTTTTAAACCTCAAATGATCACTTTAGTTTGACCGCCGTACCAAAAGCTAATACCTCCGAAGAGCCATTCGTAATCGCACTGGTGGTAAAACGAACACCAACCACAGCATCCGCTTTGAGTTGTTTTGCTTCTATCAATAACCGCTCAATCGCTACACCGCGCGCTTCGGTAAGCAGTTCAGTATAGCCATGCAACTCACCACCAATAATGCCCTTTAAATTGGCCATAATATCTCGCCCTACATGCTTAGACTGAACGACATTGCCCATTACAACACCAAGAATGTCAACAATCTCTCGACCAGGAATGGTTTCTGTTGTGGTGTAAATCATCAAATACCTCACTATTTATCTATTTGCTTTCACACAGATTAATTAAATTTACCAGCTATACTTTATAAAGTCGCTGACTATTTGGAAGGTATGTAATGACACAACAATACACTGATGCCGTAAGCAATCCTTTTTCAAGTCGGATAGGCAGACGTATCATTATCATTATGGTGATCTTGAGTGGTATTTTAACCCTCACGACAACATTGCTACAAATCTACTGGGACTATAGACAAGAGATCAATGACATCAACCAAAAACATTATGAAGTAGAAAATGTACATTCCGAGCTTCTCGTTAGCTCACTATGGTCTTACGATTTAGCGCTATTACAACAGCATCTCGACCTATTGGTTAATCTCCCAAAAATTCAATACTTAGAAATACAGTCGGTCCAAACGGTATTAAGCGCCGGAGAAAAAGTGGAAAACTATCCAATCACCGATACTTATCCATTGGTTTATTTCAATCTACCCGATCAGAGCTTTGAAACCATTGGTACGATTTATGTTGAGTCTAATGCAGAAGAAATTTATACCGCCCTCTTTCAACAATTTTTAACGACTTTAGCGATTAACGCGTTTAAAACTCTTTTTGTGTGTGGGATATTATTAATAGTTTTCCATTCCAGCATTAACCAGAGAATATTTCAAATCGTTGAGTATTTACGCCGCTACAATCCAAGGCACCCCGATTTACCTTTACAGTTAAATAATCATAAATGGGTGATGGAAAAAAATGATGAACTTGATCTTCTTGGTTACGAAGCGAATCGTATTACGGCTAATATCACTAAGCTCTATCAAAATATCCAACAAGAAAAAGAACGACTGGCTGATTTCACACAAGTCTCATCAGATTGGCTATGGGAGACTAATCAACAAGGAGAATTAATTTATTGCTCAGAAAGCATGATAAATACCTTAAGAATCGATCTCGAACAAAAACCTACTTTTAATGACATTGACTGTTTTTCTAAAACTAATGACTTATTGATTGCTCTCGAACAACAACGAAATTTTAATCACTGTGAAGTCACTATAGAACAAGCTTCTGGAAAGCAATATCTGATGTTACAAGCCATCGCCCGTTATAAAGATGAGATTTTTATTGGTTTTCGTGGTACTGCATTAAATATTTCCTCACTCAAAAACACTCAACTTCAATTGCATGAGTTAAATGAAAGTCTTGAACAACAAGTCGCCATTAGAACTCACGATCTCGAACTGAGTATGGCGCAATTGAAAGCTACACAAAAACAACTGATTGAAGCTGAAAAATTATCAGCATTAGGAGGCTTGGTTGCCGGTGTTGCCCATGAAGTGAATACCCCTCTTGGTATCTCTGTGACAGCTGCATCCATCATCAACGAAACAGCGATAGCACTCAATCAAGCGTTTTCTAATCAAACGTTGACCAGCACTGAATTTTCAGAATTAATGCAAAGAATGACCTCAAGCGGTAAAATGCTCGAAAACAATTTAAATCGAGCGGCAAAATTGATCCGAGATTTCAAACAAACTGCGGTAGATCAAGTATCTGAAAGTCGCTGTGAGTTTGAACTTGTGCAAACCTTAGATGCTTTAATGGCCAGTTTGCATTCCGAGACTAAGAAAATCCCAGTTGAACCGGAAATTATCAGCCCTAGCGGTCCAATAAAAATGAACAGTTTACCGGGTGTGATTACGCAAATTGTCACTAATTTAGTACTCAATAGTGTCAATCATGCTTTCGAGCAGCAACCTAATGCAAAAATCTCGATTCAGTTATCAGAAATCGAGGATAGTGTATTAATTGAATATCAAGACAATGGTTGTGGCGTAGCTCCCCATTTACATCACAAGATATTTGAACCTTTCTATACCAGTAAAAGAGGTTATGGTGGTTCAGGCCTAGGGTTAAATTTAGTCTTCAACTTGGTCAAGCAAAAGTTAAACGGTGATCTTAAATTTGAATCTGAGATTAATCATGGTGTTAAATTTATTATTCGCATACCTAAAAAGCTACCATTAATTATTGATAATGGTAAAAATTAATAGTTTAAAAATATAACATATGGAAGCAAATAAATATTATTTTAAAAAATAAAATCTGGTTAAAATTATCATGCCAATTTTAACCAGATTCATTAAACCAGCCATTATTCAATATATTTCCCTATTATTCTATCAAGCTCACCAGATACTCGTAATTGTTTAATATGTTGATCAAATATAGATTTAAGCTCTAGACCATCAGGTATCGAGCGTGAAATAAGCATGTGGAATTTATCACCACTAATTCCCGGAATGCTCACGGATTTTAGTCCATTGGCGAGATGATCAATACCTTCTGAAGCTTTAAAGCCAGCCAATATTTCATGACGAGCAAGAAAAACGTCACATCGATTCGCTTCTAACATTTTCACGACCTGATCAAAGGTTCTACCATTTTTACGAACCTTACTATCGTCAACACCGAAGCCGGTATAGTTATACCCCTGTAGCCCGCAGGTTCTTAAGTAATCGAGATCTTGCGCAGTTCGGATAGGCAAACCCTCAGGATAAGTAATTGATGAATATACATAACTAGGTTGAAGAGTATAATAATAATCGGTTAAAATATAATCTCTATCCCGCTCTTCACTATAAGCAGCACTTAAAGCAATATCATATCGACCTAATTTTGTTTCACGTAAACAACGTTGCCATGGTGGTAGATCTACCGTTATCGTTAGGCCTAGTGGCGAGAAAATCGCCTCTAACACATCGATATCATAACCAATTACTTTTCTCTCTTTTTCAAAATGATAAGGTGGCCAACTTCCACCATCACCACAGACTGAAAGTGACGTTCTTACTTGCGCCATTGTGGATATGGATAAAGTTATACCAGAAAATAATATTAATACTTTTATTATTTCTCTCTTCATATCCTATATTCTCTCTAATCGTATATTTTAAGACATTTAAGTATTAAAACTGCCAATCATCATAAGGTAGATGGATCTTTTTATAAATAGCCTCTAACTCACCACTTTCTTTAAGTTTATCAATCATTCTTGTTAAATAATCATCAATCCAATCACCTTTAAGCCCTTTGGGAATGATGAATACATCCTCATGGTCATAGAAATGCTGGCGATAAATATTTGTCAGGTTTAGACTTCTTAGAGCAATATCGGCTTCTTCTTGTGCCCAAACAAACCCATCAATACGACCAGAAGATAATTTAAGTAATGATGTATTTATACTATTAGAGCGCATTACTGGAAAAGGCATATCATCAGGAAATGCCTCGATTGTATAATGATTAGGGTTAGCCCAAAGCTGATCGACGCTAAATGGTTTATCCTTATTTGTATAAAGAACAGAGGCAACCAGACCAAAAGAACGACTACTAAACCGGTAAGTCAGTTTGTCATCCGGATCATCTACTCTAACCGCTGGTAATGCAAAGTCAGCTTGACCATTCACAACACCATAAATAGCACGATGAAGTGGATAAACATGAATAATAATATTTACATTAGGATCAATTGCATCAATACGTCGTACTAAATCAACAAAAGGTCCACTACCATCAGCATTAATCAATCCCGGAATTTCACCCAAATGAGCAATAATTTCACTCCTAGAGTATTCTTTCTCTTCTGCATGAATAGAAAATAAAAGAGGAAAGAAAATAAATGATGAACATATAAAAAATCGATTGAAATCCATTAAAACACTCATAACAACACCTACGCTTAATAAGTAAAGAAACTTAATCTGGGTACTGTTCACGAATAGCGATAAAATGCTCCCAATTATCAATTAATAAAGTAACTAAAGTCGGGTCGAAATGTTTACCATTTTGGCTGATTAATTCATTTTTAATATCATCTTCCGACCAAGGCTCTTTATAACTGCGTTTTGATCCTAAAGCATCAAACACATCCGCTAACGCGGTGATACGGCCACTGATGGGTATCTGCTCGCCAGCCAATCCATTTGGATAACCGCTGCCATCCCATTTTTCATGATGACTACCTGCAATTTCTTTTGCTTTCACAATCAGTGGACGATTGGATTTACTGAGTATTTCAACACCATAGTCAACGTGCTTTTTCATGATTTCCCATTCATCAGCCGTTAATTTACCTGGTTTATGCAAAATACTATCCGGTATTGCTACTTTGCCTACATCATGCAGTGGTGAACCATTTTTTATCATGTACACCTCCTGCTCGGGCAAGCCACACAAATCGGCCAGTTTTTCAGCAATCAGTGAAACACGCTGTACGTGTGCGCCCGTTTCTTTACTTCTTGCTTCTACCGCATTAGCTAGGTTGTAAACCAACTCTTTGGACGTCTCTCGTAAATCAAGCTGTAAATTCAGGTTATTAAAAGTCAGCGCAATATTTTGCATATAGATTTCGAGCAACTGAGCATCCGCTTCTCTCAACTCTTCTAATAAGTTGATATATAATAAGTTTTCAGTCCCTCGACTATCGAGCATATAAAGAATAGCCGCATCATGAAAATTTTCAGAACGTTGGTTATTTAATACTTGCTGACATCGCCGTGCGACTTCATTGGGTAAATGTGAAAAATCACATTCACTAGAGAGATCAACAAACCCACCTATCGCCGCTAGAGTTAACGCATAAGTTGCGGTACCGTCGGCTTTCGGACGCACCACGCAATAAAAACCAGAAGCAGGTAATTTTAATAGTGACGTAAGCTGATGAAGAACCGATTCGGCATACGCTTTTAATGTTGTGGTATTTTGTACTTGTGCCGATGCTTGAATCACTCGCTTTAATCCCTGTTTTTGTTCTTCGATTAAGCATAAATCGCGATAAGAACGTAGCATCGAATACATTAAAGTACGCAATTTTTGAGTCGTTAATTCGGTTTTTTCTTTATAGTCATCAATCTCATATTGCTGAATGACTTTATCTTCTGGCGCTTGCCCTGCTTGCCCAGTACGTAACACTAAGCGGATATTTTTATTACTGCATTCTCGGCGAATGTACTCCACCAAATCCAACCCCGCGTGCTCTGTCTCCATAACAACATCAATCAGCGCTAGAGCGATGTCTGGGTTATCTTGAAGAACCTGCTTCGCTTCTTTAGCCGATAATGCAGAAAGCAGCTCTAACTTTCTGGATTGAAACGTAAAACCGGACAAAGCAATTTGCGTGATCTGATGGATTTGCTCATCATCATCGACGAGCAATACTTGCCAAGGCTTTATGCTTGCCGTAATCGGGCTTTTTTTCTCGGCACCGGAATTGTCTTGGGAACGATAATCAGCAAATAGATCCATAATAACCATCTTATTGTTTAACGACCTACTTATAGGTTTAGCACATCAACGATGATTTTATATACTCAGAATCCTTCTTAGATAAAGAAGTCTCGATGAGAGCAAACTTTGCACTTAATTTTCTGTTTTAAGCAACTTTACTGGCTAAGATTAACGGTGTGAGAGTAACAGTAAGGAAAGCGATATGAAGAATTTTACGGAGAGAGCGGTACTGTGCCCACACTGTGGGCACACCATTCGCATCACTTTAGATTCCAGTAATGGCAGCCAAGATTTTTATGATGATTGTCCTGCGTGCTGCCATGCTATTCACCTTAATATGCAAGTTAACGAACAGCAAGATTGCATTGATCTTTATATTGATGCTGATGACGAGCAGATTTTTTAATCGAGTGGCTTTACCTTGCTTAAGGGCGTGACCTTCAACACGTCCTTAACATTAATGACTAAGATTTTGTAGCCAATACGCGCTCAACAGTATCCACAATCGCTTGCGTCTGCGGATCAATTTCAAGATTAATTTTATCGCCAACTTGACGGGTCCCGAACAGCGTTCGCTGTAACGTTTCAGGGATAAGATGAACATTGAAACGGTTAGCTTCAACTTGACCAATCGTTAATGAACAACCATCAAGACCGATGTACCCTTTAGGGAGTACATATTTGATCAATGATTCAGGGACTTCAAACCACAACGTTTTATTATAATCAGAGTCGATGATATCGATTAATGTTGCCATATGGATAATATGTCCAGACATTGAATGGCCACCAATTTCATCGCCAAATTTAGCGGCTCGTTCAATATTCACCCTATCGCCTAGTTTCAGCTCCCCTAAGTTAGTTAAGCGTAGAGTTTCTTGCATCAAATCAAAAGAGACTCGGTGACCATCAATATTCGTCACCGTCAAACAACAACCGTTATGCGCCACCGAAGCGCCTATGGTTAAGCCCGTAGAGAGAGGCTCTGGAAGCTCAATAATATGAGTTTGAAATTGTGCTTTTTTATCCATAGCGACAAGTTTTGCTGTCCCTTGTACAATACCTGTAAACATAATGTGATTCCGGTAGATTTTCGTGGTGCTTAGTGTGACATTTCTTTATCATTCTCTCTAGACCCTACGTACTCGAAAGTACCCCCCTTTTTATCTCTTGAGTCACTATTTGACCTAGATTTTCCTTTTTCCGGAGAAGTGTGTGCAACGTTATAAACAAGAAGCCTCAACGTTAGTTAAACTCGCCACCCCTGTACTCATTGCCTCGATTGCCCAAACAGGGATGGGATTTGTTGATACAGTCATGGCTGGTGGCGTGAGTGCGACAGATATGGCTGCGGTGTCCATTGCAGCGAGTATTTGGCTGCCTTCTATCTTATTTGGTATCGGCTTACTAATGGCATTAGTGCCGATTGTCGCTCAACTTAATGGTTCTGGGCGTAAAGAACAGATCGCTTTTGAAATCCAGCAAGGCGCGATATTAGCGTTATGGGTATCGCTACCGATCATTTTGGTCTTATTTCAAACCAAAATCATTTTGGGCTTTATGGACGTTGAAGAGTTGATGGCACAAAAAACCATTGGCTATATGTTTGCCGTTATGTTTGCCGTTCCCGCCTTTTTGTTATTTCAAACCTTACGCAGTTTCACTGATGGAATGTCATTAACTAAACCTGCCATGGTCATCGGTTTCCTCGGTTTATTATTTAATATCCCACTCAACTGGATCTTTGTGTATGGAAAGTTTGGTGCACCGGCTCTTGGCGGTGTGGGATGTGGTGTTGCGACCACCATCGTCTACTGGATTATGTTTTTGATGTTACTGGCTTATGTCGTCACGTCGAACCGTTTAGCTCACATTAACTTATTTGCGCAATTTCATCCGCCGAAACTAAAAGCACAACTGCGCTTGTTTAAGTTAGGCTTTCCTGTTGCTGCGGCATTATTTTTTGAAGTGACGCTTTTTGCCGCTGTGGCTTTGTTAGTTGCCCCGCTTGGCTCTTTGGTGGTCGCAGCACATCAGGTCGCGTTAAGTTTTTCTTCATTGGTATTTGTGATCCCGATGAGTATTGGTGCTGCTGTATCCATCCGTGTTGGGCATACTATTGGTCAACATAACCTACCTGGTGCTGCCGTTGCATCTAATGTAGGTTTAATGGTCGGTGTCGCCGCTTCTTTGTTGACAGCGACTTTTACCCTGATCTTTCGACAAGAGATTGCTTTGCTATACACCAACAATACCGAAGTGATTACCCTAGCAATGCAGCTACTGATTCTGGCTGGTATCTATCAATGTGTCGATGCTATTCAGGTGGTTGCTGCAGGTGCTTTACGTGGTTATAAAGATATGGCGGCGATTTTTAATCGTACCTTTATTGCGTATTGGATTTTAGGCTTACCAACGGGTTATGTGTTGGCGATGACCGACTGGATTGTTGAGCCAATGGGCGCAAGTGGTTTCTGGATTGGCTTTATTGTTGGCTTAAGCTCTGCGGCTTTAATGCTTGGTTTACGTTTATATTGGATGCAAAGCCAAGATGAAGAGATACAAATGCAATTTGCTGCTAAGTAGCCAAAGACACGGTAGTTTAAAGTAGCAACAATCAAGGCCAAGTGATGACTCTAACTGAACTTGGCTTTTTTATTTTGCGTATATGGATAGAGATGGTTTCGGGAGGGGAAGTCCGTGGATCAGTACCATGTTTGGTCGATAAACAGCCATAAAACATTCACACCGTTACTGTGTGTGATTACCTTAATGATCTTACTCACTGGTTGCGATACCTCTAATCAATCACTTGAGAGTGATTTCTCTACCTACTTAACACGAATTGCCAACGTTCAACAAGCCGAGCGGTTGGCAAATCCCAAAAGGTTATCGCAAACTTTACCGGACAAACGACACATTGAGCTGACGATCACGCCACTGACTTTAGGCTTACTTGATAGTTATGAACTGAGAAAATGCCAGCTTTTTCAACTCATTGCCCAAAGAAACTCCTCCCTTGGCCGAGTCCAAGATGAATTTCGCGGTTTTGACTACGAGATACAATTATTAAACGGCATCGAACACTGTTTGCAAATAAACTCGCTTTCTCAAAGCGTTAGTACACAACTAAAAACGATGGCAGAACTTAAAGGGCAAGATCTCCATAAACATTGGTATAACTTACTCTATACCAGCGTGGCCATGCGTGCGCAGCTCACCAGCCATTCATGGTTAGCCGATAACATCGAACTCAGTGCACTCACTCAAGCGTTAAAAACCTTTACCACCGTTCATGACCATATAGTGCTTAATCAAACCTTACCCGATAGCGTTATTACTCCCTATCAAGAGGTAATTGAAAAGCAGCGTATTTTGGGGGCTCTCAAGTTTTCGCTGGATAATGCAGCCCTCTGGCTCACAGTTACGACTCAGCAATTGCAAGATAACGATAGCGCGATTGTATGTGGTCCAAATCAAGACCGTACTCGTCTCCATTATTTACAAAATGTGTTCAACCGTTATTATGTTGAACGTATTCAGCCGGCATTAACTCGGATTGATAGTGTCTATCTTCAATTAGAAGAGTTCTTCATCATTTTTGAAGCCAACGATAGTATGAAGAGCCACTTTACCGTGCAAGATAGCCACCAACAGTTTCGTGATGCCCTTGCGTCACACGTAGGCTATTGGCAGCAATTATTTCAACGCTGTTCAATCAGCGTCGGCCGTTAACATACGATTTCTCGATTACGCATAAAGCGAGCAAAACGAGGGATGCCTGAATCGGTATACCCATTGTATTGATAAGTAATTAAACAGCCTATTTTAGGTGGAGTTTGACGTAATTGATCGGTTAAACCACTGCCAATCGCAAATTCAATACCGTCATCCGTTCGCACAATCAGAGCACCGACCATACCGGTATATTTGCCTTTTCCTGGTCGATAACCAATCACGTGAGCTTCTGCATCTTGGTGTTTTTTTAACTTGAGGAGATCATCGCTGCGCCCAGCTTGATAATCGGCAGCAACTCTCCGTAGCATTAACCCTTCGCCACCCAAAGTAAACAGCGTTTCAAGATCAGCGAACAACGTCTGCTCGGATTCAATCGGCTGATGGACGATATACTGAATATGTTTCGCGCCGATATTCGTCGTTATCTCAATTAAATGTTGGTATCGTATCCGAAAATTGCCTTCCATTTCAGGCACATCAAACAACATAAAATTGATTTTTTGCCAAGCAACATCCGAAGGCTGTCTATCTAATACTGTTTGCTGAACAAGGGAAAACTGCTCGCGTCCCGCCCACAATTCACCTTCTAACGGGTAGCTGGGCAACGGTTCAGTAAACCATGAGGGCGCATGGATCGGGTAGCCATTACGAGTAGTGAGTTGTTGCCCATCCCAAATCGCACGAATACCATCCAATTTTTCACTTTGCCAATAATCACCTAACTCAATCCCTTGACGATATTCTTTTGCATAGACAATCGGCAACGGTTGATAATCGGCTGACCAAACTGGCGTAATCGTTATAGCTGGCGCTATAAGTAGTAGCGAGGCGGTAATTAACGAGATTTTATATGACATCACTTGTCCTCAAATTTTCACTCTAATGATGCGCTAAGCATCTGATTTAAAGATGAGTAAAGTATGCCGATATCAGCGTCTATTTGAGCAACAACAAAGGAGAACTAGCGAGGTATTTCACACTAATTGATGCCCTACATACACGAGATTCACTCCCCATCTGACCTAAAGGTCATCATAAAATCCAATGACACTCACGGTAGAATAGATGGGGAGCACGGTAATGATAAGGTCCGGAGAAGGTTAAGAGGCTTGATGCCTTGAGTTAATCTCGCGTAACTGGGTCAAATAATTAATCCAACCTTGAGCTTCATTATTGGAAGGTTGTAAATGCTGAGCTCTTTTGGCTTGAGCTAACGCATCATCGAGTCGATTTAACTTATAAAGGGCACGGGCACGAGCTAAAGCGACCTCAGGTTGACGCGCTTTATCAGTGACTTTATCCAGTGCGCTTAAAGCTTGTCGATATTCGCCTTGCTGATTATAAAGTAATGAGACGTTCCAATAGTACTTAGCGTCAAATTGCGCGGCTAAAGACCAAGTTTCAATCGCCCTATCCCACTCTTTGGCTCGTTGCCAATAAGATGCTCGCTCGGTGATCAAATCAAGATCACTGTCAGCATTCTCTATTGAACCAAGAATTTGAGCCGCTCGCTCAGGAATTCCATTTTGAGCGTACAGTTGGGCAAGTAATCTTAACTCTTGCTGATTCAGCTCAATACCATGTAACTTCGCTAAGCCCAAGCTACTCAAGGCTTCTTTCGGTTGTCCGGTACGTAACTCCAAACTCACCAATTGTAGCCACCAACTGCTCTTGTCACTTTCTAAAGCAATCAAGCGCTTTAAGGTTACAATCGCTGGCTGCCATCGTTCAAGCTGAAGTTGAGCACCAAGTTTCAACGATAGTGGTGTCACCTCATCGATTGACGTTAGTTGCTCATAGCGATCAATCGATGATAATGTCTTCGCCCATTGCTGCAATTGATAATGAACTTGGCTAATCCTTAACCATAATTCGCTAGTGGTTTGCTTTTCATTACCGTCTTTGATCACTTCTTTTACGAGCTGATAGTAATGCGGTAAGGCGGATTGATATTGTTGATCCATAAGTAATAAATCGGCCAACATTCGACGAGTGGCCCAGCCTTGCTCATCAACCAATTCTCCGCTACCCACCGCTTCTGTCAACGAACGTATCGCCAAAGAAAGCTGTTCATTTTGCCAATAAAAAACCCCAAGCATACGGTCGAAATACGCTTTATCGTATCCCCGGCTTACTTTGGTTTCTCTTAATAGTTCAATCGCTTCGGCAAAACGCTCTTCTTGAGCGAGTTGATTCGCTTGCAGCGCTTTATTCGCCGCATAAGGGCTGAGTTCTACCGCAAAAGAAGAAGTAGAACCAATCAGCAATAAGTAAACTATCCATCGTCTGATCATTTGGTTAACTTAAACTCCAATTTAATCGTTTGACCGGGTTGAGAAACCGCATGCCCATCCAGCAATTTAGGCTGATATTTCCAACTCCGTAAGGCTTGCATCGCTTCACGCTCAAACATTCGCCGCGGATTGGCATCGACCACCTCAATATCCGTTGGTCGTCCCGTTTCATCTATTGTAAAACGCAGTAGAACATAGCCTTCAACATTACGTTTTAAAGCACGTGCTGGATAATTAGGCTCAACACGATACAGTGGTAAAGCCTGCTGATTAGCCCCAAAATCACCAAGAGTAGGCACATTGATCGCAATACCGTTAATCGCCGTGTCGAGCCCAAGTGTTGGAATCGATGTTGAAGTTAACGTATTGGTCACTGAACTCTGTTGCTTAGACACTGGCGATTGTGGCGGAGGCTGTGGCGCTTTAGGCTGTTCAGGCACAGCGCGTTGTCGGCGCTGCACCTCTTTCTCTTGCTCAACCATTACCATGGTAAAGCTAAGTGAGTTATTTTGCGTTGGTGAGCGCAAGCCATCGTTGTTGATCATCCAAGCCATGAATGAAAATAAGCTCACTGAAATCAAAGCCGCGAAAGGCGTAGCCAGCAATAAACGTAGCATCAGCGCTTCTCCGCCGCCAATGCAATGCTTTTTACACCCGCCCCTTTCGCCGCGTCCATCACTTTGACAACGGTTCCATTGTAAGCATGCTCATCGGCTTGAATAACCAAAGCCGCATCGGGCTGCTCTAACAACAGGTGCTCTAATGTCGCCTGTACTCTTTCAACATCAATTTGCCTTTTATCGATATAAATATCGTTTGCTGAGGTAATCGCAACAAAAATACCCGCATCTTTCTGTGCCGTGACATTCGAGGCGGATGGACGATTCACCTCAACGCCAGATTCACGGACAAATGAGCTGGTTACGATAAAGAAAATCAACATAATAAACACAATATCCAACATCGAGGTTAAATCGATTTGTGCTTCATCTTGATTGGACGAACGTCGGCCCAGTCTCATCGCTGACTCCTTAAGGATTTTTCTAACTTCAATTCATATAAACGGCACGTTTTCGCCAACCGAGCATAAACAAACATCCCCGCTAAAGCAGCGACCATGCCTGCCATGGTCGGAATCGTCGCTAAAGAGATTCCCGACGCCATCAATTTGGGATTACTGCTGCCTTGAGTCGCCATCACATCAAACACCGAAATCATCCCCGTGACTGTACCGAGTAAACCTAACATCGGAAAAATGGCCACCAATACTTTAATTAGATTAAGGTATTGAGTAAGTTGAATGTGTGCTTGACCCAACCATCCTGAACGAATCGCTTGCGCATGCCATGAATGATGATCGTCACGCGCATGCCATTGTTCAATCCACTGCTTACGCTGCTTAGGAAAGGTAAATAATAAGTACATTATCCGTTCTATCACTAGCAACCAGCAGACCGCGACCACCGCGGCCAGCCACCAGAGTACTGTTCCACCCTGAGCCATAAACTCGGAAAGGGGCAGAAAGAGCTTTTGCAATGAAAATAACCCATCTGCTTGATTCATGTTCATCCCTTACGCCGCTGCGTGGTTGACGGCTTTTTTAGTATTCGCCGCTAGAGACTCACGTTCTGCTTGTTCAGCAACAAGCCCAATCCCTTGCTTCTCTAAGATGGTACGAATCGTTTCTGCTTGAGAGCTTAAGATATTATGAGCCAGCAATAGAGGCATTGCCGCGACTAGACCCAATACTGTCGTCACCAACGCCATCGAGATCCCTCCCGCCATGACTTTAGGATCGCCATTACCAAATTGCGTGATCACTTGGAAAGTCTCAATCATTCCGGTAACGGTACCAAGGAGTCCAAGCATCGGTGCTAAGGCCGCAAAAAGCTTCAGCATCGACAGTCCTTTTTCTAAACCAGCTTGTTCATCAACCACCGCTTCCAGCAAACGCAGTTCTAGCGCTTCAACACTGCGGTTTTGCTCTTTATCATAAACTGATAATACTCGGCCCAACGGGTTATTACTGCTTGGCTCAGATTGCTTAAGTTGCTGTTGAATGCGTTGTCGAGCCATCGCTAAAACGATGCCTCGATAAACAGCGATCCCTAGGCCAATCGCGAGTAATACCAAGATGATATTGCCGATCACACCACCGGCTTCAAGGCGTTGCTTCAACGTTGGAGTTAACGCCAGTTGTTCAAATAGAAGGCCTTGTGAAGGATCCAATACCAGCGATTGCATTTCTCCTTGTTTAAGATCGGTTAATGAAGAGAAACGCGCACCTTGAGCGGGCTGCTGTTGATAAGCGACCGCGTCTTGACGGCGATTATTCCAACTGACGTAACCTTGCTCAGTGACTAAAGCCATCGCACCAAGTCTAACCGCATCCACTTGTTGGGTTCTGCCTTCACCATCAATGAAAGCAATCGTATTCGTGCTGATTTCGCCACTGGCAATCACTTGCTCTTGCATTGCCTGCCATAAACCAATCAGTTGCTTCATCGAAGGTAAGGATTGTGCTGCGACAATCTGATCAACCACTGGTGCGTACTGCTGACGATCAACCCCCGTTACAGAATCACTTAGTGTCGCTTGTAACTCTTTTCCGTTTTGTCGAACGACACCAAAAATTTCACCTAAACTGCCGGTTTCCAAACGCAGCTTTTCTTCTAGACGAGCAAGACTATTTTCATTTTGGCTAAAACGGGTAGACAGCTTATCGGCTTCTACTTGTAAGCGATCTCTTTGCGCCATCAGAGCCTTTTTTTCATCGCGTAATTGCTGTTCCGTTTTTTGAAATGTTGCTTCACGCTGAACATTATGATTGCGTTGTACTCGACTCTCATTGTGTGCTTGTTCGGTCAAACCACCACTTGCATAAGCTGGAGTGAGTAATAACAGACTTAAACTCCATGCGACAAAGCCATATTTAGTGATCATTATTTTGCCTCCGCTGGAGTAAGAGAAACCGGTAGATAAAGCAGTGTCGGGGCAATTTGTTGATAGGCAAGTTGATAAGCGGTGTCAATATCCCCTTTCGATTTCATCGATAATGCTTGCCACTGTCCTTGTTTTTGATCCCAAGACCAATAGCGCGATCCATTACGATTGCGTGCTAATAATGAAACTCGGCCGACATAAAGAATATCCGCTTCAATCGTTTCTTTATCAGCTAAGGTGATTCGATCTTGGTAAACCCCTAATTTCGTGCCGTAATCCATCTCGATTTGATACGCTTCAAGAATTCGGCGATATTTCTCAGCATCACTCACATCGGAGCGTGGCATTAACTCTTTGAGTCGCTCAAGGCGCTCTTGGCGAGCGGAAAGACGTAAGGGTTTATCTTCACTGATTAAAACATCTAAACCATCGATCATTTGATACATCAAAGGCACAATCCCCTGACGAGTCTGATGAACCTCAATGATCTGCTCATCTAAACTCGTCATTTCACTTTCCTGACTGGCTACTAGCGAGAGTAAATGATCACGATAAATGGTTAAATTTTTCACTTCTTCATTTAATCGCTCAATGTCCGCTTGAAGAGATAAGGTTGCTTCTGCACTTTTATCGACGTTCTGCTGACTCACCGCTGAAGCGCGATTGGTGGTTTTTTGGATTGTTTTTGCATCATCCAGCACACTGGCATGCGCCGCTAACACGCTTAGCGCTGAAAATAAGATTAGGCTAGGTTTGGTTAAATTCATCGTTGTCATCAATTACCACATGAGAATGCTGACATGTTATTGATAAAGGCTCTCATTATCAACTGTATTTTCAATGAAAATCTGCTCTGGCTGCGATTATAAGCGTAAACAATGTAAAGATAGCCAACGCGGACAGAGATAATAAGCCTCAAAAGACTGACGTTATAAGTCGGCGGCGAGTCAATTACGCCTCATGAGGTTCGATAACGATGAAATTATGGCAACAGCCCCGAGGAAGCACGATCACTTGATGTGCTGAGTAAAACGCAGAATTTGTTTAGGAATGGCGGATAAAGGACAAATAGTCTGCACCGCACCAAGGGCAATCGCCTCTTTCGGCATACCAAAGACGACACAACTGGCTTCATCTTGCGCGACGGTTGACGCACCATGGTCAAACATCGCTTTTAACCCTCTGGCTCCATCATCGCCCATGCCAGTCATGATGATCCCGAGTACATTACTTCCGGCCTGCTGAGCTGCGGAACGAAACAACACATCGACAGCCGGTTTATGTCGATTGACTAAAGGTCCATCAAACACCTCGACTTTGTATTGAGCACCACTGCGCAACAACTTAGTGTGTTTTCCTCCAGGAGCAATCAATGCGATACCAGGCAGCACTCGATCGCCACTTTTGGCTTCACTGACCGTCATCTGACTCAATGAATTGAGGCGCTCAGCAAACATTGCGGTAAACTTTTCTGGCATATGTTGGACAATCACAATCCCCGGCGCGTGTTTCGGTAAATGGGTTAAAACGTATTCCAAGGCTTGTGTTCCGCCTGTCGAAGTGCCGATGACGACGATTTTTTCACTGCTCAATAATGAATTGATCGGTAATGAAGCTGCTGGCTGAGTCTGAAATTTATGTTCCGTGGATAATGATTTGTCAGAGTGAGATGCTGAAGCATTGAACAAATTTTTAACTTTCGCCTTCGCGGCTCCCCTTACCGCTTGCAGCACTTGATTGGCGCTATCTTCTAAAAAATCTTTTAAGCCCATTTTGGGTTTAGTAATGATCGTAACGGCACCAGCTTGTAATGCCTCTAAGGTCACTTGAGCGCCTTTTTCGGTTAATGTTGAACAGATAATTACCGGTGTTGGTCGCTCAGCCATGATTTTTTTCAAGAAGGTAATACCATCCATACGCGGCATTTCGACATCCAAAATAATCACATCTGGCCAGTTTTTTTCCATCCGTTTCATGGCAAATAGCGGGTCTGCCGCCGCAGGAAGCAAATCGATATCTGGTTGTTCAACTAATATTTGGCTAAGCACTTGCCTGACGACCGCTGAATCATCAACAATCAGGACTTGTATTTTCTTATTTGTCATTAACCTTCCCTATTGAGGCAAAGGAGGAGAGCAATCATCAACGTTAAAGTATAGTTAACCACTAGCATTTTGATTTCTTATAGTTTTTGATAAATCGACGGACTGATTAACTTTAATGGCGCTTTCATCGACTGCAACGTTTCTGCATGACCAATTAACAGGTAACCGCCTGGATTAAGCTGACGCTGAATATTATCAATCACTTTTTGTTTCGACGCTGCGTCAAAGTAGATCATCACGTTACGCAGAAAAATCAGATCAAAATGTCCAAATCGAGCCAAGCTCTCTTGCAAATTAGCCTGCTGAAAAGTGACCCGATCACGTAAAGAACGAATCACTTTGAATGTATTGGCTTTCGCACCGACGCCTTTACGGCAATATTTTTGTAAATAGTGCAACGGAATATTACTACTGCGAGATAAGGGATAAATTCCGCTACTCGCTTGTGCGAGAACTCGGCTGTTGATGTCGGTCGCTACTATCTGCCAAGGTCGTGGATTGTTATCCATTAATAGCATCGCCAGAGAGTAAGCTTCTTCCCCTGATGAGCTTGCCGCACTCCAGCAACGCAGTGTTTGGGGATAATAGTTGGGGATCACCTCTTGTTGTACGAAAGTGAAATGTGCCTCTTCGCGAAAAAAGTACGTTTCATTGGTGGTGAGTAAATCAATCACCACCTGTTGCTCTGCTTTTTTATCAGCACTATCCGGTGCTAAAGCAAAAAAATCAAAATAAGCATCAAAGCTTTTTAAGCCAAGTTGATGTAAGCGAACATTAAGACGCCCAATGACCAAGGATTTTTTCGTTACGTTAAGGGAAATCCCCGCTTTTTCATATAACCAGCGTTGGTAACGAATGAATGTCTCGTCCGATAGCTGTGGCTGACATTCTGTATACACAGATTCAAGAAAAGACATCTTACACCTCTTAGCTCTTACCGAGTTCCTTGGCTACTTTATCAACCATAGCGAGCTCATCAACCGATAGCACTTTATCTTCCGCGAGAATGATGACAAAGTTATCCTGTAACTGAGCCATCGCGCGGATAAAATCTGTCCGTATCTGACAACTAAAAGCCGGCGCAGCACGAATATCGCTCATCGGAATATCAATCACCTCTGACACGCTATCCACCAGCACCCCTAAATCTTGGCGCTGATCATCGGTATCGACTTCAATAATCACAATACAGGTTCGTTTCGTGATCGCGCGAGCCTCTATTTGAAAGCGATGTGCCAAATTAATCACTGGAACCACTTCACCACGTAAGTTGATCACCCCTTGAATGAATTTAGGCATACGAGGGATCGGGGTTACTTTTCCGTATTCGAGGATCTCTTTGACATTAAGTATCGCAAACGCATACATCTCTCCGTTCAACAGAAAGGTTAAATATTGCTGATCGTTGATACTGGTTGCCAAGTTGGGTGTCGCTAACTGTCCCATCATACGATTCTCCTAAAAACGTACATAGTCCGAATCATCATCGTCTTGAGTGACTCTTGAGGCTTCAGGCGATGATTTGGCAGAGGGTTGCTGTTTTTTACTCGCCAATTTCACTTGTCGCTCATCGGTCTTAAAGAAGGTCATCAATTGTTGTAACTGCTGAGCTTGGCTACTCATTTCTTCGGACGTGGAGGCTAACTCTTCGGATGCTGATGCACTTTGTTGCGTGACACTATTGAGTTGTTCCATCGCTTGATTAATTTGTGATGCACCAGTGGCTTGCTCCATAGATGCCGCGTTGATTTCTTGTACCAGATCAGCGGTCTTTTGGATCGAAGGGACAATCTCTTCTAACAAACTTCCGGCTTGCTCTGCCAAGGCAACGCTATTTTTCGCCACTTCACCAATCTCTTGCGAAGCCACTTGGCTGCGCTCGGCAAGTTTTCTTACTTCTGCCGCCACAACAGCAAATCCTTTACCGTGGTCACCAGCCCGAGCCGCTTCAATCGCTGCATTCAAAGCCAGCAAGTTGGTTTGATAAGCGATGTCGTCGATAATGCTGATTTTTTCTGCTATTGATTTCATTGCGGCCACTGTTTTGCCCACCGCGTTGCCGCCTTCTTGGGCTTCTAAAGCCGCTTTACTGGCAATCCCGTTAGTTACTTTGGCATTTTCAGTATTTTGGGCAATAGAGGCTGACATTTCTTCAATTGAAGAGGTGGTTTCTTCAACACTCGCCGCTTGTTCACTCGCACCCTGACTTAAGTTTTGCGCCGTCGCTGAGACTTGCTCTGACGCAGAAGCCAATGCATTACTTGCCCCATTCACTTCACCGACAATACTAGATAGCTTACGAACCATTTGCTGCATGGAATCGAGCAAACGCCCCATTTCATCTTTACTGGTTGCTTCTAGCTTGGTGGTTAAGTTGCCCTTCGCCAACTCTTGAGATAGATGGACCGCTTTTTCTAATGGGCCACAAATTCCCCGAATTAAAGCAATTCCGAAACTGAAAGCCAAAATCAGTCCAACTGCTATCGAAGAGATGGAGACCAAACGTAGCGTTTCATACAATGTACTTTCTCTATTATATTCCGCTGCTGCTTCTTGAATTTGCAAATCAACCAATAGATCCAAAGACTGAGCAACGGGGGGATATAGAGGTCGAACCCTTTCCAATGCCAATGAGGTGGCAGTTGCAATATCCCCCATTCTTAATGCAATCAATGTCGGTTCAATGGCTTGCTCAATGAAGATTTTATTGTCGCGCTGAAACTGATTGACCAAGCGAGCTTCTTCCTCGGTTAACGTCGTCGTGATGTATCGAGACCAGATTTGATCAATCACTTTTAAGTTATCTTCTACATTCTTGACTTGAGCGTTGATATTCTCATCATCGGGATACAACTGAGCAAACGCCATCGCAATCCGATTTTGTAAGAAACGAACTTTAATATCATTTAACTGACCAATCGGAATTGTTCGATCAAGATAAACCGTTCTTAAACCATCAACCATTTTGCTCATGCCATATAAGCCCGCCGAACCAACACCGATTAATAACACACCTAACAAACCAATGAGTAGGCTGAGCTTAATTTTTACTGATAGATCCTTAAACATTGCCAGATTCCTTATAGCGGTGACGCGCATTATGCGCTTAATCTGATACCTTGTGCGCTGTAGATATTAATGCAGCGCAAATTGTTGTGATTCTTGTTGAATCATTTGCTGCGTTAAACCAGGAATATCTAAAATCAAGGCAATATCCCCATTCCCTAAAATAGTAGAGCCACTGATCCCTTGGATATTCTCAAAAATAGGTCCGAGCGGTTTAATAACGGTTTGTAACTCGCCCAACAATCGGTCAACCACCAATCCAGCCATTTGCCCACCAGTTTGTACAACAACCACATTTTGCCGACGAGGCGCTTGCTTACTTAAGTTGAACTGTTTACGTAAATCAATCAGTGGTAAAACACTGCCGCGCAAATTAAGGTGACTGCTGACTTTTACCCCTTGCTTGGTCACTGGGTGATGCAGCTCAACGCACTCTTTAACTGCATCAAGAGGTACAACAAACTCTTCATCACCGACTTCAATTAAGAACCCATCGATGATCGCCAGAGTTAATGGCAAAATTAAACGGACTGTGGTGCCAATCGATAGCTCACTTTCTATCTCGACTCGACCACGTAATTCATTGATGTTTCGACGCACCACATCCATGCCAACCCCTCGTCCCGAGAGATTAGAAACCTCTTGCGCCATTGAAAAGCCCGGTTCAAAAATCAATTGATACATTTCATCTCGGGTCAATACCGAGTGCTCATCAATCAACCCTTTTTCAATGGCTTTTAAACGCAGTTTTTCAGCATCAAGTCCTTTACCATCATCGATAATTTCCAATACGATGTTGCCTGAATCATGGTAGGCATTTAAGGTGATTTGTCCTGAGTGATTTTTGCCTTGCTCTCGCCTTTTCTCAGGCATTTCAATGCCATGATCCATGGCATTACGAATCAGGTGCATCAGCGGGTCACCGATTTTCTCGACCACCGATTTATCAAGCTCAGTATCTCCGCCATGAATATCAAGTTGGATCTCTTTACCTAACTCTTTAGCAACATCGCGTACGACCCGTTGAAAACGGATAAACGTATTGCCAATCGGTACCATTCTTAACTTTAATGCCGCATCTCTGACTTCTTCTAATAGGCCATTGAGCCGAGAGACCGATTCTTGCATTGCGCTATCGGCATGACTGCTGGCTTGTAAAGCGCAGCCCGCTCCAGCGGTGACCAACTCTCCAATCAAGTTAATTAACGTGTCGAGCTTTTCTGCATCAACACGCAAGCTTTTTTGTTCGCGATTGACGGCTTCATTCGCCGCTGATTTTGCCACGGCAGCGTCCGATTTAACCGGCTTAGCTTGAGTGATCGATTGAACGGGGTCCTCTTGCACTTCAATCGGTGACTCAGCGTCAATCAACGGCTCAGACAAAAGATCCAGTTGTAAGCCACAGGCTTGAAAATGCTCAAGATTGTGCATACCTTTCTGTTGTAACTCATCAAGTAAGGCCGGAGTACACTGATTGACGGAAAATAAATACACCTCGCCTTCGTCCCGAATAAATTCGAAAACCGCTAAAATTTCCTCATCTTGAGCATCACTATTGAGCGCTATTTGCCAACTCAAGTAACAATTTTCTGAGTCAAAGTCTGTCCACTCTTGGGGCAAGCCACTGTCATCGAAAATAATCTGTTCGATTTGGCCTAATTTGGCTAAATAAGCAAAAAAGGACAGCGGATCCATCCCATCCTGTAAAGCACTTTGCGGAAACTTTACCCATAGAAAACGCTGAGCCTCTACCGTAGGTGGAGCGCTGTCTTTGATTGGTGCATCACTGGTTTTCACGTCTGGTTGCTCGCCAAGAAACGCGTTTAATTGTTCAATCAGTGTTTCACTGATTTGCTGGTTATCCGCGTGATGCTGCTGCTCAAATTGCGCTTCATCGAGCAGAGTTAGCATATGATCACGACAGCGAAACAACAGACTGATCACTTCACCAGTCAAAACCAATTGTTCTGAGCGTAACTGGTCAAGTAGGTTTTCTACTTTATGTGTAAAGTGGACAATCGCATCAAGATTAAAAATACCTGCCGAGCCTTTAACCGTATGCGCAGCACGGAAGATAGCATTGAGTCTTTCGTTTAAATCTTGATGATTACCCGCTTCAAACTCGAGTAAATCCAGCTCCATACCTTCTAATAATTCACGGCTTTCGGTGTAATAGGTTTCAAGTGCAGCCAACAGCATCGGATCCATGTTTATACTCCTATTCGCGCATTACGTATTGGGCTGCAATGCCAAATTATGGTTAAGGGCATTAACGCCTAATTTAGCCATCACTTGGATAAACAAAGGATTCTCTACCAGTAACAAACATTGCTGCTGTTGCTCTCGTTTCGCTTTATTGACCATTACTAATAATTGAATCGCGCTGGTGTCAAGATCAGTAATGCGCGTAACATCAATCAATAAATCAATCGGCTTCATAACCCATGGCGTCAAAAACTCATACATTTCCTGCGCTTGATAAATCGTTAACTCGCCGGATAACTCAATGTTGACGTGTTGATCATTTTCTTCGAGGATCTGCATACCTTAACTCCTAAGCTGGCATCAGTTTATTCACCGCCGCCAACATTTGATCTGGCACAAACGGTTTCACTACCCAAGCCTTCGCGCCCGCTAAACGGCCTTGATCTTTTTTCGAGGCTTCCGATTCCGTGGTCAACATGATCACGGGCGTGAATTTGGTCGCAGGTTGTTTTTTCAGTTCTTTTAGTAAGGTCAATCCATCCATATTGGGCATATTGACGTCACTGATCACCAAGTGGACTTTAACGCCTTGAATTTTTCTTAGCGCATCAGCACCATCAATGGCTTCAATAGTTTGGTAACCCGCGCCTTTTAGAGCAAGGCTAACAACTTGACGAATGGCTGCAGAATCATCGACAACCAAAATTGTTTTACTCATCCTCAAACCTCCTGCTTATGGTTTGCTGTTCGTTAGAAAAAGGTAATGTCAGATTGCACTTCTGGTTTACTACTATGAGTAGATTTTTTACCCGTATGAACTTGATGCTGCTCAATCATGGTGTAACTACTCTTCATTTTATCGAGCCATTTTTGCGGCGATAATTGTCCGACAATCGGATGATTTCTATCTTGTTGAACTAACGTAATGGCATCGCCTAACTCGGTTAAATTACGGGTAATTTGCTCTAAAATTTGACTCACCCTATCTTGGAACTGAAGGCGAATGATCACGTGTGTCACCGTCTCTTTGACTTGTTGGGCATCTTCAGTGAGCCCTTGAGCTTGTTCATCTAACGTTTGCACTATGTGCTGAAAATGGTTGATAACTTCATCAATGCATTGCTCGGTGTTATTCATTTGCTCAGTTTCATCTTTATTAACCTGTTCAACCATTTCACAGGCTTTCTCGATAGCAGCATTAACGCTATTCACTTGCTCTGTCATCTTGCTCGCGGTTTCTCTTGATTGTTGAGATAAACCACGCACTTCATCGGCAACCACAGCAAAGCCTCTTCCTGCTTCTCCAGCTCGCGCGGACTCAATCGCGGCATTGAGGGCTAATAAATTGGTTTTATCTGCGATACCAACCACTTCTCCAGCCATTTTTTTCAGTGATGTGGTGTATTTCATTAATTCACGCATCTCACTCAATACTTGCTGTCTTAGTGTTTGCCCAGCCCGTAGCGCATCTACCGCATTGTTAAGCATGCTACGACATTGATGGATTTCTTCCGTTACCGATTGCTCTTTACCGTGACTGTTCACTCCGGTGAGAGACAAGGTATGACTGAGCCGCTCGACCAGTTGAGAAAACTGCTGGCTCAACTCTGAAACAGAGTCTGTTAAATGTTGATTAGCAGAATCAATATGTCGTGCCCATACGGGTAATGATTCGATAAACAGGGGCTCTAACGAGTGATAGGACTCCAATTGAGACTCTTGTAACGCCGAGAGGTGTTCAATTTGTTTTTTTTGCTGTTTGACGGTTTGAATGTACGATTCATAATTCCAAGCGACGTAGCTAAGGCTGGCAATGGAAGCCAATACCAGCAACGCACTGATGTATAAAGGTAAACTCGAATAGATCACAACCATGCCCGATAACACTAGGGCAGGCATGAATAGAGGAACAAGCCTGAGCGCTAACATATGTGCAGTTATCCTATGCCGAACTAACGTAAAATTATGATTATTATTAGAGAGCTTATCTGTTACAACCAACCCATCAACACCAAAAAGCACTTAGGCGCATAACAAAATAAGGCTCAATTAAAAAGTAGCAGTCAGATATCAACTACGCAAATAATGGAATTGATTTAACATTACCAACTCGGATAAGTAGATAAAGTTATCTATTACCACTGAGAAAAGTGTGCCAGATGGGTGAATTCAGGATTGTTGTCGATGGTGTGGGTGATATGAAGATCAAACTAAAGCTCAACCCACTATACCCAAACGGCTGAAAGTTGCAGGTAGGCGGCAAGTGAGTGAATCCCCATGAGCATAGGCAAACGACGTGATTGGGGTGAACGAAGGTAGCCAACACCGCTGCTTTAAGTTGGAAGGGGATATCAACGAGGAAACAAATGAGCTAACGGGGTAAACAGAAAACGCTTAAGTTTGATTTTTACTACTCGCCAGTGGGTGGCGGGCGTGATTGGTGTGGTATCCATCAAATGTTGATAGGCATGATCATCAAGGATGGCTTCGCCACCATGAGCCAGCAATAAACGCTGCGGATTGAGCTGATATACCCGCGCAACCGAACGACGATACTGTTTGGGAAAAAAAATAGGAAAAGGAGAGATCAGCTGTTTTTTTACTTCGACGATCAAATCGGCGACATACAAAATACTTTGCTGTGGATGAAAGAGAGAGATATCTCTATCGGTGTGTCCTGTCGTTTCTAAAACTTGCCATTCAGAAAACCCAGGAATCGCTTCACCGTCCATTAATTGATGATCCGCACGTAATTTACGAGGAAACCATAAACGACGCCTTGGCTTACCTAAACGCTTTGCCATCCAATGCGCCAAAGCTAAATCAGCCCAAAACATCACAATCCCTAACCCACCTTGATACCAATGACCCACTTGCGCACCAGAGACTATCTTACAGCCGGTTTTACGCCGCAATAAGTGCGCACCACCAGCATGATCAGGATGCATATGAGTAACCACCACCACCTTAAGTTCGCTCACTGAGCGACCTAATTGAGCAGTAATGTAATCCAGTATCAGAGACACATCAGCACGACATCCTCCATCCAATAGCATTAATCTATCTGGATATTCAACCAAATATAAATTTTGGATATGGCCGCGAAGGGTATGAATTTTCACAAATACTCTAACTGGTCGGTCCTGAAGGCAAGAAGACTAACCATACCACTCAAAGAAACAATAAATAAACAAAAAATCAACAAAAATGTTATCTGTGGCGCATTACAAAAAACAAACCAGAACAAAATCAAAGTGAAACAAACATTACATTAAATTGAAATATTTGACCGCCACCCTATTCAGCGAACCACTATGTTAACTCCAACTTTATATAATTAAGGGAAATATAATGCACAAGCTATGGCTAGCGGGTCTGATGGCAACCACTTTTTCTGGACACACTCTTGCTGCGACCGAAATCACTTGGTGGCACGCAATGGGAGGGCAACTGGGAGAATCAGTCAACCAACTTGCAGCAGATTTTAATGCCGCGCAGAAGGACTATACCATCACTCCTATCTACAAAGGAGACTATACCGAAACCTTAACCGCAGGCATTGCTGCATTTCGTGCAGGTCAATCACCGCATATTCTCCAAGTGTTTGATGCGGGAGCCGCAACGATTATGAATGTCCCAGGCGTTGCAAAACCTGTACAAGATATTCTGGTTAATGCCGGTTACTCATTTAATGCTCAAGATTATCTGTCTGGTGTGCGTAATTTCTATGCGGACAATAAAGGCAAAATGGTTGGTATGCCCTTCAATAGTTCCACTCCCGTTCTGTATTACAACAAAGATATTTTAAATAAAGTTGGAGCTACGGCACCACAAACTTATGAACAACTTGAAGTCTTAGCCGAAAAACTAAAAGCAAAAGGTTACGTTACTTTTTCACAATCGCATACGCCATGGATTATGTTTGAAAACTTCAAATCTCGTCATAACTTGCCGCTCTCTGATCAGCACAATGGCTATGCCTCTCTTTCATCACAGCTGATGTTTAATTCACAAGATATGCTGATGCATTTTAATAAACTTAAAGAATGGTCAGATAAGGGCTACTTCAAATATTACGGAAGTAACTGGGATGCCAACCAAACGCCTTTTGAACGCCAAGAAGTGGCGATGTGGATGGGCTCATCAGGTTCCTTCGGTGGGCTGCGCGATAGAGTCCCGTTTGAGTTAGGTACTACCTACTTACCACATTGGGAAAAATTAAACGCTGAAGGCACTCATACTTTTATTGGCGGCGCCGCTCTGTTTGCTTTAAGTGGTCATACTAAAGAAGAAGAAAATGCCGTCGCGGCTTTTTTTACTTATCTGACTCAGCCTGAAGTACAGATGAATTGGCACACATCGACTGGTTATGTACCAGTCACCAATGCCGCTTATAGCCTAACCAAAGCCTCAGGCTATTATCAAACCTATCCCGATGCAGAAGTGGGCGTAAAACAGCTAAGCCTACCTTCCGGTGAATGGACACAAGGTTATCGCTTAGGTTTCTATCCGCAAATACGTGAAGTCATGCACCGTGAATTCGACAATATTTTTGCTGGACGCTCTTCGGTAGAAAATAGCCTTAAACGAGTCGAAGACGAAAGTAAAAATCTCCTGCAACGTTTTGCTCGCACTGTGCAATAACGCTCGTTGATTACAACAGACTTCAAACCGACGTTTCGTCGCTTGAGTCTCGCTCATTGAAGAGTACGGCGAAAATAGCCGCACTCTTCAGCACGATTTTTTATGACTGGAAATAACCGTGGAACGTCGACAACAATTTTCTCACACTCCTTTACCCTATTTGCTGTTAGCTCCGCAAATGGTGATTATCGCGATTTTCTTTCTCTATCCGGCCGCAAAAGCGATTTATCTTTCCTTTATGCTGGAAGACCCGTGGGGAATGTCCTCTACTTTTATTGGCTTTGAAAACTATCAGATGCTGTTTCAATCCCATGAATATTTGAAATCGCTGAGCTTCACTTTACTGTTTTCTATCGTGGTCTCCTTTTTATCACTCGCCATCGCTCTGCTACTGGCGGTCAAAGCAGATAACATCATTCATGGTCAAGGAGCGTACAAGGTTAGCTTAACTTGGGTTTATGCCGTCGCTCCTGCGATAGCCGGAATTATCGGTGGTTTTTTGTTTAACCCCCACATTGGCCTATTAACGGATCTTTTTGCGATGTTTGGATGGCAATTTAGCCTGCAAACCAATCCGTTTGATGCAACCTTCGCATTGATTTTGGTTTCCGTATGGAAACAGGTCTCCGTCAATTTCATCTACTTTCTCGCCGGATTACAGTCCATTTCTTATGCCGTTAAAGAAGCCTCAACACTCGATTGCGTCAGTGATGCCAAACGCTTTTGGACCATTACTTTTCCTTTGCTTGCCCCAACCGGATTTTTTCTCTTAGTGATTAACCTCACCTATGCCTTTTTCGATACGTTCGGCGTGATCGATACCATGACCAACGGCGGGCCAGGAGGTTCAACAACGTCTTTGGTTTATAAGGTATACCGTGATGGATTTGTTGGGGCGGATTTAGGCGGCAGTTCAGCACAATCTGTGATCTTATTACTGCTCGTTCTCGGGCTGACGTTTATCCAGTTCCGTGTGGTTGAAAAACGTGTTCATTATTAAGGTTTTATATCCAAGGAAGCAAAATGAAAAGTAATAACCTATTCGATCACTTAATTTTGATCACCGGAGCCTTATTTATGCTAGTGCCAATCTGGCTCATTTTTGCCAGCTCGACTCATCATCCCAACACCATCATCAGTGAAGGTTTGCAGTGGGGAATGGGCGATCAATTTTTGGCTATTTATAAAGAAGCGTGGCACAAAAGCCACGGATTTTCGGGCAATATTACCGCGCAATCGATGATCACCAATTCGATGATCATGGGGCTGGGTTTTGCGATCGGGAAAATTTTGGTTTCGATGATCGCGGCTTACGCTTTGGTCTATTTCCGGCTGCCTTATGCCAGCTTCTGGTTTTGGCTTATTTTTGTCACACTTTTATTACCGTTAGAAGTGCGAATCATCCCCTCTTATGAAGTCGTTTCAAGCCTAGGAATGCTCAATAGTTATACAGGGCTTATCTTGCCTTTGATTGCCTCGGCTACTGCAACCTTTTTCTTTCGTCAGTTTTTTAAAACGATTCCAGATGAATTGATGGAGGCAGCGCAGCTCGATAATGCTGGACCGATTCGTTTCTTCATCGACGTATTACTGCCGCTATCGAAAACCATGATCGCCGCCATTTTCATCATTATGTTTGTCGTAGGATGGAACCAGTATTTATGGCCCATCATGATGACCACCGATGAGCAATACAACACCATCGTGATGGGCATTAAACAAATTCTCAATAATATTAATGAAACTCGTTTACCACGTTATGACTACGCGTTCGCCATGGTGATTTTAGCCATGCTGCCGCCGGTATTCGTCGTGGTCATTTTCCAACGCTGGTTTGTTAAAGGATTAGTCGAAAGTGAAAAATAACTCTATGCATTTAGTCACCCCAACCTCACCACAAAAACTGGACAATGTTATGTTGGATATCAGACAGTTAGTCAAAACCTATGAAAATGGTCATCAAGCAGTTAAAGGCGTTGATTTGTCAATTAATGAGGGCGAATTCATCGTTTTAGTTGGACCATCAGGTTGTGGTAAATCGTCAATTCTACGTTCGATTGCTGGGCTTGAGCCCATCAACAGTGGAGAAATCCATCTAGCCGGTCGCCGAGTGGATAACGAAAAACCTGCGCTACGTGATATTGCGATGGTATTTCAAAACTACGCTCTTTATCCTCATATGAGCGTTTACGATAACTTGGCGTATGGCTTAAAAAATCGTGGGGTGGATAAAAAATCCATCGCTGAAAAAATTAATCACGTCGCTAAAACCCTCAAAATTGAAGAGTATTTAGATCGTAAACCCGCCAAACTGTCTGGTGGTCAACGTCAACGTGTCGCAATGGGACGCGCGATTGTCCGCGATCCGCAGCTGTTTTTATTTGATGAGCCACTATCCAACCTCGATGCGGCGTTACGCGCGCATATGCGCTTAGAGATAAAAAAACTGCAACGCAAACTCGGCGTGACCAGTGTCTATGTCACCCACGATCAAGTAGAAGCGATGACATTAGCCGATCGCATTGTGGTCTTAAACCAAGGAAAAATTGAACAAATCGGTCGCCCAAAAGAAGTTTACCACCAGCCGGCGAGTACCTTTGTGGCGAGTTTTATTGGTAGCCCAGCGATGAACTTTATCCCTGCATCATTAGATAGAGGCTATTTACAGGTTGGTCATCAAAGAATTTATCTACCGCACTATCAACAACTCAGCGCTCCATCATTAACCCTAGGTATTCGTCCTGAGCATGCTGGTCTTTCGAGCAGTGAAAACGCTCTGAATTTACGCTTACAAATCAGTGTCGTTGAACCACTTGGTCCCAATCAATTGGTGCATGGAAAAATCGCTGGGTTAACTCAACTCAGCGATTTTATTGCGGTAACACCTGAAATGGATGTAGATATTGATCAAACACTTAACCTATCGATCAACATAGATAACCTGCATCTGTTTGATGAACAAGGGAAGCGCTTATGCCCTACCTCATTAGCTCAGCGAGCTATCGCTTAATCATCCTAAGTTAAACGCTTCACTCAGCGGCAGCTTTCCGGTGCGGCTGAGTGAAAATCAGCTCGCTCACGCAGCGTATTGGTAATACGCATGATGTTTGGATAAAGGCTCATATCAACGGCAAAGCGCTCCGCGTTATACACTTGAGGTATCAGGCAGATATCCGCCAGAGAAAGTGCATCGCCGATACAATATTGCCCTGCACTTATAGTCAGCTTTTCTTCAATGGCGCGAAAACCTACCGCTATCCAATGTTGATACCACTGCGTTTTTTTGGGCTCATCCACAGCAAGGTTTTGTGATAAATATTGTAAAACCCTTAGGTTATTTAATGGATGAATATCCATTGCAATATCATGAGCTAGCGACAACACACGGTATTTTGCCTCACCTGAGACAGGAATAAGACGCGGCTGCGGGTAATGATCATCAAGATATTCAATAATCGCCAGTGATTGATTAAGAACGAAATCGCCATCAACTAACACTGGCACTAATTCACTCGCATTAAGCTGATGAAATACCTCGCTGTGTTGCTCACCACCTTGAGCGATGAGGTCAACCGGAAACTGCTGATAACTCAGCTGCTTAATTGCTAAGGCAAGACGCACCCGATACGTTGCCGATGAGCGCCAGTAGCCGTATAATTTCAGCTCACTCATCACCTATCTCCCTGATTCAATCACCGTTTGTTCAATACGACCAAATACGCTATTACCTTGATGATCGAGCATCTCAAGTTTTATCGTATCACCGACCTGCATAAAAGCGGTGCTGGGTTGCCCATCACGAATGGTTTCAATCATTCGTAACTCGGCAATACACGAATAACCGACACCCCCTTCACCGATTGAACTTCCGTACTCCGTGCCTTGCTTATTTGAGACGGTACCAGAACCAATAATCGTGCCACAGCATAAAGGGCGAGATTTCGCTGCATGGGCAATCAACTGAGGAAAATCAAAGGTCATATCGACCCCTGCATTCGGACAGCCAAACAACTGACCGTTATAGGTCGACAATAATGGTAAAGATAACTTAGCGCCGTCCCACGCATCGTTTAATTCATCAGGAGTCACTGCCACCGGAGAAAAGGCTGAGCTCGGTTTCGATTGGAAAAAGCCAAAACCTTTGGCTAATTCATTGGGAATTAACCCTCGTAGAGAGACATCATTCACCAGCATGATTAAGCGAATATGTTGCCCTGCCTGCTCCGCTGTGATCCCCATAGGGACATCATCGGTGATGACAGCCACCTCAGCTTCAAAATCTAATCCCCATTGGGGATCTACAAGTGGGATAGGTTCGTGTGGCCCCAGAAAACTGTCCGATCCCCCTTGATACATCAGCGGATCAGTCCAAAAACTCTCTGGCAATTCGGCTCCACGAGCACGTCGAACTAACTGAACATGGTTGACATAAGCTGAGCCATCTGCCCATTGAAATGCCCTTGGTAACGGCGAGGCGCAGTGATGTTCTGCAAACGGTACGGTATGAGTAAGCTGGCCGGCATTTAAAGCTTGGGAGATCTCTTGTAACGGCCCTTCCACTTTTTGCCAATCATCGAGTGCTTGTTGGAGTGTTGAAGCGAGGTGGTCAACAATCACACAGCGCTGTAAATCTCGACTGACAACTACTAATTGACCATCCCGTGTGTCATTTTTTAACGTCGCTAACTTCATGGCGTATCCTTGTGCTCTTTCCAGCTATAAACGTACTGAGGATTTTCTACTTCTTTAACCGCGTCACTAAATTGCAGGGCGTGGCGGGTATCAATCATTACCGCCACTTCATCGGTAAACGTTTTGCTGTTTTTTAATCCGGCTTGAAACGCTTTCGGATGAGGGCCATGAGTAAAGCCCGCAGGGTGAAAAGTCACCATCCCAGCTTCAATATTATCGCGACTGAAAAAGTCACCCGCGTGATAAAACAGTACTTCATCATAATCGTCATTGTTATGATAAAACGGTACTTTTAGCGCACCAGGGTCACTTTCAATCGGTCTTGGCACAAACGTACAGACCACAAATCCTTGCCCAACAAAGGTGGTATGTGCAGAGGGCGGTAGATGATAACGATGGGACATTAGCGGTCGAATATCTCGCCAATTGAGCCTCAGCACCGCCAGATCGCCATGCCACCCCACCGCATCTAGGGGATTAAAAGGATAGGTAATCACACTCACTTGATCGTGCCGTTTAACTTCAACGTGCGTGGTGCGTTCTGAGTACTGCGCCTGAAAACGTGTATTAATACTCGGCACTTCAAGCACCGCCGGGTCAAACAGAGCGTGCTGACCAACAATGCCTTTTTCTGGTAACGCATAAGCGGCATCCGTATTCTCGATCATCAACAAAAACAGCGGCTCATTAGGGTCTAAACGCCAAGTCGTTGAGCGCGGAATTAACACATAATCCCCTTCATGAATCGTCATATGGCCATAATCACAAAACAGCTCGGCACTGCCTTTATGAACAAATAATAATTCATCGCCATCCGCATTACGCACCAATTGGGTCATTGGTTGGCTAAGCTGCCAGACCCGGATTTTCACCTCTTGGTTATGCAGCAAATGAGGAACAGACCAAGGGGATAATTGTTCAGAGTGGCTCAAGTGGTTTAAATTAAATGCTCTTGGCCGTAAATCGCCCTGCCATTCGGTCCATGCGGTGGGGGGATGCTGATGATGAAAGTGACTCGCAGCGCCAAAAAAGCCACTGCGCCCAGCTTCTCGCTCATAGATCGCCTGCTCAGGAAAATCCGCATGAGCCTGTTTCGAAAACACCCCTTCGCGATGAGGAAACGTAAACGGTTTATGCATCATCTAGCACTCCACGACGAATTTGATCTTCTTCTATCGATTCAAACAAGGCTTTGAAGTTACCTTCGCCAAAACCTTGATTGCCTTTGCGCTGAATAATTTCAAAAAAGACTGGACCAATAACGGTTTGGGTAAATATTTGCAGCAAAATACCATCTTTGAGTGGCGCGCCATCAATCAATACCCGCAATTCGCGTAACTCATCAACGGATTCATGATGACCGGGAACGCGCGAATTGATTTTCTCATAGTAGGTATCTGGGGTTGGCATAAATTCCATGCCTCGCGCTCGCAACGTACGCACAGTGTGATAAATATCATTAGTGCTTAAAGCGATATGCTGAATCCCTTCGCCATTGTATTCACGCAAAAATTCTTCAATTTGTGATTTATCATCACGGGATTCATTGATCGGAATGCGAATTTTGCCACATGGTGAGGTCATCGCACGGCTAACCAAGCCAGTCAATTTCCCTTCAATATCAAAATATCGAATCTCTTTAAAGTTCGCCAACTGTTCATAAAAACCAGCCCACTTATCCATATTGCCTTGTTTTACGTTATGAGTAAGATGATCGATTTCACATAAACCAACCTGCTTATGTTGCAAACGCTGCTCTGCATCATCGTAAAACAAGAAGTCAACATCATAGATACTTTTATCACCATAGCGGTCAACAAAGTACAACAAACTGTCACCGATGCCATAAATCGCTGGAATGCTTAATTCCATCGGTCCTATTTCACCTTGATAAGCTGCGGCTCCACAACTTAAGGCATGTTGTAATGCCCCTGCTGCATCTTTAACCCGAAATGCCATTCCACACACCGATGGGCCATGCAGCTTTGCAAAATCAGCCGCTTGACTATGAGGTTGAGCATTGATGATGAAATTGATATCCCCTTGACGATATAGCCAAGCTTGTTTAGAGCGGTGCTTCGCGATTTCAGCAAAACCTAAAGAAGTGAACAGCTGTTTTAGTGCGTCAATCCCCTGTGCATCCGCTGCCGTGTATTCAACAAACTCAAAACCATCGGTACCAAGAGGGTTACTTATTGATGTCATGTCTAGGTTTCCTTTATAGGGTCGAAATCTCTATTAACCATGGCACGATTCAATAAAGTCGCAACGATCAGCAGATACCTATCTCCCTCTCTAAAAAACACTAAAAATGTAACACTTTTATTACATTAAATAACCATAATTCGTTTGCGTCCTCAGTGTCTCATCAATGTAGTGGTCATTTTGCGGGTAAACATGCTTCGAAAGAGCAGAGTTTAGTGAGTATAAATATTTATACAGGTGTAAAAAATGAAGTAGTTAACGGTCGATTAAACCTAATGAAGAGTTATTTTTTTAATGTCGCCTTAATGCCGCCAACGAATAACCGATTGGCGAAATCAATGACTGAATACTATTTTTAATTAATGAGGTTATATGTCCGCATAAAAAAAACAATATCTTCGATGAGTTATGCCTTGTACCTCAGCACGCTTGCTCTATAATGCGCAATCTATGCACAATCCGTTTCAAATTTAAGACGAAGTTAGAAATACAGGTAAAAAGCATTGCAAAATAAAAAAAGAGTCCTGCTCAAAAAAATATTATCTGCTTGTCTTATCCCTATTCCGATCGTTTTTTTTTACGCTTACTATACCAGCGTCACGAGCATTAATAGCCAGTTGAACACCATTGCCGATTCGTATGCCAAACGTATCGATAGCCTGATTGCTGATCTCCATGATGAAAATGCCAAAGCGTTATACAGCAATAAAAGCTGCGCACAGATTCAAGAAGACCTGTTATTTGAAAGTTTACTGCGTGAAATGTTGATCGTTGAAGATCAACAAATTGTTTGTTCGTCCAAACGGGGAGAGATGCAGTCAGATATCAGCGACTATTATCCCGATGGCATTGTCACCAGTAAAGAACGCTTCTTTGACTTGCAAAACGATCCAGCCATGCGCACTTTATTAGTGATTGATGCCGATAAAAACAATCCCTATCGTGGAGCCATTTCTGTTGTCGATCAAGGTTATATTCAAGCTCGTCTCGGTTATCACACCGACACTCGCATAGCTCAATTAATCGTCAAAGTCGGTAATCAATACTACCCAGCTAATAGTAAATTCATCACTAAACAACATAACGTAAAGGTCACATCGGCCAACCAACTTTTTACGTTACAAATTGTCGCTAGTGACTCTTTTGTTACTGAACAGATAACCTTTTATCTACTGAGTGCCCTTCCGGCCTCGATTGCACTTTCACTATTCATTTATGTTCTGTTTTTATTTTTCACCGGCCGGACGAGCTTATTAGATGATTTAAAGAAAGGATTAGAACGACACGAGCTGTTTTTAGTCTATCAACCTGTCATCGACAGTCAGAAACAAAATGTGGTCGGCTATGAAGCGTTACTGCGTTGGATTAACCCTAAATTAGGTTTTGTTAAACCCGATACGTTTATTCAAATTGCAGAAGAGTATGGCTTAATCAATAAAGTGACCGATTATGTGATTAACCAAGCTCAAAAAGATGCTCAGCATTTACCTAACCATCAGCAATTACACCTTGGTATCAACGTTCCACCTTGCTATCTTTCACACCAAAAGCATATTCATCGTTTAATCCTTTGTGCCAGTCATCTTGCTGCTCAAGGAATTCAGTTGGTGGTTGAAATTACTGAACGCCAACTGCTGGATAAAAAAGGACAAACTATTTTACAAGAATTACGGCAAGCTGGTGTGATGATCTCTATTGATGATTTTGGCACAGGACAAACCTCATTATCGGTCCTGCAACATATTGCTTTCGATTATTTAAAAATCGATAAATGCTTTATTGATTCAATTGGCGTGCAATCGGTTAGTGCGCCGATCTTAAATACCATTATTGAGCTGGCTCATCAGCTTAAGGTCAATATCGTCGCGGAAGGAGTGGAACATGCCGCTCAAGCCAAATACCTTGCCAACAAAGGGGTTCAATATCAACAAGGGTATTTCTACTCTAAACCTCTCGAGCTTTCGGCAATAACAAAGGGGAAATCATCCACATCCTAATGAAGACCAGCCAGAACAACACCAAGGTTACACCTTCTGTTGTGATAGGGGTTTGCGCAACCAATGTATATGTGGAACAAATCCCCCTTGCTGATAAAAATGTTGCGCCGTTTGATTAAACTCCCACACCTCAACAAACATTTCTTTGACGCCATACTCAACGAATGTCTGCTCTAAATGAGCAAGAAGTGAGGCTGCGACTCTTTGTTGACGATAACAGGGAACAACATATAGCTCATCAATACTACCCATCGGAATGGGCTGACTGACACTCGAAATTAACTCACAAAAATGCCCAGTAATAAAACCAACGATCTGAGAACCCTGTTTAGCAACGTAAACCAAACATTCCGGATCATCTAAATAACGGGCAATACTCTTCTCTTGCTCAATCTCATGAGCGGTTTTGAAATAAGCTGGACAAGCACGGTGATGCTCGTCATGTAAATCAAACATCAACTGATTGAGTACTTCTAAATCATCGACTTGAGCCGCTGATAGGATAATCGCTGACATAATGTTGCCATCACAGAAATAAAAACTCTCTGAATTCTATCCAATAAAGGTAAAAAAAAATACGCCCAACACCGATTAGTGTTAAGCGCATTGGTTAGCATCACAAAAGTGAATAGCCCTACTCTGTGGCTGGTGCCTTAACGGTTAATGCATCACGACGCAGCTTGAGAATGGTCAGCAACATGGCACAAAGCGCTAAAACACTCATCCCGATATAAACCAAGCTAAAGCCTTGAGCGAGTACATGAGTCGCGACTTGCGCTTGTTCAGCACCATGTTCACTGACTGTCACGTCTTGGGGAACTCGTAGATAGAATAACGCCGAGCAAAATGCAACCCCTAACGCTCCGCCTAGCTCACGGCCAAAATTAAATAACGACATGCCAATCCCACGATCGCGAGCAGGCAAAACACTTTGCACGACAACACTGAGTGCTGGCAAAGTTAACCCAAGTCCAATTCCTGCAAAACCTAGCGCGAAATTAACCCAAATATCATAGTGAATTTGCCATAGCGCGATCATCGCCAAAGCAAAACCTAATGCCACTAACAATTTATAGCGAGCAAACTTAGCGACCAGCTTACCGCCGACATACGCGCCCGCCGTGATACAAAACATAAAAATTACCATCACGACGCCACTTTGTGATGGAGAAAGTCCTTTCTGCCATTGCAGTTGCAAAGGTAGATAAACTAACAGCGCAAACATCAACATTTGCGATCCCATCACTAACATAATGGCGGTTAAGTAGTTGGGCAAACGCGCTAAACGAGCAGGTAAAATAGGATCACTAACGCGTTTTTCTACCAATACAAGCATGACAAGGCTAGCTAATAAAATAAACGCCCCCCAGCCATTAGGCATAAACGAGTGCGATGAAAGCAACATTAGCAACATGGTAGTGGCGATCATCAATAATCCGGCACCAAGCCAGTCAAAGCGGCTATTACGACGTTTATTCAAGTGGCTGAGGTAACGATTGACCATCCACAATGCCACCAAGCCAAGGGGTAAGTTGATTCCAAAGACCCAGCGCCACGTTAAATGGTCAGCAAAATAACCGCCTAACAGTGGCCCCGCAATACTCGATACCGCATATACCGCGGAAATATAGCCTTGATATTTACCCACTTCACGCGCTGGAATCGAATCGGCAATCACGGTAAAGGCCAGCGCAATTAAGCCACCACCGCCAATGCCTTGAATCACGCGCGCACCAATTAAACTCGGCAAATCAATCGCAAACGTACAGAGTGCTGAGCCAATCATGAAAATGACAATGCTGATATTGAGCATGCGCACCCGACCAAACAGATCGCTTAACTTACCATAAACCGGCAGTACTGCTGTCGCAGCCAATAAATAAGCGGTAATCACCCAAGTAAGGGATTTTCCAGCGGATAACTCCTGACCAATCAAAGCCAAAGGTGTGGTGACAATACTTTTTTCTAAAGAGCCTAAGGCAATCACCAGTGCGACGCTGGCAAAAATAATTTTCGGGTTGGATGAATAAGTCGAATCGGTTGACATAAATCCTCTGGTATTAAACGATACCAATACAACATAACGTTATGGGTAAGTGATCAGCGAATGAGCGCAGAGGGTGCGCCGCTTCGGTAACTCAAGATTGAAGAAAGCGCAGCCTATCGCGCATCACCATAAGATAACTGAATATCATTCTATCTAAAATAGGATAGAATGGGATCGTCAATTGCAAATATGGGATTATGATGAAATTAGACGATCTGGCGCTTTTTATTACGGTGGTACGCTGCGGCAGCTTCGCCTTAGCCGCTAAGCAAAAAGCCCTCTCCAGCAGCACTCTGAGTCGCCGAATCCAACAATTAGAGCATGATATGGGTAGCATCTTGCTGATCCGTAGTAGTAAAGAAATTGTTTTAACCAAAGAAGGGGAACAATTATTTGAAACCTATGTCGAGCTCTTCGCTGAAATCGAATCGAAACAAGAAATCGCCTTACGTGCCAAACAAGAATATCGTGGCACGATTGTCATTAATGCACCGATTATCCCCTTACGTCATCAACTGAGCCCACTTGCATTAGAATTTTGTCAGCAACATCCCAACGTTAATATCCATTTTCAAGTCGGTGCGGGCATGGATTACTTCACGCGTCACGATATTGATATCGCTTTGCGTTTTGGTCCTCAGCCACATTCCGATTGGGTCGCTCGTAAGCTAGCCAATAATCCATCGCAGCTCTGCTCGACTCCCAGTTACGCCGCTACCTTAACCTTAAATCACCCTGAACAGTTGCAAACATTACCGCTACTGACGCTGAATACCAAACAGGCTTGGGTGTTTAAACATCGGCTCACAGGAGAACAATTTCAATTTACCCCGCGAGCTCGCTTAAGTTCAGAAGAGTTAGATACGATTTTACAAGCGACACTCCTAGATATGGGAGTCGCTCGCTTACCGAAAGGATTGATTAGCCAAGAACTGACGCAGCAGCAATTAGTTCCTTTATTGCCAGAATGGGATATAGAAGGGGCTGATGTTTATTTACTGCACCCTCAACGGCGATTCTTACCAGAAAGGACCCAAGCTTTTATTGACTACATTAATGCACATTGGCCAAGAGTAGCGTTCAGTCATTGGTTAAATACATAATTGACGAGAATAAAACGCCCTTGGAGAAAAACAAAACCTCTAAGGGCGTTATCGATGGTTTATCAACTGAGCGATAAACCGATTTGACGACTAACCGCTAAAGCGATTATAGAAAATGGAAAGTCGCGTTAAAGGAAAGTACACTGACGTCTTTCTTGTCGAGAGTATAACGATGGTAACCCGCGCCTACCGAAAAAGGACCCATAATAAAATATTCAGCGCCTACGCCATACATGATATCGAAACCATCATCATCTTTACTGTTGTTGATTTCTGTTTTCCATGAATGGATACCACCACGCGCATAAATATGTAAAGGACCAAAATCAATGCTTGGCTTTAGTGCGGCATACATGGTTGAAGCAGAGGTTTCAATACCGTTAATTTTAAAATCGCCTAATTTTGTGTAACCACCTTCAACCGCAAAAAATGGCAGAATTCCGGTTCCAACATGCAAATTATAAGCCGTACTGCTATCACCACGGTAATCAGATTGGCCAACCGATGCACCAGCGTAAACCAAAGCATCTGCCATTGCTGCAGAAGAGGCTCCCAATAGCGCGAGGGCAAGTAACGTTTTTTTCATAATTAACCTTTTGATAGTTGTCTGGCCGCTGCTGCTAAGCCAATGTTATGCATTACCGGAAATTATAGAATCATCTTCACCGCACCTCAAGGAACGAAAGGACAGATAGTGAATAAAGATCAATAATATATCCGCTTATCATTTGAAGTCACCGCCTGATAGCGGTGACTTGCAGCTTGCCTAACAGGCATCAATCGCTTGTTTGACTCGTTTATCTGAAATCGGATAAGGCGTACCAAGTTGCTGAGCAAAATAACTCACTCTTAGTTCTTCGATCATCCAGCGGATCTCTTTGACCGATTCAGGCACAGCTACTCCTTTCGGAATTTTATTCAATAAGGTCTTGTATTCGTTAACCACCGATTCAATTTTCAACATATGCAAGCGATCTTTATTGGGATCAACCGGCAGTTTTTCCATCCGCCTTTCAATCGCTTTCATGTAGCGCAAAATGTCCGCCAGCTTTTTCCAACCACATTCGGTGGCAAAACCTTTAAAAATCAGCCCTTCCATTTGTGCTTTGATATCCGATAAAGCAAAAGCCATCGTGAAATCGACTTTACCTTTCAAACGCTTATTAATGTTGTAGGCGGTGGTTAAAATGGTTTCTACTTGCTGGGCAATCTCGACCACCGTATCCCCCAGTTCAGCGCGAACATATTCTTTCAGCGCTTCAAAGGCTTCTGGCTGCCAAACCATGCCCCCATGCTGCTCGATAAGCTTATCAACGCCACAAGCAATACAATCATCAATTAAATCCAGTACTTTACCGTAAGGGTTAAAATACAAGCCAAGCTTAGATTTATTAGGCAAGTTACTGTGTAAGTATTTGATCGGAGATGGCACATTAAGCAAAATTAATCGTCTTTGTCCGGCTTGCATCGCAGTTTGCTGCTCACTTTCCGTTTCAAATAGCTTAATTTCAATGCTGTCTTTATTATCCACCAACGCCGGATAGGCTTTAACCTCAAAACCGCCACGTTTTTGCTGGTAAACTTTCGGCAGCTCACCAAACGACCAAGTGTGGAGATCTTTCTGCTCAATATCATCATCCGCCACTTGCGATAAGGTTTCTTGAACCTTGGCTTTCAAGCTTTCTTTCAATGCGTATAAGTCTTTATCTTCATTGAGTTTCCGATGACGATGATCCACTACCCGATAGGTCACTTTTAAGTGATCAGGTACTTGCTGCCAATTCCAATCTTCACGCTCGATAGCCACGCCTGTCATCCGCTTAAGCTCTTTTTCCAGCGCATCCAGTAATGGCATTGCTAACGGCGTGACGCGCGCTAAAAAGGCATCAGCATAGTTTGGCGCTGGCACAAAGTTCTTACGCAGCGTTTTCGGTAGCGATTTAATCAAACTGACCACTAATTGATGACGTAAACCCGGAATTTGCCAATCAAAGCCTTGCGGCTCAATTTGGTTAAGGATCGGCAAAGGAATATGCACCGTGACACCGTCACTATCAATACCCGGTTCAAATTGATAACTGAGCTTTAATTTAATTCCGTTTTGGTGCCAGAAATTAGGATAATCGAGTTCGGTGATATGGCTGGCATCGCCTTTAACCAGCATCTCTTTTTCAAAATTGAGTAAGTCTGGATTATCATGGCTGGCTTTTTTCCACCAAGCATCAAAATGACGCCCTGAGACCACCTCCGCGCCAACTCGTTGATCATAAAATTGGAACAGCTCTTCATCATCCACCAAGATATCTCGGCGACGCGATTTATGCTCTAACTCCTCGACCTCAAGTAACAAAGCGCGATTTTGCTTAAAGAAAGCGTGTTTGGTTTGCCAATCACCTTCCACCAAAGCACTGCGAATGAAAATCTCACGGCTCAATGGCACATCAATCGCCCCATAATTGACCGCTCGTTTGGCAACGATAGGTACGCCATAAAGGGTCACTTTTTCATACGCCATCACCGCGGCACTTTTCTTCGACCAATGTGGTTCGCTATAACTACGCTTGATCAAGTGCTTAGCAAGAGGCTCAATCCATTCCGGTTGAATTTTGGCAACAATCCGCGCCCACAGTTTCGAGGTTTCGACCAGTTCTGCCGACATCACCCACTTTGGCTGTTTTTTAAATAAACCAGAAGCTGGGAAGATATTGAATCTTGCGTTACGAGCCCCTTGATACTCATTTTTTTCAGCGTCTTTACTGCCGATGTGTGACAGCAAACCCACCAAAATGGCGCTGTGCAGACTGTCATAATTTGCCGGCTGATCGTTGAGCTTATAATCCATTTCACGCATCGATTGATGAATTTGGAAATAAACGTCTTGCCACTCACGAACGCGCAAATAATTTAAATAGTCCTGTTTACATTGACGACGAAAAGCATTGCTATTCAAGGCCTTTTGCTGCTCTTGTAAGTAATGCCACAGATTGATTAAGGTAACAAAATCCGAGTCTTCATCGACAAAACGGCGATGTTTTTCATCTGAGGCTTGCTGCTTATCACTCGGCCTTTCTCTTGGGTCTTGAATCGATAACGCTGAGGCAATGATCATCACCTCTTTTAAGCAGCCGAGCCGCGGCGCTTCCAACACCATTCGCGCTAAACGTGGGTCAATCGGTAAACGAGCCAACTGACGTCCAATCGTGGTCAGGCGTTTTTTCGGGTCGCTGATCTCAGGGTTCATTGCCCCCAACTCTTCCAGCAAGCGAACGCCATCTTGGATATGGCGTTTGTCTGGCGCTTCAACAAATGGGAACGCCTCGATATCGCCTAAGCCTAGCGCAGTCATTTGTAGAATGACTGACGCTAAGTTGGTGCGCAGAATTTCTGGGGCGGTAAACTCAGGGCGAGATAAAAAGTCTTCTTCTGAGTATAGACGGATACAGATACCCTCTTCGACACGCCCACAGCGCCCTTTACGTTGGTTAGCACTGGCTTGAGAAATCGGTTCAATCGGTAAACGTTGCACCTTGGTGCGATAGCTGTAACGGCTGATCCGCGCAGTGCCCGGATCAATAACATACTTGATCCCTGGCACCGTTAACGAGGTTTCCGCCACGTTGGTGGCAAGTACGATCCGCCGGCCGCTATGGGGTTGGAAAATCTTATTTTGTTCGCCAGAGGATAAACGGGCATACAAAGGCACAATCTCTGTATCTCGTAACTTACGTTTTGCTAACGCATCGGCAGTGTCACGAATTTCCCGTTCACCATTCATGAAAATCAGGATATCCCCTAACCCCTCAAGGCACAGCTCATCCACCGCGTCAAAAATACCTTCGAGTTGATCGCGATCGCTGTCCGTTTCTGCCACTAGTGGACGATAACGCGTTTCTACCGGAAAGGTTCTGCCTGACACTTCAATGATCGGCGCATTAGCAAAGTGTTTCGAAAATCGCTCAGGGTCAATGGTTGCCGAGGTGATGACCACTTTGAGATCAGGACGACGGGGTAATAATTGGCGTAAATAACCGAGAATAAAATCAATGTTTAAACTGCGCTCGTGAGCTTCATCAATAATGATCGTGTCGTACTGATTGAGATAACGATCATGTTGAATTTCTGCCAGTAAAATACCGTCAGTCATTAATTTGATTTGGGTTTGCTCAGAGATTTGATCGTTAAAACGCACTTTATAACCGACAACGCCACCAAGCTCACACTGCATTTCTTCGGCAATGCGATTAGCCACCGAACGAGCGGCGAGTCGACGTGGTTGCGTGTGGCCAATCAGCCCATATTTACCACGTCCAAGCTCAGCACAAATTTTCGGTAACTGAGTGGTTTTACCTGAACCGGTTTCCCCAGCAACAATCACCACTTGATGCTGCTCAATTGCCCGCGCAATATCATCCCGCTTTTGACTGACCGGTAACTGTTCTGGGTAATCAATCGTGATTTTTTGCGCTTCTCGCTGTGAAACCACCATCATTGAACGAGCAATATCCAGCGCTATTTCATCAAAGACGGCTGTTCTTGCTTGTTCTTTAACAATTTTACTGGCACCGATGATCCGCTTATTGAGACGAAAACGGTCTTTTATCAAACACTGTTGCAACGCTTGTTGCAATGACTTGACGGTATTGGCTTTTGCCATCGTATTTTTTTCTGAGTGAGGCTGTGACTGAGTCAAAGCGTTACCTATTCTTTTCTTTGCATAAAATTAGCTGAATTGTATCACAAACTTGTTGGTCGATCGGTAATTCGTATTAAGCCAATCCTGCTGATTCGGCTCGTTAACCAGTAAAAAATGTATTTCGATGATTAATTGTTCGTTTATGGCCCATTGCATGCAAGAAGGTTTAGTTTTATTGTCATTTGGCCGCTAAAATAGAAAGATACCTAACTAAGTAGAAAATACTGTGAAAGCTTCTGAACTGAAACTAAGACTTGATGACCTGCCTGCTGATTGTGACCCTGAAGTCGTCATGGGAGAACTTTGGCTGCCCGAACGTTTAGTCGGTACTCAGCACGATAACGATATGCTGTTTTTACAATTTGATAATGCTCCAGAAGAAGGTGAAGGCGAGGAAGAGGGTCGCGGTTTTGTTCAGCATGAAATCAATCTGATCCGTGAGCGTATTACTCAATTACTCAATGAACCCAATCCACAGAGCGTTCAAGTTGAAGCTTTAGTCGCCCTACTGCTGCTTGCCCATGAACAAAGCAGTTCGGAGTTTGTAGAAATGATCAGTGACTGGGAACTGTAAGCGTTTAACTCTCTCAACGCTTGAATAAGCACCTTCTCTGCGCCATTTTCTACAACAATAAGGGAACTGTGGCAGCGTTTTATCCTCCAATCATTAACGTTCACTGGTACCGCATATAGAGAAAGGTATTTTTTATGTTCAATACTATTACCGCCTTATTTAAACAGCTCCTCGACGGGCACGATCTAAGTCAACCTTCTCCTAGCCCTAATTTTGCAATCGCTTGTTTATTGAGTGAGGTCGCCGGTTCAGATCAAAAAATAACCCCCACAGAACGACAAGCGAAGCTAGCCTTACTGCAACGTTTACTTGCAATAGACGACAGTGAAGCACAAGCTTTGATTAGCCGTGCTGAGCAACAAATACGTCAATCGGCATCATTGTATGAATTTACCTCTCAGCTACGAGAATTAACCCAAGGTAAACGATTTGAGTTAATAAAAGCGATGTGGGAAGTTGCCCATGCGGATGGTGAGATTGATCCACTAGAAGATGCGGTGATCCGTAAAACGGCCGAGTTACTGTACGTTGACCACAGTCAGTTTATTCGCGCAAAACTGATGGTTGTTAATCCGAAAAAATAAAGCGAAGTTCTCGAATTAACGCGACCTTCACTTGATGATTTATTTGTTTGCTGTTTTTACTTTCTTTAATGTTGAATTCCACGATGACCTTGATGGGAGCTAAGCAATACGCCCATCAAGGTCTCCAAGACCGTTCGTTAGTATTTAAACTGATTTAAACGCGAGCTCACCGCACTCACTCGATTCGCCGCATCACGACTCTCTTGATTGGCGGCACTGGCACCATGATCAATTTCATTCGCCGCATCATTAATCGCCACAATATTACGATTCACCTCTTCAGTCACCGCCGCCTGCTCTTCTGCTGCGGTGGCGATTTGGTGGGCCATGTCTTGAATACGCTCACTTTGTGCGCGCACTTCTTTTAAAGCATCGACAGCACGTTGTGATAACGCTTGGCAGTTATTACTCTGCTCGCGACTTTCATTCACCGTGGCGACCGCTTTTTTACTGCGCTGACGTAAGGTATCGATCATGGTTTGTATTTCATCGGTGGACTGCGCAGTGCGCGTGGCAAGGTTACGCACCTCGTCAGCCACTACGGCGAAGCCGCGTCCTTGATCACCAGCACGCGCCGCTTCAATCGCTGCGTTTAATGCCAATAAGTTGGTCTGCTCAGAGATGGCTCGAATGACATCCAAGATTGACCCCACTTGCTCACTTTGCGCTTCCAGCTCTTCTATCTCTTGCGCAGATTTAAGAAGATCATTAGCTAAACGTTTCAAGCCTTCGGCACTTTGTTCTACTTCGCGCTGGCTTTGGTTAATTTCTTGCTGAGCTTGAGTCACGGCGCTGGCCGTCTCTTGAGCATTGTCGGAAACACTGTGCGCAGTAGAAGACATTTCATTGGTTGCGGTTACCACTTGCTCTATTTCTGCCCGTTGATGTCTAATCTGATCGACGCCCTGTTTCGCATAAGAAGCCGAACGCTGCGTGCTTTCCGTTAAGCCATCCATTTGCTGAGCGACATCAGAGACTATCGAGCGAACATTACCGACAAAGGTATTTAAATGATGAGCCAATTGCCCGGTTTCATCACGGCGATCAATTTTAATGGTTTGGGTTAAATCACCTCCAGATTGGGTGAGTTTTTCAACCAAACCAACCAGCTTTTGAATCGGACGGCTGATTGATAATGCCATGACCCACATGGCGATAATACCTAATAAGATGAGTAAACCACCGACCCAAAGCTGACCTTGTAGATTAGCGGCAAAACCTTGATCTAATTGCTGGGAGATCACAGCGGCCTGAGCTAATGCCACAGAAACCGGTAATATCACAATCACTTCCCAGTTATCATTCACGCCATGAGCACGAAACTGCGCTGATGCGATCACTGAATTATCTTCAATCCGGCTTTGTCCAACCACCCGCTTACTGATCAACTGAGCGACACCGGTCTGTTGAAGAGCTTTACCAACATTAGCGGCTTCTGAACTATCTGCACTCACGATATTTTTCGGGCTAAGGATGAGGACTCGCGCTTGACGATCAATATGTTTTTGGGTGTCGGCAGCAATGCGTTGCAGGAAGTTTAACGAATAATCGACACCAACCATCCCCGCCGCTTTACCATTAACCATCACAGGAGAAACAAAAGAACTCAACAAGGTTTGTACACCTTGGATATCGTAACTTGCAGGATCAATCACGCAATTTCTGCCCGTTTCGATGGGGCATAAATACCATTCAGAATTACGTACGCCTGTCGAAGAAACGGTTTTATCGTACATATTACCTAATGGACGCATCCCTAGTTGCCCCGAAGCCGAGCGATTCCAGTAGGGGGCGAATTGACCATTATCTTTGCTATGCGGTAAGCCGAGCGAAAAGATATCATCACCATCGAATTGATGCGCTTCCCAACCGGTATAAATACCTAGCAAATCGGGATGTTGAAGAAAAACACTGCGTAACATTTCAGTGACCACTTCACGAGAAGGACGCTCACCTTCTAAGCTACTCGATAATGACTGTGAAATGAGCATCGCTTGGTCAAAACGACTTTTCACTCCTAACGCTTCTTGCGTTGCAATAAGCTGCATGTTTTGTAACGCTTGACGGCGCAGCTCTTGATCGACCTGTTGATTAACGGAAGCCGATAAAATTTGACTGCTATGATAACTAAAACCAATCACCGCAAGGGTGATTGATAAAAGGGCTAACACACTAAAGGTTAAAACCTGTTGGCGAATACTGGTAAATTTCATCCTGATAACCTTACTTATCCATTGATTACTACCAGTTTAAGTCAGATTTTTCCTTTGAGCATTGTCATCGCGTTTTTATTGAGAGATTTGCCATATAAATAGATCGATGAATGTTTAAAACATCGTTAATGCCAGTTTTGCCAGATTGTAAGCATCGACATAACCGGAATGCTGACGTCCTTCCCAATCAATACCCTGTGCTTCTTGCGCCGCTCGATGCCCGATCCGTTTATCTTTTAAACGATGTTGAAGACGATATAAGGTCGCTATATTGATGCATTCGTGGATCGGCATAGGCAGACCTTTTTGCGCGCACTCTTTGGCTAAGATCAAATCGTCTCTTCCCCAACACGCATAAATTTTCTTACTGCCACCAAAATTTTTCACCATCGACCGCAACACATCGGCAAGGGGGCGGCCTTGTTTAGCCACTTTACGCGGAGTAATCCCCGTTAGTTCAACGCAAAACTCAGAAATTTTATCCTGCTCGGGTTGAACATAATATTGAGCACGCTTGACGATTTTACCCGCCGTAAGATCGATTTCAGCCAACCCCACTTCGATGATCTCTCCGGTAGTGCCTACGCCGTTCTCATTCCAGCAACACATTTCGAGGTCAAAACACACCACTCGGTTGTAATTCATTCGTTTATTCCGTGACTGATTGTCAATAAACCACAAATACTACCCAACTCTCTGCCAAAACTCGACGATTAAACCGTAGCACCACGATTGGTTGCCGCAATTTTAAAACGATTGTCGACAAACTCGGCAAATCACCACGTTGAGCGCTTAAAAAGCGAACGAATAGTCGCACTCTCACCCTGAAAACACCGATTTAACCATGCCTCATCGGTTGAATATGCTAATATCTGCCCTTATTTATCAAGCTATTCTGATCATCAAAATACTGCACCACGCTGTATTTGTTAGACCTAATATTGAGAATTCATCATGAACTTCGATTTAAGCGCTATACCAACCACCGTCGACATGCTCCACGCTGTCCTTGCTATTTTCAGCTTATTTGCCCTGTTATTACTGATTCTTCGTAAACCGCGTGTGATAGAAACCATCGTTGAAAAGCCGATTGAGAAGATCGTCGAAGTGGAAAAACCGGTGGAGAAAATTATTGAAGTCGAAAAGATTGTTGAAGTAGAAAAAATCGTCGAAAAAGTGGTCGAAGTAGAATCCAAGCTTGCCACCACATCCACTGACTCGGCACTGCAATTGCTGGCTATTTTGCAAAAAGAAGCCCGCTTCATTGACTTTTTACAAGAAGAACTCAGCGCATTCTCTGACGAAGAAGTCGGTGCAGCGGCTCGCGTTATCCATTCGGGCGGTCAAAAAGTTCTCAAAGAATACTTAACGTTAGAGCCAATTCGTACTGAAGAAGAAGAGACCCGCATCACCGTTGAACAAGGGTTCAACTCGCAAGCGATTCGTTTGATCGGCAACGTGACCGGACAAGCACCGTTTACTGGTACGTTGATCCACAAAGGGTGGAAAGCCAGCGCACTACACTTGCCGAAACTGGCCGAGCATTATGATCCCTCAATCATTGCCCCAGCAGAGGTGGAGCTATAATGGAACATCAACACGATCTCTCCACGCAACCATCAGCAACTTTTAGTGTCGGTATTGATTTAGGTACGACTCACTGTGTGCTTGCCTATAGTGATACACGCAACGAACACGCGAGTCTGCAAGTGATGCCGATTCCTCAGCTCAGCGCACCGGGTAGCGTCGAATCGCTCAATCAGCTTGGTTCTTTCGTCTATCAACCCCATGAACACGAAATGAATCCAGCGTCTCGTGTATTGCCATGGACAGATAAACCCAATGCCTTAGTAGGCGCGATTGCCCGCAACCTTGGCGCTAAAACACCGATTCGCTTGGTGGCCAGTGCGAAATCTTGGTTATGCCATGGCGGTGTGAATCGTCGTGAAGCATTTTTACCTGCTGGCAGTCCCGAAGAAGTGGAGAAACTCTCCCCTCTACGCGCCACCGAGCTTTACCTTGAGCACTTAAAACAAGCGTGGGATCACACTCATCCCGAACATCCGCTCTGTGATCAAGAAGTAACCATCACCGTACCCGCCTCGTTCGATCCGGCAGCGCGAGAGCTCACGGCTGAAGCGGCGCGGAATATTGGCTTAACCCATTTGACCTTACTCGAAGAGCCTCAAGCCGCACTGTATAGCTGGATCGATAATAGTCATGATCAATGGCGTGATCAGGTCAATGTCGGCGATATCGTACTGGTGGTGGATATTGGGGGTGGTACTACCGACCTATCACTGGTTGAAGTGACCGAAGATGAAGGAACACTAAGTTTGCAACGCATCGCCGTCGGTGAGCATATTTTGCTCGGTGGCGATAATATGGATCTCGCTCTTGCCTACCACTTAAAAATGAAGCTGGCCAAAGAAGGTAAAGATCTACAACCTTGGCAAGTGCAAGCGATGACTCACGCTTGCCGCGATGCCAAAGAAGTATTATTGAATGATAGTCAACGACAAGCGATGCCGATTGTTGTGCCAAGTCGCGGATCCAAACTGCTCGGTAGCACATTGAAAACCGAGTTAACACAAGATGACGTTCAGCAAATGCTGATTGACGGCTTCTTCCCGAAAGTGACGATTAATGATCATCCGCAGCAACGCAGCCGTGGCGCATTAACCCAAATAGGCCTACCTTATGCGCAAGATGCGGGTATTACTCGCCATATTGCCGCGTTTCTTGCCAAACAAGCCAACGCAACCACAGAGGCAACAGACCAAGAATTCAATCCATTTCTTGGTGGCATGCCCGGCCAATCATCACCGTCAAACGCTTTTATTAAGCCAACCGCAATATTGTTTAATGGCGGAGTGTTAAAATCCTCTCTCTTAGCTGAACGTTTGCAAGACACCATTAATCAATGGCTAGTCGAAGCCAACGCTCCAATCGCTAAACGCCTGACGGGCGTTGACTTAGACTTAGCCGTTGCCAGAGGTGCCGCTTATTATGGTGTGGTTCGCCGCGGTCAAGGGGTGCGTATTCGTGGTGGTATAGCTTCGAGTTATTACGTGGGTATTGAAAGTGCGATGCCAGCAATTCCCGGTATGGCTCCGCCAATGGAAGCACTCTGTGTTGCACCGTTTGGTATGGAAGAAGGTTCTAGCGTCGACGTCCCCAGCCAAACTTTTGGTTTGGTGATTGGTCAACCGGTTAACTTCCAGTTTTTTGGCTCAACAACTCGCCGTGACGATGCCGCAGGCACCCATCTGGATCATTGGCAAGATGACGAATTAGAAGAACTACCGGAGATCCAAGTCACTTTACCGGTATCAGAAGGCCGTCGCGAAGGTGAAATTGTCCCTGTCACCTTAGCTGCACGAGTCACTGAGTTAGGAACGTTACGCCTTGAGGCCATCGCCGCTGATAATGGCCAAACGTGGCATGTTGAATTCAATGTCCGTGAAGAAGCGCAACCGACCGCTTAGTCATCCATTACAAAAACGGCACTTTCAGAGTGTCGTTTTTATTCATGAAAAGGGTTGTCATGACATCTCCTCGTTTTCTGGTGGGCATTGACTTAGGCACCACCAATACTGTCGTTGCTTATTGCGAGCTAACCACGGATTTATTACATTCACCCGTGGCTTTGTTCGAGATCGATCAATTAATTGGGCCCGGTGAAGTGGTGCGTAGACCGTTATTGCCTTCTTTTCGCTATCACCCAGCAGCAGCGCAAGTCAACGCCGCCGATCTTACCCTACCTTGGCAACATCAACCGGTCAGTGGCGATCTTCCTCAGGTAATCATTGGTGAATGGGCCCGAGCGCTCGGTGCCAAAGTCGAAGGTCGCCAAGTGGTGAGTGCCAAAAGCTGGCTGTCTCATCCGAGTGTCGACCGACACTCCGCCATTTTACCTTGGGCTGGAGCGAGTGATGTCGATAAAGTCTCACCAGTGATTGCCAGTGCGAGTTATCTCAACCACATCCGTCAAGCGTGGAATCACCGCCATCCGGGAGATCGGTTAGAAAATCAAGAAGTGGTAGTCACCGTGCCAGCCTCATTTGATGAAACAGCCCGTCAACTTACCCTCGATGCTGCGCAATTGGCAGGTTTATCTACCATCATTTTATTAGAAGAGCCACAAGCCGTTTGCTACGATTGGTATGCTCGTCATTCCGCTACCGCCAGTGAGCAACTGAGCGAAGTCCCTTTGATTTTAGTTTGTGATGTCGGCGGCGGCACCACCGATTTGAGCTTAATTGAAGCCAAACACCAGCAAAGTTTAATCCTCAATCGTGTTGGTGTCGGTGAGCACCTTATGCTCGGTGGTGATAACGTAGACCTCGCCCTCGCCCATCTTGCGGAACAACATTTCAATACGAACCAAAAGCTGAGCGCTGCAAGCCTGAGTAAATTGATTCAACAAACACGGCAAGCAAAAGAGCAACTGCTGTCTACCAATCCCCCAGACAACGTAAAAATCACCCTATTAGGCAGTGGCTCTAAATTGCTCGGTGGCAGTAAAAGCGTCTCGCTCACTCGCCAAGAAGTGCATCAGATTGCTTTAGAAGGATTCTTTCCACAGTCTGAATTTTCACAGCTGCCTGATAAGCGGCGTCGTGCGGTGGTCGAATTTGGCTTGCCCTACGTCGCTGACCCTGCAGTGAGTAAACATGTCGCCGAATTTCTTCACCAGCATCAATCTGTTGCGCTATCAGCACTCAATCAGCTCGATACCACACAGCCAGCAATACCCGTTGGGTTGCTGCTCAACGGTGGGGTTTTTAATAGTCCATTAATTACCGAACGTCTTACCCAACTGCTGACCGATTGGCGAGGTGCGCCAATAACCGTATTAGATAACCCTCACCCTGATTTAGCCGTAGCGCTTGGTGCTGTCGCGTTTGCCAAGGCTCGACGTGGTGCACAGCTGAAAATTGGCGGCGGATCTGCCCGCTCGTATTTTTTACATCTTCCCGAAAAGAATCATTTAGGCAAGGCATTGTGTTTACTCGCTAAAGGCAGTGAAGAAGGGCAAGAGATCCGCTTAACTGGTCGGCGCTTCTCGTTAACGTTAGGCGAGCCTGTCCGTTTTAACCTTCTTACCTCCAGTTACGATACGATTGATGAAAAAGCGCCAATACAAAATGGGATGCTGATCAACATTGAACCGGAACGATTTACGCCTTTACCGCCCTACATTACCAGCCTCGAAGGTGAAGGGGCCGTTTTACATGCCAACCAAAAAGAGCGCATTGAAGTACAACTGGCCTGTCAGCTAACCGAAGTTGGTACATTGAAAATAGAGTGTGTTCACGTCAACGATGAAAGTAAACGCTGGGCATTAGAGTTCGAAGTTCGTCAGCAAACTGAAGCGATGCAGCAACCAGCCTCTCTTCATCCTCGCTTATCGGAATGCAAAGCTTTAATCGCCCGTTTGTACAGCGGTAATACCAAAAGTGCAGCGAATAACGAGATAAAAACCTTAACCAAAACCCTTGAGAAACAACTGGGCAAACGCGATGAATGGGATTTCACCACCCTGCGCCATTTATTTGATGTATTAGCTCAAGGACGTAAACGTCGCCGTCGCTCAGAAGCACACGAAAAACATTGGCTACGCTTGGCTGGGTTTACATTACGTCCAGGTTTTGGTGATAGCACAGACCCATGGCGCATCGATCAGGTATGGGGTCTCTATCAGCAAGGTATTCAGTTTCAAAATCAACAAGGTTGGAGCGATTGGTGGGTATTTTGGAGGCGAATTGCAGGGGGATTAAACCAAAGCCAACAAGAGCAAATTCTAGCCGACATTGCCAAATACTTGCATCCCGGTGCGATGAAAAACCCACAAACGGCGAAAGCAGCGCAAGAGATGGGCTACGAAGCGATGGTGCGCCTTGCTGCATCGTTAGAACATCTGGATGTTGAAGATAAAGTTCTGCTCGCGTCTTGGTTTTTGAATAAAGCCCTCAACCAAACCAACTTCGCTCAGGCTCACTGGTGGGCATTTGGCCGACTTACCTCACGCAGTCTATTCTATGGCAGCCAGCACACCGTTATTGCGCGTGAACAAGCAGAACAATGGTTACCCACTCTGCTTGAGCAAAACTGGCAACAAGAACCGATGATTGCTTTTGCCACCGTGATGATGTGCCGTAAAACGGGTGATCGCTTGTTTGATATTAGTGATACCATGCGTCGCGATGTGTTAAGCAAACTGAAACACAGTAAGGTTCCGGATGCATGGGTAGCTCTGGTCGATAGCGTCAGTGAGCTTTCTGCGAGTGAGTCAAAACGTGTCTTTGGTGATGCTTTACCGTATGGCCTACAGCTGATTGAACATTAATCGTCAGTTGTAACGAAGGTGTTGATAGACTTTAAGATCGATAAAGGACAGTCACGGTAGCTGTCCTTTATTATATTGGTATTTTCACCGCTGTTTATGGATGAGCGGGGAGCCGTATCGTGAATGTCGTTTGCTGGGGATCAGACTCCAGTATAATCTCACCTTGATGAGCCTCAACGATTGAACGGGTAATAGAAAGACCGAGACCAGAGCCATCGCCTTGACGTAGACGAGAAGGATCGCCTCGATGAAAGCGCTCAAACACCAAGGGGATCTGATCGCGAGGGATTGGCTCTCCCGGATTACTCACTAGAAGGTGAACCTGATGATTAACCCTTTTTATCGTCACCGTAATCACGTGTTCAGCGGGAGTATGTCGAATCGCGTTAGATAAAAGATTAGACAGTGCTCTTCGTAACATTAAGCGATCACCGATCACGGAGCCCTTACCGACCAACTTCATCGTTAAGCCCTTTTCTTCTGCCAAAGCTTCGTAAAATTCAAACAGAGCGCGCACTTCTGATTCAAGTGCAACATTTTGCTCAGGTTTCGGCAGCATGCCATTATCAGCTTTAGCCAAAAACAGCATATCAGCAATCATCCGGGCTAAGCGTTCAAATTCTTCTAGGTTAGAATGTAAGGCTTCTTGGTACTCCTCTGCCGAGCGAGAGCGTGATAACGCCACTTGTGTCTCGGTCATCAAGTTGGAGACTGGTGAGCGTAACTCATGAGCGATATCGGCAGAAAATTCATTCAAACGACGAAACGACTGTTCGAGACGCTCTAACATGCCATTAAACGCTTGCACCAGTTCTTGTATCTCGCTGGGTGCCTCTTCTGTTGATAACCGTTCCCCAAGGCTATGTGCCGATAATCGCCTTGCTGTACCAGCAATCGTTCGCATTGGCGCTAAGCCTTTATGGGCGGCCATCCAGCCGAGCATCGCCGCAAATAACGTTGCAATACCAATCCCGATGCCTAATTGTAAGCGTAGGGTATTAAGAAAATGCACGTGATGAGAGATATCTAACCCGACCAAGACATTAACGTCGCTAAGCTCTGGTAATGACACAGAAAACTGAGTGGCGATACCAATAAAATCCGCCCCAGAGGCATCGCTCCATTTGAGAAAAGGTTGCTTAGAGGTGACTAAATGAGTCTTAATCGGCTCAAGGTGTTCAGCACGCAGAGCATATTGCCATTGCTGATCGGCAATAGCGATCAAAATGGCAACATTATCATGCCCTACAAGGATCTCATTGATTCGGGGCGATAAGGTGTCAAGTGAGTGATGAGAATTCGCCGTCGATAGGAGTCTTTCTACAGTAGCCAGCTTGGTTGCTAGCTCATGGCTATCTAATTCATCGAAATGGAGGGACACTGAGCGCTCAATTAACACGCCCATGATGATCAATAGTCCACCCGCCATCAGAGCAAACAACACCGCCAGTCTAACGGTTAGAGATTGCGCCAATTTCACGTCTCGTCAACCTCAAGCACGTACCCCATTCCTCGAACAGTACGAATTAACTTTGGCTCAAAGGGGTCATCAACTTTCGCTCGTAAACGACGCACAGCCACTTCAATCACATTCGTATCGCTATCAAAATTCATATCCCATACCTGAGAAGCAATAAACGAGCGCGATAAAACTTCACCTCGTCGGCGCAATAATAACTCTAATAAAATAAATTCTTTCGCTGTTAAATCAATTCGTTGTCCATTTCGTATCACTCGACGTTTCACCAGATCAAGCGCTAAGTCTGCTGCCTGTAAGTGATCGATCTTTTGCGTTTTCCCTCTTCTCGACAAGGTCCGAACTCGAGCAAGCAATTCGGAAAAAGCAAAAGGCTTGATGAGGTAATCATCAGCACCTAATTCAAGCCCATGCACACGATCTTCAACGGCATCCCGCGCGGTCAAAAACAGCACCGGCATATGATATTCAGCACGACGAATCGTCTTTAACACCCCCCACCCATCGAGTCCAGGTAACATAACATCCAATATTAAGAGGTCATACTCTCCTGTTAATGCCAGATGTAATCCATCAATGCCATCACGTACCAGATCAACCACAAAACCGGCTTCACTTAACCCTTGCTGTAAATAATCGCCGGTTTTCTTTTCATCTTCTACGATCAAGATTTTCATCATTCGCTACTATAGTTCAGGACAGGTGGCGTTATGTTCTCGTAAACACCAAACGATAACAATACTTAACGAGAACATTGTCGAAAAGGATCGTATCACTAGGGTCTGTTGACCACACAAACAGACCCTAAGCATAAGCTTTAACGAATTAGTTAAGGCCTCGTTCCGCTAACCATTGTTGCATCATGCTAATTTCCTCTTCTTGTGCTGCAATGACCGCTTGCGCCAAAGCACGAATTTTAGGATCGCTACCGTGCTCTAATACCACTTTCGCCATCTCAACCGCACCTTCATGGTGAGGGATCATTCCGCGCACAAAATCCACATCGGCATCACCGGTAAAATTGATATTCATGGCTTGGTGCATGTTATCATTAATGGCCTGATAAGCCGCAATCGACGCTGATTGTGCCGATGGGGCCGCCATCTTTGTATGGTGTTTGGCATGTCCATCGGTGGCCGCAAAAGTCACGGCACTAAACATCACCAAAACACTGGTCAATAACCCTACTTTACGTAACATAAATACCTCGATATAAACGTAATGAAAATGTTGCCATTGCCTGACAACTCAACATTGATCACAACCCAAAGTACAATCTGCTTTGGTCGCTGGAACAGATTAATCATAGTCTGCGCTGCCTGTCAGTAACATGACCTGAAGATTACATTCTTGTCATCTATACCCAAACGACTTGGAGTTGCAGGTAGGCGGCAAGTGAGTAACAAATTTGTCTGGAACAAATTTGAACAGCCGTAGGCTGGCCTTTGGTGAGAGCCACGGATGGCTCTCATCATCCCCATGAGCGTAGACAAACGATGTGATTGGGGTGAACGAACGTAGCCAACACCGCTACAGATTCAAGTAGGAAAGGGATAACGAGTACCTAAACTCATCATTAAGCGTCACTGCCGTGATTCACAGTATTAGAAAGAACACTCTACAACCGACTAACACTCTATAAAACTGGATGCATTCAGCATAGACGAGGATATTTCGGCATAAAACCACTTTTTATTCACTGTTTTATGCCGTTTTTTAACATTAGTAACAATTGAACTTGTATTAATTGAGCATCGGTTAATAATAGTCAGTTCAATCACCCCGAGCGGCTTTAGGTGGCAAACGGATCATCCGTTCATCGACCACGATAAGCGTAGATAGACATAAGTCATGTGACTACCGTGGTGAAAGCATTTAATGACGCAGAACATTGAAAGAGAAAAAGAATAAATAAGACGTGTAACAATCATTCTATCGTAACTTACTGATTCCCAATACTCTACCTACTCGCGATTGATCGCCATTCCCTCTCCTTGAGCCATAGCGTTTTACAGGAAAGGAAAGTTTTTGAATCTCGGCGTTATCAAGTCATCAGGGAAGAGAATATCTACGATACCTCAAACGCCATCGAGAATTTAGGAGAAAGTTGTGAAAATATTTTGGCATTTACGCTGGTTTTTTAGACTACGCTGGCAACATTATTGTGGTTCTATCTTACTGTTCGTGCTCATTTCAACCATGCAACTTATTACCCCCAAAGCCGTTGGCCATATTGTGGATGGTGTCGTCGACAACACTATGACGCGTAATGAAGTATTGCAATGGCTGGGTGGGCTCTTGGTGGTCATTCTTATCATCTATGGTTGTCGAATTCTCTGGCGTATTTGGTTATTTGGTGCCAGTTTTGAACTGGGCAGTATTCTGCGTAATCGTCTCTATCAACACCTTTCACACCAGCCGCCACGTTTTTTTGAACGCTATAAAACCGGCGATTTGATGGCGCGCGGTACTAATGACGTGAAAAATATTGTTATGACGGCAGGCGAAGGTGTGCTTACCGCAACGGACTCACTGATTACCGGCATTGCCGTGCTGATCATTATGAGCACACAGATCAGTTGGAAACTGACCCTGATGGCGCTTTTACCTATGCCCTTTCTTGGATTAACGATTTTTTTCATCGTTCGCATTCTTCATCAGCGCTTTAAAGTCGCTCAAGAAGCTTTCTCTGATATGTCCGACATGACTCAAGAGTCATTAAATGGCGTGCGTATGTTGCGGGCATTTGGCCTAGAAAACCAAGAACAACAGCGCTTTGAAAGAATGGTTAACGAAACTGGCGATAAAAACATTGCCGTCGCTCGTGTCGATGCCCGTTTTGATCCCGCGATCCAGTTGGCGATTGGTTTATCGTTTTTTATCAGTATCAGCGTCGGTGCCTATCTGGTTGCTCAGCAAGAAATTAGTCTGGGTGATCTCACTGCGTTCACTATGTATCTCGGCCTGATGATCTGGCCGATGTTAGCATTTGCGTTTTTATTTAACATTTTAGAACGCGGCTCTGCCGCTTGGGATCGCTTGCAAGAGGTACTCGACCTTGCGCCGAGCATCATCAGTGGTGATCATGCATTACCAAACGAAGCTCAGCCACTAACAATCCATATCGAACAATTTCACTGGGATGCACAACTTCCCGCGGCTTTGGAACAGTGCAATATTCATCTTAAACCCGGTGCGATGTTGGGTATTGCTGGCCCCGTGGGTAGTGGTAAATCGACCTTAGTCGCCTTACTACTGCGGCAACAAGAGTTACAACATGGAGAGATTCGTTATGGTGATGTGTTGATAAAAGAGGCCAAATTGGATCAATGGCGCAGTAAATTTGCGGTGGTGAGCCAATCGCCTTTTCTTTTCTCACGTTCGATATTTGACAATATTGCCCTAGGTTGCCCTACCGCCACTCAAGAAGAGGTTTACCAAGCAGCGAAACTGGCTTGTATTCATGACGATATTTTGAAATTTCCAGCAGGTTACGATACCGAGGTCGGAGAAAAAGGCATCACGTTATCCGGTGGACAAAAACAGCGCATAGCGATCGCGCGTGCGATGTTATTGAATGCCGAAATATTGATTCTCGACGATGCGTTATCAGCGGTGGATGGACGCACTGAACATACCATCTTGCGTAACCTTGCAACAAGTAACCAGCAGCAATCTTTGATTATCATTGCTCATCGCTTAACCGCTTTAGAGAAAGCCGATGAAATCATTGTCCTTAATCACGGGAGAATCGCCGAACGCGGTCGACATCAACGCTTGCTGACCAATCACGCTTGGTATGCCGAGATGTACCAATATCAACAACTGGCTCAAGCGATTGAGGGAGAATAAACATGAGAAAGCAAACCATAAAACGCCTGTTTACCTACCCTCTCTCACAACCCAAGCCGATGATGATTGGCCTGTTGTTTCTGTTTATCGCTGCCGTAGCGAATGCAGGGGGGCCTTGGCTTATCCAACACTTTATCGATGAACACATTGCTAAAGGGGATTATTCGCAGCAAGCGTTAACGCTATTAGCAGCGGGTTATCTTGGTCTTACCCTGTGCTCAGCGCTGTTTCAATATCTGCAAAGTATTCAATTTAATATTGTCGCTACAGGCGTGATCAAAACCATTCGTAAACAGGCTTTTAATCGTGTCCTTCGACAGCCGCTGTCAGCCTTCGATTACACGCCAACCGGTAAGTTGGTCTCACGGTTAACCAACGATACTGAATCGCTGCAACAGTTTTATGAATTACTGATCGCTTCGGTGGTTAGAAATATCGTGATGATCTCCGTCATGCTGGTAGTAATGTGGCTACTTAGCTGGCAACTCACGCTGGTCGTGCTGGTTCTTTTACCCGTGGTTATAGGGTTCATGTTACTTTTCCAAAAACTCAGCACTTCAGCTTATCGAGTAATGCGTGATTTACTTACTGACATCAATGGCAACATGAGTGAATCGATTCAAGGCATGAGTGTGATTCAGTTAATGCGCCAAGAACAACGTTTTAACCAACAATTCAAACAACTGACCGCCGAACATTTCAATGCCGGTAAAAAAGTGATCACCTTAAATGGTATTCTGCTTCGTCCATTAATGGATCTATTGGCTGGCATTGCGTTATTAACCTTAGTGGCTATTTTTGGTTTTAGTGGCACTGAGTTAATCGGTGTTGGCGTACTTTACGCGTTTATTAGCTATCTCGGACGAATTACCGAGCCGCTAATAGAAATGACTCAACAACTGGCTCTATTACAGCAAGCTTTAGTTGCCAGTGAACGAATTTTTGAGATGATCGATGCGCCACAACAAACCTATGGTGAAGATACTCGACCACTGGCCAGTGGTGCCATCTGTTTAAATAATCTCTCATTCAGCTATGACGGAACACAAACCGTACTCAAGCAGATTAATTTGACTATTCCTCATCAGCACTTTGTGGCTTTAGTTGGCCATACCGGTAGTGGTAAAAGTACCATCGCTTCGTTATTGATGGGCTTTTATCCGGTGGAACAAGAGGCATTATTGATTGATGGCAGAGCGATTCATGATCTCGATAAAACCGTATTAAGAAAAGACATTGCCATGGTGCAACAAGACCCACATGTTCTACCGTCATCAGTGCGTGATAACATTGCTCTTGGACGCAAGATCAGTGATGAGTCAATTTGGCGAGCGTTGCATCAAGTCGGACTGGCTGAGCAGATTCAGCACTATCCCGAGCAATTAGACACTCAATTGGGGCAAGGTCAAACCAATCTCTCCGCCGGACAAAAACAACTGCTCGCGATGGCTCGTGTCTTAGTCGCTAAACCTAAAATACTGATCTTAGATGAAGCGACAGCCAATATCGATTCAGGCACAGAAGCATTAATACAGCGTAGCCTCCATGCGTTACGCCATGATATGACCTTAGTGGTGATTGCCCACCGCCTATCAACCATTATGGAAGCCGATAAAATTGTTGTTTTGCATCATGGTGAATTGGTCGAACAAGGCTCACATCAAGAATTACTGGCTCAAAAAGGACGTTACGCGCAAATGTATAAAATGCAGCAAGTGGGTGAACACCTGCGTGATATTGAGCACCAAACACCGCTCGAACCCGTTTGCTAATCCTATACCGCTTCGTAAACAGAACGAAGCGGTATATCGCACCTCTCTCAAGTAATGATAAAAAATCCCTTCGTATCTCATGCCTACGAGGATCCCTCTCATTAATGATAAAATACTCGCTATCTCATCCATGACTACGGTATGATGCGCGGCTGTCATGATGACTCACCGTTCAGCTCTAAGCCCCATTAGCAGGATAGATCACCTTAAGTAAAGCAGTTGTATGATATGTCTATGAACGCCGATAAATTTATGAATGTGTTTCGCCTACCAGGCTCAATACAAGTTCGTATAGGTCAATGGCAATCGACCTTTCGTGGAACCTCCGATATTGTTTTGCACCAAGCGCTAACGCTACGTAACCAACAGTATCATCAAACTAATTTTTTGCCCCGTGGTTGGTGTTTAACCCCATTCTCTACCGAGGATATTTCTATCACTCATCACGGCAAATACATCCAAACGACAATGCTCACCATGATCGACCGAAAGGTGACTTATAAACGAATTTATCTGTCTCGTTTGCCTCTTGAACAGGCTGAGCCAGCTTTACGTGCGTTTAAAACCGAATGGATTAAGCAATACAACATTGTGTTGAGCAAATACAATCAGCAACAGAAAAAGCAGTTTATGCGGTTTGCACAAGAAGAGCTGGAAACGCTCTATCCATCGATCCCCAAAGGACAATTTAACTCGGTATTATGGAACCGCATAGTGCGTTCAGAATTCGGCTCTGAAAACAAACAGACCAATCCCTATTATGTTAAAGCCTCTCTGTAACTAAGCCGTTAGGCGACAAAAAGGTAGCATGATCAATAAAGAGTCAGTAAACCACCCAGCCCTGACTGGCTGAGTGGAATAAAAGGTTAGTGTTGTACACCGGAAGGGTTATGACTAAATTCGGTTTGTTGATAAATATCCGCCAGCGCTTTGACTTTGTTGGCTCTGGCTTTTCGACGCCGTTTAGGTTCGAACTCTTGCTCAACGTGTTTTAACGTTTGCTCGTGCTCTTTGGCTGATTGAATGAACTCAGGGTTTGATATCGCCTGTTGGCGTAGGCGGTTAACGCGTTCTAATGTTTCCCACAACATAGAGACCTCCTTACCACTGGTTATATAACCAGCATAGCTCAGCCTCTAGGCTTGTCAAGCGTAAACACTGTCATTATACACAGTATTTACACTCTTTTACGCTTAAAACACTATCTTGATCACCCTTTATCGATGGTGTGCTTACTGAACAAAGATTGGCTAACCGATTGAGGGTGCTGTAAATATTGATTCAGACCGGCTTTACGAAGCTCACAAGCCGGACAAGTCCCACAGCCATCCCCGATCATGCCGTTGTAACAGGTCAGCGTTTCGTTACGCACTAAATCCAAAGCTTGATACTGATCCGCTAACGCCCATGTTTCTGCTTTATTCAGCCACATTAACGGAGTACGAATGGTTAATTGGCGATCCATACCTTGCACCAAAGCATGGTTCATCGCTTTGACAAAATCATTTCGGCAATCCGGATACCCTGAAAAGTCTGTCTCACAAACACCGGTGATGATCGTCTCTGCGCCAATTTGGTAAGCGTAAATACCCGCTAAAGTCAGAAACAAAATATTTCGTCCCGGGACAAAGGAATTCGGTAAACCGTTTGCCTGCAATTCATGAGAGACCGGAATATCATCGCGAGTCAGTGAGCTGATCGCCAACTCATTAAGCAAGCTGACATCCATCACTTTATGTGCTTTGACACCTAATTTGAGTGCTAATTGCTGAGCAACTTCAATTTCAAGTTTGTGTCGCTGCCCATAATCAAACGTAATCGCATGAACTTCATCAAACTCTTGCAAGGCTTGTACTAAACAGGTAGTTGAATCTTGCCCACCACTGAATACCACGACCGCTCTATTCATGTTGGATTCCTTTAAGCAATATTTAAGTATTTATGGGTTTGGATCGATAAACGCCAGTTACGAGCAATACAAGTCTCTATACATAACTGGGTTGCCCGTGGTTTTTGACTGATCGGCTGTAAAGCAATAATGGTATCAGCACTGACCGTGACTTGCTCTAATAGCGCTTCTAATTGGGCGATGTCTTTTTCTGTACCCACTGGGTGCTTGATCTCATTGGCTCTTTGCAGCGCCGACGGCACAATTGGCAACTTACCTTTCATTGCGATCTTAGGTGACACTGTCACCCAAGTCTTCGCACTGGCTTTAATCTCAAACGTACCACTGGTTTCAATTTGACATTGACAGCCAATCGCTTCAAACGCTTCCGTCAAAGGGACAAGATCATAAAGACAAGGCTCGCCACCCGTGATCACAATATGTTTGGCGGTGTAGCCTTGCTGCTGATATTGAGCGACGATCTGCTCCGCAGAGCCTTGACACCATGTTGGACTATCGCCTTGTTTGACAATAATTTGCTCGAAGCTACGCTGATCTTGTGGCTCAGCATCCCAAGTTTGCTTAGTATCACACCAAGCACAACCAACCGGACATTGTTGAAGACGTACGAATACCGCTGGGACACCAGTGAAGACGCCTTCCCCTTGGATGGTTTCAAATATTTCATTCACTTTGTACAAAGTCATTGGCCTATATTTGCGCTGATAAAACGTTAGGCCGCAGACCTTAATAGATGCTCAACTTGAGGTCAATTTAAACCCGCCGATCATCAATAATTTCTCGTTAAGGGCTCAGCTCCCTTCTTACTTGAACCGTTAGCGTTATTGACGAGGTTGATTCATCTACCTCAATCCCATGCTTTTTATAAACTGACTTTAGATTTTCATAAAAAACACGTATCTTGTCATACTTTCAAGCCAAGCGATTTATCCGTTGCACCACGGCAAATGGGCTAAAAACGATAAATCCAGCGGTAACTCTCTTTTTAGTCATTTTAGGTAACACATGTATAAATTGATCGCGCTCGATATGGATGGCACCTTACTCAATAGCCAAAAGCAGATTTCTCTACGCACTCAACAAGCGATAGCCAAAGCTCGCGAGCAAGGAATTAAAGTCGTGCTTGCTTCTGGTCGTCCACTCGCGGGGATGCAAGATAAACTCGAACTTTTACACCTCACCTCAGATCAAGACTATGTATTGCACTACAACGGATCGATGGTGCAAAACGTCGGTACGGGGGAAGTTATCTATCAACAAATTATTGATGGTCGCTCGGCTAAACGGGTAGCACAATTAGCCAAAGAGCTGGGCGTTAATACCCATGCATTTAGTCAAATTCATGGTTTGATCACCCCAAAAGTCAGCCAATATACTGAAGTCGAAGCGACTATAAATGGCATTTCCATCACTGAGATGGACTTTGACCAGTTGGAAGATGATCATCCGATCATCAAAGCAATGATTGTCGCAGAGCCAGAAGTGTTAACCGCAACCATCGCGAAAATTCCAGCTGAGTTCTATCGAGATTTCACGATTGTACAAAGTGCGGCATTCTTTGTTGAATTTCTTAATCCTAAAAGCAATAAAGGGATTGGCGTACAAGCGATTGCTGAACACTTAGGCATTCAGGCCTCTGAAGTGATGTGCATGGGGGATGCTGAAAACGATCACCATATGTTGCAATATGCAGGACTTGGTATTGCGATGGACAATGCCATGGAAGAGACAAAACGCATCGCTGACCATATTACCTCGAGCAATGATCAAGACGGTGTTGCTGTTGCGATTGAGCAGTTTGCTTTACGTTAAGAAACACCATTTAACCCCCCCCCCCCCTGATTAAATGATTCGGGGGGGTTATACTCTCAAACTAGAGTGGTGTTTTAGGTATCAAGGGAACACTACCCTTCGCTACCTTGTTTAAGCACTTTCTCTTGCCCTTGCAAAAGCACATATTCTTGACGTGCCGAAGGGATTAATATCACTACACGCTGCTGAGCCTGTTTTGCACTGGCTAAACGTTCGCTTAATTGACCAGGATGACTAAACGGTTCGCGCTCAGCATCACGACGACACAAGTTAACAAACTCATGGTCACAAGAGTCACAAAACAACACCAACTCCGCTTGTTGCATATAACGTAACGCTTTTAGTGAAAGTAGCTCAACATCCCTACCACACTCAATCCACGTCACTTCTCCTCGCTCATCCATCGGCTGCTCTAGTGCCGCACAATACTGCTTTTCTAATGCTTCACGGCTAGTGGCATTTTTAACCGCAGTTTGCGCAAAAAATAGTTCCCAAAACTTACGGCGTTGATCGACGGTCGTGAGATGATCTTTAATCGAATTACGTTTCGAAGCGCCAAAATCAGCCAATAACGCGAGGTTTTGCGGTAAAACACTTTCGAGGGTTTCACGAATATTGCGGATCAAGACTGGGGAAGCTCCACCACTAGAGATCGCCAATTGAATTCGGCCGCGCTCAATCATCGACGGAGTAATAAAATCGCAATAAGGCTGATCATCAACCACATTAACCAAGACTCCGGCTGACTTGGCATCACGAAACACTTGATGATTCAGATCGGGATTATCAGTGGTCGCCCAAACTTGCACATAATCGGCGCTAATAAATTTTGATGAATAGAAATTTTGAATCCATTGGCAGCGGTCTTGCTCAACCCACGCCTGCAATTGAGGGGTAATATGGGGAGACACCACCGTGATATGAGCACCAGCACGCATCAGTGCCTCTATTTTTCGACACGCTACCTCGCCACCACCCACCACTAAAACGGCTTTATTGGACAAATCAAGAAATACTGGAAAATAGCGCATGTTAGTCTTTTACCTTTTAATTCAATCGATTCATGCTAACAAAAAATCAACACTAACAGTAGATAGGTTGTTGAAGCAATCTAACATTAATTTGACTTGGTAGAAGTGACTTATCTTATCTACGCTTATAATAACTGACAAATTGACCGAGCGCTTCTGCTCAAAGAAGGATAATCCCATGGCGAATCGATTGGCTACTCTTGTTTGCGCGGTTTCATTATCGTTAACCACTCATCTCGCTTTTGCATCGCCAACGACCTTAGACCGTGTGTTAACCCAAGGGAAACTCACCTGTGGGATTGGTACTGGTTTAGCGGGTTTTTCTGATGCCGATGCCAAAGGTCAATGGCAAGGTTTGGATGTGGACTATTGTCGCGCCCTCGCCGCCGCAGTATTAGGCGATAAAAATAAAGTAGAGTACGTGCCGTTAACGGCTCGCGAGCGCTTTAATGCTTTGCAATCGGGACAGGTCGATGTGCTTTCTCGCAATACCACATGGACATTTGAGCGAGATACCACCATGGGCTTAAACTTTGTCGGCGTTAATTTTTATGACGGCCAAGGATTTATGGTTACTAAAAAATCCGCCATAACCCAACTCAGCCAGCTTAATAATCGCCCTATTTGCGTCCAATCAGAAACCACCACCAAATTGAATTTGGATGATTATTTTCGTCATCACGGCATGAGTTACCAACCCGTGGTGTTTGATACTGCAATACAAATTGCCCGCGCCTTCAATGCAGAGCGCTGTGTTGCGGTCACCGCCGATAAGTCTGGATTATATGCCTTGCGACTGAACTTAGCGAAACCAGACTCCGCCATTATTCTGCCAGAAATCATTTCCAAAGAGCCGCTTGGCCCGGTGATTCGCGAAGGCGATGATCGCTGGTTAAATATCACTCGCTGGACGCTCGCCGCGATGATTAACGCCGAAGAACTCGGCATTACCTCAGCCAACGTCGACCAAAAGCGCAAATCAACCAACCCTGAAATAAGACGACTCCTTGGTGTTGAAGGAGAAATTGGACGTCCTCTGGGCATTAATAACGATTGGGCTTATCAAATCATCAAACAAGTAGGCAACTATAATGAAAGCTTTCAACGTAATGTCGGTGAAGACTCTCCTCTAGCCATTCCACGTGGACTGAATGCCCTTTGGAACGCCGGAGGAATTATGTACGCCCCACCAATACGCTAAAAGTTTCTTATTATTACGTCTATTTTAACGTAGAATAAGCGTTACCTATTCACAAACGCGATCGCACCGTTCTAGTATGAATAGCGAACGCAAGTAATATCATGTTACAACTTGTTCACACTTAATTCGCGCTTTTTGATTATTATTCTCGTAAACAAAAATACAGATATGGGATTGAAATAGTGAACTTTTCACCCCATTACTGTCTACATAGTTAACTACACCTTCTATGAGGAAGAGTATGAACAGTCCAATGTATTCACGCACCTCGTCTTATGACAGTGCTCTACAAACCAACAAAGTGCTAAGAAACACCTATGCGCTACTCTCAATGACCTTATTATGGTCAGCGGTTGTCGCTGGCGTTTCAATGGCAATGAACCTACCACGCCCTGGCTTAATTCTTATGCTGGTCGGTTTTTATGGTCTGTTATTTTTAACTGAGAAAAACCGTAACAACAGCCTTGGCCTAGTGTTTACGTTCTTATTTACTGGCTTCTTAGGTTATACGATTGGTCCAATCCTCAATATGTACATCGGTGCAGGCATGGGCGATGTTATCCTCACCGCTTTAGGTGGTACGGCCTTAGCCTTTATGGGTGCATCAGCGTACGCGTTAACGACTAAGCGTGACCTCTCTTTCCTTGGTGGCGTACTGATGGCTGGCTTCGTTGTGCTGCTTATCGGTATTGTGGCAAATATTTTCCTACAAATGCCAATGCTGCACCTAGCAATGAGCGGAATGTTCGTGTTGTTTTCAACCGGTGTTATCTTGTTAACAACTCAGCAAATTGTTCGTGGTGGTGAGACTAACTACATCTCTGCGACCGTCAGCCTTTACGTTTCAATCTACAACCTATTCATCAGCTTGTTGACGATTCTTGGCATCATGCGCGACTAATCGCAACACAACTGAAATAACATTACCCAAAGGCCCGAAAGCTTGCTTTCGGGCCTTTGTTTTCTCTTGAGCAAAAACCAAGCCTCCATTACCCTATGCGCACTTTTCAATTGGGGCGAGAAACTGATGTTCGACTATAACGGTAAAAGCATTGCAACCGATGCACAAGGGTATTTACTTGATCACACCCTTTGGGAAGAAGGAATGATAGAGATTCTAGCTAATGAAGAGGGAATCCTGTTGAGTGATGCGCACTTAGAAGTGATCCATTTTGTTCGTCAATTTTATGAAGAATACCAAACCTCTCCCGCGATTCGCATGCTAGTCAAGGCAATGGAAAAAGCCCACGGGCCGGAAAAAGGCAATAGTAAATACCTGTTTAAGCTGTTTCCTAAAGGTCCCGCTAAACAAGCAACAAAGCTCGCAGGCTTACCCAAACCCGCGAAGTGCTTATAAGCCCGACTAAACAGCCGAGGGCTGACAGTGAATCAGCCCTCTTTGAACTCGCTATAAAATTTGGAAATCCGATGGTACTGAATCGATAGTGACTTGACTGCGCATCACTTGTTCCACTCGTGCCGTTTTCGGCCCTTGTTGTAGCCATATAAAGAGCTGCTCAACGTGTTCTGATTGACCAACCGCCAGCACCTCAACCTCACCACTAGGAAGGTTTTTCGCATAACCGAGCACACTAAGCTTCGATGCCTGCAAGGCGGTATGGTAACGAAAGCCAACCCCTTGTACTCTTCCCGACACGATAAACTTATCGCTTATTACGTTATTCATACTTTCCTCCACGTCAAAGTCATCTCCAGTAGAGTATATCTCTCAGCGACTTACCGTTGTAGGTAGATAACCATTTGGTAACGCTATAGAGGTAAATGAAGCATCGTTATCTCATGAAGATCAATATAACGATATGAGTACTGAGGATGAGCGTAGTTAATGCCGTAGCGTTGATAAAGCAAAGGGATACTCTGATTTGCTTTTCACCCCAAGTTGCACGACAATGCCTGCCCATTTTTATTAATCTTTTTGAGTAGCGCAATGACTCCTGCAATCTATCTGGTCAAAGGTCGTGATAAATCTTTACGTCGTAAACATCCTTGGGTTTTTTCTCGTGGCATCAGCAAAGTTGAAGGCGATCCACAACTCGGTGAAACGGTCGATATTTACACGCATGATGGACAATGGTTAGCGAAAGCGGCTTACTCTCCCCACTCTCAAATTCGTGCTCGTGTATGGAGCTTTAACAATGAAAGCATTGATAATGATTTTTTTATCAAACGTATTCAGCAAGCTCAAAAACTGCGCGACGAATTGATTGAGCGTGACGGCGTCACTGGATATCGCCTGATTGCTGCGGAATCGGATGGCTTGCCCGGTATAACGATTGATAAATATGATAACTATTTAGTCTGTCAGCTACTTAGTGCCGGTGCTGAATACCAAAAACCGCACTTGATCGCCGCACTTAAACACTGCTTTGCCGATTGTCATATTTATGAGCGTTCAGACGTTGCAGTGCGTAAGAAAGAAGGCTTAGAAGAGCGCGTTGGTGTATTGCACGGAGAAGTTCCACCAGAGGTGGTGGTGATTGAAGAAAATGGCATTAAAATCCGTGTTGATATAGTTGGCGGCCATAAAACGGGTTTTTATCTTGATCAACGCGATAGCCGTCAGCAATCGATGAAATACGTTAAAGATAAAGAGGTACTTAACTGCTTCTCTTACACCGGTGGCTTTGGGTTATACGCGTTAAAAGGTGGCGCTAAGCGGGTAATTAATGCCGATGTGTCACAGCCAGCACTCGATAATGCGAAAATGAATGCCGAGCTCAATGAATTTGATATCAGCAAAAAACGCGCGGTGTTTCTCAATGCGGATGTGTTCAAACTGCTGCGCGAGTACCGAGAGCAAGGCACGCAATTCGACGTAGTGATTATGGACCCACCTAAGTTTGCCGAGTCTAAAGCTCAGTTGAACGGCGCTTGTCGTGGCTACAAAGACATTAACATGTTGGCGATGCAAATTTTAAAACCTGGTGGCACCCTACTCACCTATTCGTGCTCGGGTTTGATGGATCAAGTCCTGTTTCAAAAAATCATTGCCGACGCAGCGCTGGATGCCGGTCGCGATGTGAAGTTTATCGAACGCTTCGAACAAGCCGCGGATCATCCCGTTGATACCGCATACCCAGAAGGTTTTTATCTGAAAGGCTTTGCCTGCAAGGTTATGTAAATACCATAAAATAACGGCCTCTTTCGAGGCCATTATTTTTCCAATACCACTACATGCGATTACTTGTAGCTTAAGTCTGTCGCCTTACCTTTAAAAATCCGATAGACAACAAAGGTATAAAGCAAGATCATTGGCATAACAATCACTACCCCAATCCCGACCACTAACAAGCTAGCAGTAGAAGCGGCTGATTCTTGCGCTGTCATCACACCGGGTACAACATCAGGAAAGAAGCTGTAAGCTAAACCAAGAAAGCTTAAAGCAAAAATCAACATTACCCCAAAGAATGGCCATTGAACGCCCATATCATTCTCTACCGGCACCCGTCTTAAATAACGATCAACCATAAAAATGGTTGCTAGCACTACCAATGGCACCGGAGCCAACAGTAACATCTCAGGAAAACTGAACCAACGCTCAGCCACCATCGGATTAAACAGTGGATTAACCACACTGACCGCTAAAATACCTAATGCCGCTAACCAGCCAGCTCGGCGAGACCAATATGCCGCGCGCTTTTGTAACTCACCCTCTGTTTTTAAGACTAGCCAAGCGCCACCAATGTACACGTAAGCCGCAGTGACACACAACGCGCTGAGCAGTGCAAAGGCGTACGCTTGAGTCGACTCTTCAAAACTCATCACATAGCGACCAATCATGTAGCCTTGAGTCAGTGCCGCGAGCAGTGAACCCGTTTTAAAGCACAAATCCCAATGATCTTTATGATCGGCTTTCGCTTTGGCGCGAAAATCGAACGCCACACCTCGCATAATCAAGGCGATCAGCATAATGGCGACAGGCATATAGAGTTCGGTAAGGATATAGCTATGAGCGGCAGGAAACGCGATTAATAAGATACCAATACCTAATACTAGCCACGTTTCATTAGCGTCCCAAAAAGGGCCAATCGAAGCGATCATTCGATCGCGTTGCTGCTCATTATTACGCGGTAACAAAATGCCAACGCCTAAATCATAGCCATCAAGCACGGCATACATGAAGACACTAAAGCCCAGCAGTAATAAATAAATTTCAGGTAGATATGTGATCATGCTTATACCTTTTGCTCATTAGTGGTTGCGGTTTCAGTCGGCGATGAAAACTGTCTGGCTAAATAAAACAGGGTATGGATATAAGCCACCAGCAAGACCGCATAGACAATTAAGTACATCACTAATGACGTGGCTACAGAGCTACTCGCCACCGTCGTTACCGCATCTGAGGTTCGTAATACCCCTTGAACTAACCAAGGCTGACGACCAATTTCTGTCACATACCAACCCGCTAGGGTTGCTACCCATCCGGAAAACGTCATCGCCACTAAAGTGTATAAGTAAGGTTTCGGTAGTGATTGTTGGCGTAGCAATCGCCAAGCACCGTACCAACTCACCAATAGCATCAACATCCCGACACCCACCATGATCCGAAAACCAAAGAATAAAGGCTTGACCGGAGGATGATCTGGCGCAAACTCATTTAAGCCCTGAATTTCACCATTTAAGTCATGGGTTAAAATGAAGCTCGCTAATTTAGGGATCCCGACTTCAAAATGATTACTGCGCGTGGTTTCATCGGGCCAAGCAAAAAGCAGTAATGGCGCACCTTGTTCAGTTTCCCACACCCCTTCCATCGCAGCGATTTTCGCAGGCTGATGTTCAAGCGTATTTAAACCGTGTAAATCACCGACCAAAATCTGCACCGGAATACCAACAGCGGCAAGAATAATCGCTACTTTCATGCCAACTTTGGCGGCGTTAAGTTGTGAATTACGCAGGTACTGATAAGCCGAGATCCCAGCAATAACAAAACTGGCTGTGAGTAACGAAGCAAGTAACATGTGGGCGAGACGATAAGGCATAGAAGGATTAAAAATCACTTCTTTCCAACTGGTCACATGTACTATGCCGTCAATCAGTTCATAACCCGTTGGCGTATGCATCCAACTATTAAGGACTAAAATCCAGAAGGCAGAGAGTGAGGTACCAATCGCAACCAGTACGGTGGCTAAGGTGTGTACCCATTCAGGAACACGACCCCGTCCAAACAACATCACACCAAGGAAGGTCGCTTCCATAAAGAAAGCGGTCATCACTTCATAACCCAGTAATGGTCCGGCAACATTACCGACTTTTTCCATAAAACCCGGCCAGTTGGTGCCAAATTGGAAACTCATGGTAATACCAGAGACAACCCCAAGAGCGAAGGTAAGCGCAAATACCTTGACCCAAAAATAGTACAAATCAAGCCATAATTGAGCTTGAGTACGAACAAAACGCCACTTGAAAAACACCATGATCCACGCTAACGCAATGGTGATGGTCGGAAATAAAATATGAAAACTAATATTGGCCGCAAACTGTATCCGCGACAACATGAGGGTATCTAACATCACGTATTCCTCAATCTAAAAAACCGCTAGGCAATGACACAACGATTATTAACTTACTTGTTAATTACGAGTCCCACTCCAATTTGGTTTACTCGTTGCTATTTTTATTGTGTTTTGCCATTGCCAATTAGGGTTAATAGCGATCGACTCGGTATAAAAACACAAATAAGTTTGATGTATATCAAACTTATTCATGATAACCGAGCCAAAAGGTGTGTCGAATCGATGAGAATGATGACAAAAAGTGAATGGCGCCACGCTTGAACAATAATCGTACGCTTATTGCGCTGGAGAGACAGGCCAATCAACCATATCAACAACATCAATACTGTGCTGATCCGCTTCCCCCTGCCAATGACGAATAAAACTCAACTCAGGATCGTATAACGCGGTCTGCTTAGCCAAATCAAAGCGGCGATGACCGCGCGGGTCCGCGCCAACTCCCGCTAAATATTGCCAATTACCCCAATTACTGGCGACATCATAATCGATTAATTGTGATTGAAAATACTGCGCACCATAGCGCCAATCGATGCTTAACTCATGCACCAAACAACTGGCAACAAGCTGACGACTTCGATTAGACAGGTATCCTGTGGCTTTTAATTGCTTCATTGCCGCATTCACAATCGGATAAGGGGTTGTACCATTGATCCAACTGCGCATCCGTTGCGGATAGTAGCTGGTCAACGGCACTTGACCTTTGATACCTGATAATTGAAATAATTGCGCCCCATATTTAAGGGCGTACCATTGAAAATATTCTCGCCACAACAATTCAAAATAAATCCAGTATGTCGACTCATTCGCTCCTCGTTGCGTTTCATAATCGTTAAGCCTTGCTAATAAACGGCCAATCGAGAGACAACCATTGGCAAGCCAAGACGAAAACTTCGTCGAAGACTCCCATTCATCTAACGCATTACGCGTTTGTTTATAAATCAATGGCGCATCGCTAGAAAAATAATCTTCAAGATGCTCTAAGGCAGCACTTTCACCGCCTCTCCACAGCGGCGAAGACCGCAACTCAAGATTGATGGATCTGATGGCGGTCGATAACCAAGAGCTCGACGATGGAAGAACACTGGGTGGCAAAGCCGTGATATCGCTATTCCACCGCGCTGATTGCGATGAATATCGACCGTCGAGTGATTCGACCTGTTTACGAAAAACAGAAAAAGAGTCAGGTAACGCCGCTAACGAAAACGGTAATTCGGCTTGCTCAAATAAACGATGAGTATTAAGAGAGACCACCGTTAATTGTGGGTAGCGTAAGCGTACTTCACGTAACGTTTGATGAATGGCAAAGTCGACAGATTCAGACACATACAAATGATTGGCTTCGGTCAGTTCAATAAACTGGCAAAGCTGCGATACCGCCTCTCCGGTGGCTATCTGTAATGATTGACCGAGCGTTTGCAATTTTGCATCCAAATCCGCCAAGCTCTCTAGTAAAAACCGCTGCTTGGCCAAGCCATTACTGGCCACAACTTGAAAACGTTGATCTAAAGGCGTTAACGAAGGGATCAGATAACAGCAAGTCAACTGGTGACTATTTTGCGCGGCTTGAGCCAATAATGGGTTATCTGAAATCCGTAAGTCATTGGTAAACCAATAAAGAGAGCGTATGGACATAAAAAGTAACCGATGATTAAATTTTATTTTGATACGTAAATCGAGGGATTATCGATCGATTCAGCAATAAAAAAGGGCAGAAATCATTCTGCCCTTTTTACAACCGATAATAATAGTGGTGCGCGTTTAAAACTCAGCCGCGAGCTTAATGTACACTTCATCTTTGCCTAGCTTACTGTCTAAGCCATGAGCATATCCAATATGAATCGGTAACGCATTACCATACAAAACGATCGCATCGATTTGTAACTCAGCACCGATGCCCGTTAATGCACTGTAGCTTTGCTGAGAATTCCAACTGGAACCAGAATCAACAAATGCGGTCGCAGAAATGTCACCTAAACCAATCGGCCATAAGCCCCAATTTCGCTCAGCTCGATACAGCAAACGGCTTAGCTCAATACTTTGTGTGGCATATTGCTGGCCCACTTGCGCCGCAGAACCATAACCGCGTAGTTTAAGTTCATTTCGGCCATAAAGTTGTGCTTCGTCACCCGTATAACCACCAAGTTCAAAAGGTTTAGCTTTAGCATCGGCATAACCGGCGGCCAAATGCGTTGTTAAGCGTAAACGTCCGGGTAAATCCCAGTTCGCCTGCCACTGTGCTTGCCACTTCTGTCCTGAGTAGTCACCGTCAATATTGGTTTCCCACACTAAGTCAGCGTAATGTCCCCAAGCGTAACCGGGGATATTCAACAAGTCTTCACGGTTATCCCATTGAATCGCACCACCGGCCAGCCATTCATTACTCGCGTCCGCATAGTGAGAACCTTGAGGAGATTTAACCAGCGCTTCTTTCTGCCAATACGCTCCGACGCCAACGTTTAAGTGGTCATCAAACGCATGCCATAAATGGTTACGCTGCAGTGTGAAATCATCCTGACGAACAATCCGATCGTCTTTACCCGTTAATGCGTTAAATTTAAACTCATGTTCACGACTTAATGTCGCTTGCCAGCGGTTATCGTATTGATAGCCAAGTTGATAAGCAGCAAACGCATTTTTACTGTCCCATGCCGCCATGATCTCATATTGGTGGCGACCCAATACATCGGAGCCACTAGTAGCAACACCAAATAACGATTGATTATCATCAGACTGCCATACGGGTACCCAATAACGTGGCGCTAACGTCGATAATGGCGAGTATCCTGTGGGCTGACTTTTCTCTGTAGCAGTAATCGTGGCTATCGGAGCCGCATTCACGGTGTTGGCCACCGGTAGCGTCGATAGCGGTATATCGGCAAGTCCTTGCGGATTCTCTACACGACGCAGATGGTAACCATCATGCTCATACGCTTGATAAACAATCCCTTCAGGCCCCGATTGCGGTGAAAATGCACCGCCGATTTCTGCGGTTAATTGTTCAACGATATTGGTTTGCAAATCAAGACGATAAATCTGATAACGCCCAGTATAATCGGCGCTGAACAGTAAATCGCCTTGCGCAGTAAAGCTCAATTGATGTTCAGTAGCGGCGGTTTCAGTGACCGCCATCCAGCTTTGCGTTGGCTGATCAAAACGCATAATATTCCACGACTGAAAAGGCGCTTTCACTGTGGCATAAATATCACCGTTTGGTGCCACGGCCATATCGCCTAATACCCAATTGGCTTCACCCTGCCACAACTGAGTTTGCTTGCCGTTTAATTCGATTTGCCATAACTCAGCCAGACCTTGCTGATGACGGACCGCAAAAATGCTTTGTCCATCGTTACTCCAGCGTGCTTGCACAAAGCGTTGCTGCTCAGTTAAACGCTGCCACTGACCATCAACATAACGATACAGATCATTAAAAACACGCCCATCAACATACGAATTGATCTGCGAAACCACTAGCCCTTGCGTCGGATGCGAGTCGATACTGGTTAAGCTTTTGGTACTGATCAGGCTCTGCCATTGACCACGTTTAGCATCCCATTGAGCAAGATTCGCACGATCGTCGCCATTTCGACGCCAAGCGAGTAATGTGTCATTGTCATGGGCTAACAAATACTCAAATGGCTGAGCATCGAACTCATGGTAAGTAAACGCCTCATTCGAAGTCAGTTGATCGGCAAACTGCGTGTTCAAATCGGCACGAAACTCTTCCCAAAGCGCGAAAAAATCTTTCCCAAAAATGTGTCTAGCACTGAGATTTAAGAAAAGTCCCGGAACCAAATAGCCACTGTAATCGGTTAAAAAGGCCTGAACAGACTCTTCACCATAGGTTTTGGCTAGATACTGAACAAAATAAGCACCATACAAATAGTTACTGCCAAAGGGCAAACGCTTATTCGCCACCACCACTTGTTCAATATCGGCTAACTCACCACTCGCCACTTCCATACGCATCTGCATTGCAAAGTGGCTGTTGTGTAATCGACCCACACCATGATCGTTTTGGCTTTCCATATAGACCGCCAAACCTTCCAATAGCATCGAGGGGGTAAAAGCATGTGGGAATAAAAGAGGATGACGGCCGACAATGCCTCGTCCAATGGTAACAGCACCATCATTCATTTCCATATGGATAATATGAGTATATTCATGACGGATCAGTAAATGCAGCCACTCATCATTACCTTCTAAGCCATTCACATCGCTAGGTGGATTGATGATCAGACGTATCTGTGCGTAAGGCAGTGGCGTAGCCCATCCGTTAGAGTAATCATAATCATCGACTACGGTGAGATGCGTTTTCTCGCTGGGCATTTGTGCAAACTGAGACGCGAGCTCTTGATGAACCTGCTCAGCAATATCTAATGCACGTGCTGCACTACTGGCGAGTTCACTACAAAAATGGACCACAAAATGTGCAGATTGCTGTGTTTGCCAAACCTGCCCCGCTTGATCCCAAGCGACGGGCTCCGCTAACACGTGAGGGGAGTGAAGCCCAAGGCAAGCCATCAAGCCCATAATCGGAGAAAGTGCCAATGTTTTCGACATAGTAAACAGCGATCCTATTAGTGATTAACAATATTTATTATAAGGATAAACATCAAAATCATTCAGTCATGAAATGTATGGCTTTGTCTGAATCTAACCCCATAAGCAAGTGCATTAACACCGATTGACCTCAATGACAAAGTATGCGGGATGAATCGTGGTAAAGGATGATTACCAAAACAGATAACGTACACTCCAAATCAGCACTGGCTCGGTGAAATTCCTATCGACTTGATGATTAACGCCAACCTCCACCGAGCTCACCCAATCGGATAAAAACGGCGTTTCCCATTCAACACTGATGCCGACATCACGCCAAGTCCCAGAGACATCACGTAACGCTTGATTATGTTTGTCTGCATAGCGAGACCAGCCATTGATACTCCACTCATCATTAAGTCGATAGGAGCCATCAATCAACCACTGTGATCCGACAGCATTTGACCAATCTTTCTGCCATGCTAATGAGGCCGACAGTGATTCAGTAAATAAATACCCGATACGCAAACTTGAACCGATTCGTGATGAGCCCTGCTCTTCGCTCAATAAGACTGGGCCAACGGTAAAATAAGCCTTGTCCCAATAAGGCATAGGTAAAGCCACCCCCGCTTCACCTCCCTGAGCAAAAAACAGTCCAAACTCCGTCTCTTTTTCGTAAGCAATGCTCGGTGACCACTCCCATTTGGTTGAGGAACTCACCGCAGGGCTATCAATACCAAAACTGGCCCCAAGGCTAAACTCATCACAACGCACCACGCCGACCCATAGGGTCAGCGTGAGCACGATGATAGCTTGGTAAGCGAGAATCATCGTTGGATTAAGCATCCGATAACCTCTTCTTACGGTAAACGTCTTTCCACATCTGATCTTGATGATCGCCCATCAGATGGCAAATAATGCCCGAACGCTTGAACAGATAAATGATGCCAACCGATAATGAACATAGAGTAAAGATCAGCAAGAAATTATTGGGTAAAGTCGTTCCCATCTTTGCTGAAGCCCAAGTAAGCAACGGACCCCATAAGAAGATAAAAATCGACTTATGGAAAATAAACACGGTTAGTGAGTACATGCCAATCCAATTGAGTGGTCGCCAGCTTAAGCGAATTCCCGCTTGATTCAGTGTTAAAATTAAACCAATCACCAAAAATTCCGTGCCCCAAATCCCGAGACGACCAATGGTATCTTCTGCTAAGGCATGCTCTTCGGCATAGACATCATGCAAATCAATCGTCGCGGCTTGACCATTCAAGAAATAAAGCGATAAAGCCACCAGCGCAATACCCAATACCAGTTTATTCAGCGCATCACGTTTTTCAGCGTAATGATGCCACACCCACCCGTAGAGGAAACCAAAACACCCACTGGCCATAAACAGATCTAACCGCGCATCCAACTCATAACCGGGATGAACATGGGTTTGCATCCATAGTTCAGCATGCTCTAGTAATGATGTCACACCCAACTGACTGACGATGGTACTCAATACGGTCAACACCAACATGCCGCGAATACCAAAAAAGGCGTAAACAATAGAGAAAAAAGCCAGTAACGTCATCCATAGCATGACCGGATAAAATGAAATTGCCTCACCAAAGTTAGGCGCAATAATAAAACCTTCAATGTACAACACAAAAATAATGCTCAAAAACAGAGCCAGTTTTTTCACCAGTGTTGCTCGCATATGCTCAGATGATCGCGCCGAAAGATTAAAGGCCGCTAACGCTAAATAGACTTGACTCACCCAAGGAATCAACCATGCTGAGACTTGTCCAGTAAAACTGTCCATCGGGACAAGTTGCCCCAACATTGGTAAGTGTGAACGATATAATGTCTCATAAAAATCGCTCTCTTTAGGGAAAAAATCCACATACCAATAGTTTAAATACCCCGTATAATGTTCAAAGATGGCCATAAAAATAACCAAGCCGCGTAAAAAGTCGAGGCCGACTAAACGCGTACGGTTTTCATAGGGTTGTATAGAATTCATGGGATGATACTCGTACTATTAACGTATTGGCCCGAACTATAGTTACTTACTTTTTGTGACACAACTCATGTTTTGTACGCGTATGTATGCAAGCCGTACACAGCACCACGTAATGTACCGTTTTGTCCGCCCCTATTGTATCCACTCTATTTTTAACTGATGATTCGCTTATGAAAATTGTACTTATCGAAGACGATGTAAAGCTAGCAGAGCTCCTGACTAGCTATTTAGAAAATAATGAGTTTGAGGTTCATCTGGCTCATGATGGCCTACAAGCCAGCGCGTTGATTTTGCAAGTTCAGCCAGATTTAGTGATTCTCGACCTGATGCTACCCGGTTTAGACGGCTTATCGATTTGCCGAGAGATTCGTAACGACTACAAAGGGAAAATTGTCTTTTTAACCGCCAGTGATGATGATATCGACCATGTCGCAGCCCTTGAGCTAGGCGCCGATGACTTTGTTAATAAACCGATTAAACCTCGGGTATTATTGGCGAGAATCCGCATGCTATTACGTCGCCAACAACAAACCGAGTTAGCGCATCCAGACAACGATCATCAGCTTCATTTTGGGCAGCTCAGTATCAACCATAAGCTTCGTCAATGCTCTCTCTCTGGTGAAGATATTGTACTTACCGACAGTGAATTTGACCTTTTGTGGTTACTGGCTAGCCATGCTGAGCAAGTGCTGTCACGCGAGTATTTAGTCAAAGAAACCCGTGGTATTGAGTACGATGGTCTTGATAGAACCATCGACAATAAAGTGGCCATTTTACGCCGTAAACTTGGCGACAGCTCATCGGTCCCAAAACGTATCTTAACCTTGCGTGGTAAAGGTTATTTATTTGTCCCAGAAAGTTGGTCATAAAGGGAGACTATGAAACGTCTTTATTTAGAGCTTTATCTCGCTCTAGTCGGTATTTTTATGTTTACTCTAGTGAGTTATGTCAGCATTAATGACTGGCTCTCTCCTGATCTTGACTTAGTCGCACGCAGTCAGCAAATTCAAAGTAGCCTTGAGCTTTTAGAATTTGTCGCCGATCAGCATGGGGTTGACGTTGCCAAAGAAAAACTGCAAGCCATTGCCGATGCAAACTGGCTAGTCATTGACGCGCTGTCCGAAAACTCCCCTTTACTGACCCCTCAAGTTAGAGAGCGACTAGCCAATCATGGGGTGTTTACCACCGACGACGATGGCTCTATATTTACCTTTAATCCAACCGATACCATCTATCATATCTATCGCGATCCAGAAGCTGAGATTTGGATTGCCTCAGAGATCGAAGGTTGGGTTTTTGTCCTGGTTTTAATGGGTTGCTTTGCCGTGTACAGCATGGTGATGATGAAGCTATTTATGTGGCGATTCAAACACCTTGAACAAGTAACGCAAGCCTTAGCCAAAGGTGACTTAAGCATTCGAGCTAAAGAGACGGGGTCAATGAGATTGGGAACGCTTAACCGCAGCTTTAATGCTATGGCAGATAAAATCTCTCATCTGATTGAAAGTCATAAAATGCTCACCAACGCGATTGCCCATGAGGTGCGCACCCCGCTGTTTCGGATTCAGTGTCAGCTTGATATGCTGCAAGATATGCCAGAAAAAAAGGATAAATACATTGCTGGCATCGAAGATGACATCCACGAACTCGAAGAGATGATTAACGAGCTGCTTCGCTTAGGTAAAATGGAAACGACGCCATTAACCTTCATTAGCCTCGACCTAGCGCAATGGCTGCCAACGCAAATCGAAAAATGGCAAATCGAGTCGCCAGTAACCATTGAATTGCAAGCGCCACAGCAATGGCCAACGCCACTAGTCGATAGTAATTTATTGAATCGTGCCATTTCTAATGTCGTACGCAATGCTTCTCGCTATGCCAAGCAGCAAGTAAAAATCAGTGTCAGTTGTGATTATATTGATTGGACAGTGACGATTGAAGACGATGGTCCCGGGATCCCGGAAACCCATTGGCCACATATTTTTAAACCGTTTTATCGAGTCGGATCGGCGCGAGATAAGGCCAGTGGTGGTTTTGGATTAGGATTAGCGATTGCTGAACAAATCGCCCGTCAACATCATGGGCATTTGATAGTAACCTCGAGCTCGAGTTTGGGTGGGGCCTGTTTTAAGTTCACCCTACCGCTCGATATCAGTGAAGAGAGATAACAATATCGTGAGAAGGGATCGCTTCTCACGATGTTCACGACACTATTGTTAGCTTACGGTTACTCTGTAACGGCTGGCGTGTGATGTTCAACAGCCTGTAAAAACTGACGTAACGTTGCATCACTGCACTCTCGGTAATGCTTATTACCCGGCTTACGGAAAAAAGCGCCGATTTCGTTTTTACTCAGCTCAACCCCAACCTGCTGAAAAAGAATCAGTAAATCATAAGCTTGCAAATTTAACGCAATACGCAGTTTCTGAAACACCATATTATTATTCAAATTCGCTTCTGGCTTTGCCGCTTCCCCTTCACGCTTGCCGCGTTTGAGGTTAATCAAACCATTTAAAAAACTCGCTAATTGCGGATCACTCAGTTCAGCAAACTCAGGGGCTTGCGGTTTGCTCAGCCAAGAGGCTAATTGTGCTGGTGTTGTCTCGTTATCCGCGAGATGAAAAATCTCTAATAAAGTTTGGTCGTTAAAAGCAAACGTCGTGCGCAAAGCGCAGAAAATATCATTATTGGTCAAAGTTTTTCCTAGTCTTAGGTACTCCAGCGCTATCAACTTGATCGCTGGCAGGTCGTCACTTTAGCAGACCTGACCAGGATCCCCAATCAATAAACCCGTTAACGAGGTTTATATTGAGTCGGGCAGTAACCGCGATCAACTTCAGGTGGACGTAATTTAAGGTGCTTGGTTTCTCTGCCACTGACTCTCTTTCGCCACAAGTTAAAACTACGTGTGGTTAGATGCCTGCGCATAAAACGAATCACCTGTAGTTCAGTTAAACCAAATTGGTGAAAAATAGCTTCAAATGGCGTTCTATCTTCCCATGCCATTTCAATAATTCTTGATTGCTCATCAGCAGAAAACATACGCTGGTACTATTCCTTTTATAAACACACTCAGCGTAATACGTAACCGAAAGTAGGATAGATGCGTCTCCATCATAAAAAATTCCGGTTATTATTCTCGATACGATGAGTGTGCTCTCTCTGTCGAGGCGACGATAGCGATGAGAGATCAATCTCTCGCTGGCAAGGTAACGTTAGGGAGCTCATGTATTCCACCACTCACATCAATCATACAACGTAGTGTCTAAGGAATTAGGCGCACATATTGTTAAGAAACTCACGCTTTCTTGTAATCACGGTGAATAATCGAATATTCAAAGCGTCAAGCATCATTGCCGTCAAGGTGGGAGTCTATGCTGACCAATTGTATTTAGTGGATCAGTTTTCGATGATCGCTACACTTTCATTTCCCTGCCTCACAACAGTAGCAGGCAAAACATGACGGGGATCCATGGAGATCATATCCCAAAACCACACAAAACCGTCATTCCCGCGTAGGCGGGAATCTATGCGCAGTATCAGTAAACGGTGACCATTGATCGCTCACTTAAGCACTTGGCATCTGTTGCAGGATGGATCCCCGCCTTCGCGGGGATGACTGGTGAGCGTGTAATGGTTTTTCTAAGCTGCCTGTGTGGCAATGAACATGGTCCAGCGCATAACCAACTGGCATTTTACTTTCTAAGCTGCCTGTGTGGCAATGAACCGCGACTAATTCCTAGCGCTCTCTCCTGTCTACTTTCTAAGCTGCCTGTGCGGCAGTGAACTTGTCTTGTACGTAGTTTTTCGCCTTTTTATATTTCTAAGCTGCCTGTGCGGCAGTGAACGCAAGGCTGGCGTTTTGCTTAAACAGCTAGTCTTTCTAAGCTGCCTGTGCGGCAGTGAACAGTATCATGTTAACTCCAAGCCGCCCGAAGGCTTTCTAAGCTGCCTGTGCGGCAGTGAACCTATCGCAAAGCATTACGCTTGTACTTCTTGCTTTCTAAGCTGCCTGTGCGGCAGTGAACGGCCAAAGTATCTCGACATGATTCAGCTTAATTTTCTAAGCTGCCTGTGCGGCAGTGAACGAAACTGGCTTAAACGATAGATTGACATATACTTTCTAAGCTGCCTGTGCGGCAGTGAACTATAGAATAAATCAATAAAAATAAGTTACAACAGTTAGTTAGGATAAAAATTGCATTTTTACCTTATAAAAAACCACTCGTTGTAACTTATTGTATTTAAAGCTTATTTTTAAATAGCAAAAATAAAGGGTAAAAATACCCTTTTTCGTTCAATTTAAAAGTGCGGCACGGTAGCCAATGCTGATTGTCCATTCGCTTTGCTACTCAAACCATAGCAATCGACGGCCCCATCTTGCGATGTGCTTTGTTGCTCCATCTGAATAAACAGCGGGAACTTACTGCTTTTTTCAGGGGAGCGCTGCTTCGTTTGCTGGCTATGCAAGTAAATAAACGGTAAAGAGCACAAGGCTGTCGGCTTGCTTTGTTCAAGTACGGCTAAGCATTCTGCAAGCGATTGACCCGATTTAGCAGCCCATAGTGCCGCTTTTTGCTGCATATCCCGCTCTATTCGCTCGGGCGACTTCACCTGCTTGCGCACAAAGCTTACGTAAGTCACATCGTTTGGTACGGGTTTGATCCCTTTGATGTGCACATAGTCTTCTAACCGAGTTAACCAACGGTGGATAGCCAACTTTTCCAGTGTCGCTTGCTCTTTAGCAAAGAGACGCAACTTACTGCCCAGCGGAAACTTCGCTTGACGATAATCAGGAAAGCCAACCGCAACCAGAGATTGGTTGCTCGCCACTTTGTGCTCCACCAAGGCTATGTGGACTTGTTGAAATACGTTTTGCCAAAGAAAGGCAAGAGGTATTTCTGCCTCTGGTAACAAGGTGATTTCTTGGTAGTAGTTCATCACTGCCCCTTTTTGTCACTTTCGCCAAATACACCACCACGCACCAATACCGCCATAACGTAATGCTCATCTTCTTCACGAGGCAAGCTTTCACCACGCGCCCATTTATCAAAAAAGGTGTAAAAGTCATTTTTTTTAGGCGTTCGGAATGCCTTACCTAAATTGGTAACTGCACCATAAACCTCTATTGCAATAGCACCTGCACTTTGCTCCTCAGATGCGTAATCTGGGTACCAAGTATCAATGGAACGCAGTGCGTTACCAATTTTTTGTGAGTGCATCGCAGCATGCTCATTAACCGCATACAGGATTTTACTTTTCTTGGATTTGCTATTGCCTTTATCCATTACTAACTCTTCACTTGGGTAGACTTCTTGGGCTTTACCGACCTTAGCGTAGCAGTCAATTTGCAGCATCAAATGATCCGTTTCGCTGGCCAGTACCTGAGCAATTCTGTCGGCCAAACTATTGATCTGTGAATCGTTATGATCAAAGTGTCGAGTACTAAATTGTTTGGCATTAAAAGTCCACGCCTGCTCAGCCCCTTTGTTCAATGCCTTGACTTGCACTTCAATCTCTTCTGCGCCAACGCGGTTGCGCCATAGAAAACGGGCATTGGCAAGGTTGGTGGCATAGCGTTTGGCCAATTCGAAACAACCATATTGGGTAATGTACTTTGAAACCGCAGCACTGTAGCTCTGTTTGAATAGCGCATTGTTACACGCCGAAGGTTGGGCAAGCCCCCCTAATACTTTGAGCGTGAAATGTAGCTTCAGGGTATCTTGCTCTAGCCCCAACGCACAGGCATCCACCCGCTGCGGATTTGGAGATGCAATATCCATATCCAGCTTCATAATATCCTTTTCACCACCTTTATTAAGGCGGTGGGAAACTGTGCCACGCACTGATTTTTCTTGCAGCGCTAATGGGGTTGCTTGCTCTTTGGTTTCCCACTGGCATCCAAAGAGGTAGCCATCGGATGGGACAAGTTTTTTTTCAAATGCAAGTACTGAAGCGGTGTCGTTATTTTTAGCCATGAGTTGTTCCTTATTGATGTTCGTTGATAGGGTTAACTTGCTGACAAAGGTAGAGATCGTTTTCTAAATCAGGGTGGTATTGCCAAAGGATGTCATCGAGGTGTTTGATTTTGTGCGCCATGACAAATTCACCCAGTGTGACCACACTTTCGGCAAAGCGATGCGGTACTAATGGATCGCGCTGATTTTTTGCCTCACCTAATGGTGAAATACCTTGAAACCCTGTGGCAATTGGCACAATCCAGCCACTCGTCTTGCGCTGGCTATGCCAAACAACGCTTTGGTCTTCAAGCTGTTCACAATGGTGGTGTACGGTTAGATACCCAAGCAGCGCATCTATCGCGTCGGCGCCTTGCTGCATGGCGTCAATCATTAAATCGCGGCGTTCGTTCAGCACATAGCCTGGCATTAATTGGCGTAGGACTTGAGCGGTATCCTGTTCCGTAATCACAGATTTGATTGAGGGCTTCCCAACGGAAAGAACGTCACCTCCTGCCACTTTCATCGTCGCGATCACCGCTTGCAACTGCTGGGTAAAGTCTGGCTGCTGAAGTTCTTCGTCATTGCCACTCCACTCAATGACGAGGGACACATCTAAGTGACAGCGTGCTTCCTCGATAAATGCCGAGCGTGAACCATCCTTATCGAGTGGATTGCCAGTACCGATAATTGAATAAACAAAGTCACCTTCGCCTTTATGAGTCTGTACATCACAACGGTGGCTCACCACCGCAGCACTGTGCAGCATGAGTTCGGATAACCCAGCCTGGTTCAGCTTGCGCTCTAAGGCATGCACAAAGCCTAGCCATGCCGTCATGGCCGGAAAGCCAATAGTAAAGGGGCTTGAAAGTGCATTGGCGTTGTGAATTTTTAAATGCGGTAAAATCAATACGTTCATCGCAAGTTCTCCTTATTGCTGGCAACCACCTTTTCTATCGCCAGCAGCTCTTGGTCTGCCAATGTGACGGGGTTGGCGATTACTTTGCTGCGGCTGTAATGATTGATTAAGCCTCGCGCAATGTGGCGAGTAATTTTATCGAGCCACTCATCCTCGTGCTGACGCTGCTCAGCAAACTCTGGATAGAGCCAGATTTTTTGCTCCAACGGCAACGCACTCGATAACTCACCGGAATACTCTTCAAGGAAAAGACGTACTTGCCACATTTTCTCAATCACCAAATCTACGTATTGCTGAATGCGGTAGTCACGGCCATCACGGAGATTGATGTTGTTGTAGTCGGTAAGAAAAAGTCGATGCAGCGATTCAATCACCTCTTTGGCTTGCCAAGCGGTAAAACTCTCTTTGAAAAAATCCGTTCTCGGCAGACGAATATCGCGAGGTGTTAACTCCGGCGGAATGGACGATAACAAATAGTAAGTCTGGTATTTGTTATTTAAACCAGAAATATTTTTAGGATGATCACCACCATGCTTTGTTACCGTAAGATCCGATAGCGTTTTGTAACCCAGTTCATGGTAATCATTGTTCTTTCTAGCTTTCTTCCCAGAGTAAGCTTGAGGTGAACGACTGGTAATCCAATCAATTTTGGCTTTCATATTGAAGACCAAACCAGCTGGTGTTAACAGAGAAAGTTGATGGTACTGCTCAAAACCAATAGGAAAATAAACTTGTTTTACAAACCTATCAGTGTCAACAGATTGCGAATAAATGCAATCAGTAAACATGTTCACAATATTCTCAAAAAACGCTCCACTAAGTCCGAATGTTTCGGCAAGCAATGCGATATTAGAGTTTTTTAAGTGTTCTAAAATATAAACGTCGTTTATTTTCAAAGACAGGAATTTGTAGACCTTCAATTGAGTAGCATTGATATGTAAATCAAAAAATGTCTCCGCATTACCACTTCGAAGATAACCATCTTGAGATTTTTTAAAATCAGTAGAATACACTCGCGGGTACTTACAAGCAGACCCTGTAAATAATTTTGTGTAACTGCTATTGCTTACAAGTAATCAGTTAATCGTTCTTCAAACATAATCATAAAGCGATTTAGCGCTTGCTTCCAGTGATGAATTGGCATCGTCCATCTCTTGGA